>NZ_JBAWFH010000064.1:0-16676 GCF_049591685.1 Rhodococcus sp. (in: high G+C Gram-positive bacteria) | reverse complement strand
CGTTGAAGGGAGTCGACGGCGTCGGCGGGGCGACCGAACGCTTCGGCCAGCACCGGATCGGGCCGCCGGGAGACGATGTTCGGGGTCGGCGCCGAGCGAGATGCAGCGGGCGCGAACGATCCGGAGACATCGCCGGGACGCGAGAAAGCGGCCGTGGCGGCAGGGTCGACGGTGGGTCGGTACACCGGGCGCGGTGGCAGTCGCGGCGCGTCGGGATCCTGCGGTGTCTTCGAATTTACGGAAGTGCTCACGCGTTCCGATACCCCTCGCTCACGTCGATCACAGCAGCCAAAAGTCACACAGCGGCCAAGGTTACACAGCGAGAAATTACCGGCGGCGTTTGCGAAGTCCCACGACGGAGGTGACGATGACGCGTCGTCGACGCTCGACGTCGCTCTTGTTCTCGTCGCGGTTCCCGGAGGAGGGCTCACAGCTGGGGATTTGACTGAGCAGACCGATCAGCGAATGCGGCATCGACATCTCGCCCGAATCCTTGAGAGCGCTCCGCGCCTGCTGCTGCGCGTCCACCTCGGCTGCGCATTCGGGGCATTCGGCGATGTGCCGAGCGGCACGCAGATACGCCGTCATCCGGAGCTCACCGTCTGCGAATGCCGCAACTGCCTCGCTGGCCAGATGCTCCGTCGAGCTGAACCGCCGTGGCTCGTGCGCCTGCGCCATCCAACCCTCCTGGTAGCTACTGAACACGTGCGTGACCCGAGTCGACCTTCCCGCCTACTCGAAGGTACTCGCGAAGCGCGGCGCGTCCCCGGTGAATGCGGCTGCGAACCGTTCCGAGCTTGATTCCCAGTGTCGCACCGATCTCCTCGTACGACAGTCCTTCGATGTCGCACAGCACGATCGCCGCGCGAAACTCGGGCGCGAGCGAGTCGAGTGCCGACTGCAGATCGGGGTTCAGGCGCGCATCGTGGTAAATCTGCTCGGGGTTGGGCATCGGGGACGGAACGCGGTCGTAGTCCTCGGGCAACGCCTCCATGCGGATACGGCTGCGACGACGGACCATGTCGAGAAACAGGTTGGTGGTGATGCGGTGCAACCAGCCCTCGAAGGTTCCGGGCTGGTAGTTCGACAGCGAACGGAAGACGCGAATGAAGGTGTCCTGGGTCAGGTCCTCGGCATCCTGTGCATTGCCCGACAGCCGGTACGCGAGACGGTAGACGCGGTCGCCGTGCTCACGGACCAATTCGTCCCAGGACGGCATCGTTGCTTCTTCGCCGGTTGCGTCGAACACGGCGGTGCCGCTCACGTCTTCTGTTGCAGACATGGAGAGTTGAGCGGTGTCACGGTCTCCGTTGATCTTGTAGATGACTTGATCCTCCTGCTCAGGAACTTCTTCTCGCGGTTCCCGCTGTGGTGTTCAACCTGCGGCACCGCTCGAATGTTCCTTCGGTGGCCGCCTGGCGATCGTGCGGCCTGTAAGTACCTTCTCCCACCCGGGTGTGCCGACCATGTGAATAACCTGAGGCCCTGCTGATAAACCGAGCCCGTATCCACCGCGTCAGTCCGCGGGCCACACCATCGAGGCGATAACCTCGCTTCGTGCCGACAAACGCCGAGAAACTGCTTGCCTACGCCGAGGACTCCGCTCAGGAGGACGAGGTACTCGTATCGGCCCGTGAACGCGCCGAGGAATTGGGCGCAGCTCCCGTTCCGTCGTCCGTCGGCGCGGTCCTGAGCATCTTCACCCAGATGCTGGGCGCCAAAACCGTCGTCGAGATCGGCACGGGTGCGGGCATCAGCGGCCTGTGGCTACTCGACGGGATGCGAGACGACGGTGTGCTGACGACCATCGACACCGAACCCGAACATCAGCGCGCAGCCAAGGAGGCCTTCCGGGCGGGCGGAATTCCGCCGTCGCGGACTCGTCTGATCAACGGCTGGGCGCTCGACGTACTGCCCCGGCTCGCGGACGATACCTACGATCTGGTGTTCATCGACGCCAGCCCGGTCGATCACCTGCATTTCGTTCAGGAATCGGTGCGACTGCTGCGGCCGGGCGGAGTCCTGGTGCTGCACAACGCCCTGCTCGGTGGCCGGGTGCCCGATTCGGCTCAGCGCGACGCCACCACCGTCGCTGTTCGGGCAGCCGCCCGCGCCATCGCCGAGGACGAGCGGCTGACCACCGTGCTTCTCCCCCTCGGTGACGGCCTGATCTGCGCTTCGCGTAGCTGAGTCAGATCCAGACGCCCTTACCGACGGACACGACGCCGCCTGCGGACACGTTGAACCGCTCGCGGTCCCGTTCGAGGTCGACGCCGACGATTTCGCCGTCGCCGACGACCACGTTCTTGTCCAGGATCGCGCGACGCACCACGGCGCCCTTGCCGATACGCACACCGGGCATGATGACGCTGCCCTCGACGGTGGCGCCGGCGTCGATCATGACCGACGAGCTCACCACCGAGTTGCGCACCGTGGCGGCCGACAGGATCGATCCTGCACCCACGATCGATTCCTGGGCGAGGCCGCCCTGGACGAATTTGGCCGGCGCGAGGTTCTCTGCAGCGCCGCGGATGGGCCAGCGGCGGTTGTAGAGGTTGAAGATCGGGTGGACCGACACCAGGTCCATGTGTGCGTCGTAGAACGCGTCGATGGTTCCGACGTCGCGCCAGTATCCGCGGTCGCGTTCGGTGGCCCCGGGGACAACGTTGTCGTTGAAGTCGTACACCGACGCCACGCCCGCCGCGACGAGCGCGGGAATGATGTCCCCGCCCATGTCGTGATCGGAGTCGGTGTTCTGCGCGTCGGCCTTGATGGCGTCGACGAGCACCTTCGTCGTGAAGACGTAGTTGCCCATGGATGCGTAGGTGACGTCGGGGTCGTCGGGAGTTCCGGGCGGGTTGGCCGGCTTCTCCAGGAACTGGGTGATCTTGCCGGTGTCGTCGCTGTCGATGCAGCCGAACGCGAACGCCTCGCTACGAGGTACTCGGATACCGGCGACGGTGACGCCTGCGCCGGAGTCGATGTGCTGCTGCACCATCTGTTCCGGGTCCATGCGGTACACGTGGTCGGCGCCGAAGACCACGATGTACTCCGGGTCCTCGTCGTAGACGAGGTTGAGCGATTGGAAAATGGCATCCGCGCTTCCGGTGTACCACCGCGGACCGAGACGTTGCTGCGCCGGCACCGGGGTGATGTACTCCCCCGCGAATCCGGACAGACGCCAGGTCTGCGAGATGTGTCGGTCGAGCGAGTGCGACTTGTACTGGGTCAGCACGCAGAGCCGGAGGTAACCGGCGTTGACGAGATTGCTCAGAACGAAGTCGATCAATCGATACGCGCCGCCGAACGGGACGGCTGGTTTGGCTCGGTCCGCGGTCATCGGGTAAAGGCGCTTACCCTCACCGCCGGCAAGCACGATCCCTAGTACGTGCGGTTGTGTCCTCACGTTCCCAACCTATCCGCACCGGATGAACCTTGCTAGCAGTACACGCGTTTCGTCGGGGGAATGTAGGTTGACAGGTGTGCGCGTGGCGATGATGACGAGGGAATATCCACCCGAGGTGTACGGCGGAGCAGGGGTGCACGTCACCGAGCTTGCAGCACAGTTGAAAGCACTGTGCGAGGTCGACATCCACTGTATGGGTGCGCCTCGCGACACAGCTCAGGTGCACGATCCCGATCCGGCACTGCGTGGTGCGAACGCCGCGTTGACGACGCTGTCCGCGGAGTTGCGGATGGCGAATGCCGCGGCCGGTGCCGACGTGGTGCACTCGCACACCTGGTACACCGGGCTCGCCGGGCATCTGGCGGCCGAACTGTACGGGGTCCCGCACATTTTGACGGCGCACTCGCTCGAGCCGCGACGACCGTGGAAGGCCGAGCAGTTGGGCGGCGGCTACCGCATCTCGTCGTGGTCGGAGAAGAACGCCGTCGAGTACGCCGATGCGGTCATCGCTGTCAGCGAGGGCATGGCCAAGGACGTGCTCGACGCCTACCCACGCCTCGACCCCAACCGAGTTCACGTGGTGCGCAACGGGATCGATACCACCAATTGGCATGCGGGTCCCGCGGCCGACTCGTCGGATTCGGCACTCGACTCCATCGCGGTCGACCCGAACTCGCCGATGGTCGCGTTCGTCGGCCGAATTACCCGGCAGAAGGGTGTCGGTCACCTCATCGCTGCCGCACACCGTTTCGATCCGTCGATCCAGCTCGTGCTGTGCGCGGGCGCGCCCGACACACCGGAGATCGCCGCTGAAACGGAGCGTGCGGTCGAAGAATTGCAGCGCACCCGCGGTGGTGTCTTCTGGGTCCGCGACATGCTTCCCACCGAGAAGATCCGCGAAATCCTCTCGGCTGCCCGGGTATTCGTGTGCCCGTCCGTGTACGAGCCGCTCGGCATCGTCAATCTCGAGGCAATGGCGGCCGAAACCGCGGTGGTCGCATCCGACGTCGGCGGCATTCCCGAGGTCGTCGACGAGGGTGTCACCGGTCGGCTGGTGCACTACGACGCCGCCCAACCGGAGGCATTCGAGCAGGCGTTGGCCGACACCGTCAACGAGGTGGCCCTCGATCCGGCCACCGCGACCGCGATGGGTCAGGCCGGTCGGGCACGGGCCGTCGCGGAGTTCTCCTGGGCAGCCATCGCCCAGCAGACCCTCGAGGTGTACCGGGCAGCGCTCGCGGTGCGGGCTCAGCGCACCGCGTAGGTTCCGACGGTCACCGAGAGCGTCACGTCGACACGCTCGGGCAGTCGAGCGATCGCTTCGGTGCGCGAGGTATCGGTGGTGTGACGCGCCGAGGGGCCCATCGACACCAGGGATGCGACGTCGGAATGCGTCAACGACATGCGATGTTCGACGCTCGTACGGTCGACCTGTCCGAAACGACCGGACAGTGTGTCGCCGAGCCGGCGAGCCTTGTCCTCGTCGACTCCGATGAGTCCCAGGGCACCGATGAGCTCCTGCTGATGTCGCTCGGTCGGTGTGACCACCACGAGAATCCCGTCCGGCCCCAGTACCCGCCGCAGTTCGACGGCGTTGCGCGGCGAGAACACACACGTCGCCGCACCGATCGACGCCGAGCGCACCGGCAGACCGTGCCACACGTCGGCCACCACGGAGCCGATTCGCGGGTGTGCGCGCGCGATTCGCCTGGCCGCCGCCTTGGACACGTCGACGCCGATACCGCGGCCACCGGTCGCGTCGAGAACCCCCGACAGGTAGTGGCCACTGCCCGCACCCACCTCGAGGACGGTCTCGCGTCCACCGACCGCAGCCACGACGGCGTCGGCGATCGGATCGAAGTGGCCGCCCGCCAAGAACTCGGCGCGCGCAGCGATCATGTCGGCCGAGTCTCCGGTGATCTTGCCGGCGCTACCCGGTAGCAGGCTCACGTATCCCTGCCTCGCGACGTCGAAACTATGGCCGCGGTCGCACAGCATCGTCGTGTCCGCCATATCGAGATCCGCGCCGCAGTGCGGGCAGATCAACAGATCGACGACGTCAGCAAGCATCGGCGGCACCCACCACTGGACTGAACACCACAAAGCCCCGCCTGCCGGTGAGGCAAGCGGGGCCGGGCACAGAAACAAACGAGCAGTTAACCGGTGACGCCCTTCAACTCTTCACCGAGTGCAGCTGCCTCGTCAGGCGTGAGTTCGACGACAAGTCGCCCACCGCCTTCCAGCGGCACTCTCATGACGATCCCTCGTCCCTCTTTGGTTGCTTCGAGGGGACCGTCCCCGGTCCGGGGCTTCATCGCCGCCATCCTCTGCTCCCTCCACATCTGCGCCACCCAGCTCAGCGCCTCGGCCAAAAAAGTTCTCTCGCCGTGGGCGAGAAAGGTTCTTGGGTCCTATTCTTCCCTATCGAGGCCGATACCGGGAATTGGAGTCTGTATCGGCGACCTCCACCCAACATCCCGCCAGGTGATCGTCGACCATTCCGGTGGCCTGCATCAACGCGTATGCCGTGGTGGGGCCGACGAACCGGAACCCCCGGCGTTTGAGTTCCTTGGCCATGGCCACGGACTCGGGCGTGGCCCCTGGCACGTCGGAGAACTCGACGAGACGCTGGGCGCGGGGTTGCGGCGCGAACGACCAGAGCAGAGTGTCGAGGTCGGTCCCGGTCAGATCCAGGATGGCACGCGCATTGCCGATGGCAGCGTCGATCTTCGCTCGATTGCGAACGATGGACGCATCACTCATCAGTCGCTCGACGTCCGAAGCAGCGAAGCCGGCGACCTTCTCGGGGTCGAACCCGGCGAACGCAGCCCGGAAGTTATCGCGTTTGCGCAGGATCGTGATCCACGAGAGACCCGACTGGAACGCCTCGAGGCACAGCCGTTCGTAGAGCTCGTCGCGGCCGTGGCGGGGTTGCCCCCACTCGGTGTCGTGATAGCTGCGGTAGAGCTCGTCGGTGCCCGCACCCGAGTTACCTGCTCCCCACGGACAGCGCAGTTTGCCGTCGGGCCCGGCAATCGCCGTCACTGTTCCTCGTCTGCGGCCAGGCGTGACCTGAGCAGATCGATTTCGGCACCCAGTCGGTCCAGTGCCCAGTCGACTTCGCTCGGCTGATAACCCCGCAGCGTCTGCTGGAATTTCAGCGCTCGTACGTCGTCGCCCGTGACCCCTTCCGCGGGCAGAACCGTTGCGGTCGTGCCTTCGGGAAGGGGTTCGAGCTCCTCACCCCGCCCGAAGACGGCGCTCGCGACGAAGAAGAGCACGGCAGCGACAACGGCGATGATGACGACGTAGAGCAGGAGCGTCAGCATCGCACGATGTTCTCACGCCGCAGGCTCACCCGCGCAAGGTGTCCACCGCCGGGCGATCGGCCAACGAAACTTCCGTGGCGAACGGAACGAACGAGTCGCCGTCGAGCCTGAACTGCAGCAGCCCTGCGCCCGAATCGACCATCCCGCACCGGTTCAGCATGGTGCCGACGATTTGACGACTCATCGCGCCGAGCTCGGAGAGCGGCCGATTTCGGTGTTTGCGTACTCCGAGGTTGACCTGGCCGATGGCGCCGAGGCCGAGCCTGTCGTAGGTGTCGAGCAACAGACCGATCTCCACCCCGTATCCGGGCGCGAACGGCACTGACGACAGCAGTTCACGGGTGCCCGCATACTCACCGCCGAGGGGCTGGATGACGCCGGTCAGTTCGGGTCGCATGGCCGCGAGCATCGGCCGTGCGACGAGCTCGGTGACCCGGCCGCCGCCGTTCACGTCCTCGGTGCCGCTCGTTCGCAACGGGCGACGGTAGAAGCCCTTGACCAGATGAATACCGTCGCCCATCAGCAGCGGGCCGAGGAGCTTGGGGACGAATGCCGGGTCGGGGTTGATCAGGTCCGAATCGACGAACGCGATGAGGTCACCCGTCGACGCCGCCACTGCACGCCAGAGCACCTCCCCCTTGCCCGCCACGGGGTCGAGGCCGGGTATCGCTTCCTCCCGGCTGATGACGCGTGCGCCGGCGGCAGCGGCGCGCTCGGCCGTGGCGTCGGTCGACCCGGAATCGAGCACGATCAGTTCGTCGACGAGGTTGCCCAGTAATGGATGGATGGTCGCCACAACCGCGGCGACGGTTTCTTCTTCGTCGAGCGCGGGCAGGACGACGGACACCGTCCGCCCTGCCTTGGCCGCAACGAGCTCGTCGAGCGTCCATATCGGCTCGTCCCAGCTGTTGGTCTCGGCCCAGGATTTCGACACGATGGTCGGATCT
Organism: Rhodococcus sp. (in: high G+C Gram-positive bacteria); assembly: GCF_049591685.1. Taxonomy (GTDB): domain Bacteria; phylum Actinomycetota; class Actinomycetes; order Mycobacteriales; family Mycobacteriaceae; genus Rhodococcoides. Next base: position 8,994 of record NZ_JBAWFH010000064.1, on the reverse strand, counting down.
GCGAGTGTCATGCGAGCCCCCTGGTCGTCCGTACGGGAACCGACTTACCCTGTATCGCCGCAACCATGTCTACGACTCTTCTGGTCGACGCCACCTCGTGCACCCGGAACATCCGAGCACCCCCTGCTGCGGCCAATGCTGTCGCTGCCAATGTTCCCTCCAACCGGTCGGCGAGTTCCACTCCCAGAGTCTCCCCGATGAAGTCCTTGTTGCTCAGCGCCATCAGCACTGGCCACCCGGTGTTTACAAGAACGTCCACGCACCGCAACAACTCGAGCCCGTGATAGGTGTTTTTCCCGAAATCGTGCGTCGGATCGATGAGAATCGAGTCGGCCCGCACGCCTGCCGCAACGGCCTTCTCGGCGGCCGTGGTCACCTCGGCGACCACATCGGCGACGACATCGGTGTACCGAACTCGATGCGGCCGGGTGCGCGGCGTCGCACCTCCGGTATGCGAGCAGACGATGCCGACACCGTGTTCGGCGGCAACCCCGACGAGATCCGGGTCGGCACCGGCCCACGTGTCGTTGATCATGTCGGCGCCGACTGCGCACGCCAGCCGGGCCACCTCGCTGCGCCACGTGTCGACGCTGATCAACAGATCGGGGTACTCGCTGCGAATTGCCTCGACGAACGGGACGACGCGCCGGGTCTCCTCGGCGGCGTCTACGAGGACCCCCGGGCCTGCCTTGACGCCGCCGATGTCGACCATGTCTGCACCCTCTGCGACGGCACGGTGAACCGACGCCATCGCGGCAGCGTCGGCGAAGTTGGCACCGGAGTCGTAGAACGAATCGGGAGTGCGGTTGACGATCGCCATCACGAGGGCGCGATCGTCTGCCACCGGCCTGCCGCAGAGAGTGCTCATCCATTCATGATGGCCTACTTGCTGCTGGGTGCCTTCCCAGCTGCGACTTCGTCCACGTAGCCGTCGTACGCCTTGTCGTATCCGCCGGACTTGCCGCGCAGCACGTAGAGCTCGCTCTCGGGGTCGTCGCCGTAGCCCAGCTTGCGCAGCGCCACCTTCTGGCTCTTGAACGTCGACGTCTGCTCGAGACTGTCGACGACGCGCACGAACAGCGGCACCGCGTAGCTGGGGAGCTTGTCATAGAGGTGATCCGCGAGGGCCTTGCCGTCGAACGATTCACCGTCGCGCAGCGTCACCGCAGCCATGCCGGCCTTACCGTCGGTGCCGTCGATGTCGACGCCATAGACCACGGCGCCATCGATGGACGGGTGGCCGCCGAGCGCGCCTTCCACCTGGGTCGTCGCAACGTTCTCGCCCTTCCACCGGAAGGTGTCGCCGAGTCGGTCGACGAAGGCGACGTGCAACCATCCCTGCTTGCGGACGAGGTCGCCCGTGTCGAACCACGCGTCGCCGTCCTTGAAGCCGTCGCGAACGAGCTTCTTCTCGGTGGCGTCGTCGTCGGAGTAGCCGTCGAATGGAGCGCGGTCGGTAATCTTCGACAGCAGCAGGCCCACATCGCCCGCGCCGACCCGCCGAAGCTTGCCGTCCTTGCCGCGCTTGGCCTTGCCGCTTTCGTCGTCGTACTCGACGACCGCGTACGGCAGTGGGCACACACCGGCGGTCTTCTTCATGTTCAGTGCGTTGATGAACGCGATGTTGCACTCGCTGGCGCCGTAGAACTCGGCGACGCGGTCGATCCCGAAACGCTCGGTGAACTCGTCCCAGATCTCAGGCCGGAGCCCGTTGCCGACGACCAGTCGGATCGTGTTGTCGCGATCCGTATCCTTCTTCGGCTGTGTGAGCAGGTACCTGCACAGCTCACCGATGTAGGTGAACGCGGTGGCCTCGTTGACGGCCACGTCGTCCCAGAACTTGCTGACCGAGAACTGCTTGCCGATGGCCATCGTGGCGCCGCCTGCGAGCACGGAGGACAGCGTGACCGTCAGGGCGTTGTTGTGATAGAGCGGCAGGCAGCAATAGATGACGTCGTTGCCGCGAAGCCGGACGCCCATGCTGCCCAGCCCGGACATCGACTTGAGCCAACGGAAGTGGCTCATCAGACTGGCCTTGGGCATGCCGGTGGTGCCCGAGGTGAAGATGTAGAACGCCTTCTCCTTGGCCTGGATCTCGGCGGTGACCGACGGGTTCTCGGTGCCCGCTCCGGCTGCGCGCTCGGTGAGCTCGGTGATCGGCAGCACCGACCCGGCCTGAGGCGGGCCGTCGAGCGAGTCGATGGCTTCCTGGGCATCTTCGTCGAGCACCAGCACGGCTGCGTCGAGGATTCCGAGGCTGTGCTCGAGCACGTCGCCGCGCTGGTTGTAGTTGAGCATTCCGGCCGTGGCGCCGAGTTTGACCGCGGCGAGAGCGGCGAACAGTGCCTCGGGGCGGTTCTTGCTCAGTACGCCGACGACGTCTCCGCGGCGGACTCCGAGATCGGTGAACACGGCGGCGTACTGGTTGACGAGTGCATTCGCGTCGGCGTACGAGGTGGACTTGCCCTCGAACCGGATGAAGGGGTGACTGCCCCGCCTGGCTGCGGTGTCTTGAAACACTTTGCCGATCGATGCCTTGTGGTACGGCTTCCGAGTGAATCCCGCGACGCCCCTGAGAAGACTGGGCACCTCCGTCACCATTTTCGGCAGCGCGACCGCAAGGTCACTGACACCGATCTTTTGACGGGCATCGACAACCATGAGCTCCCCTTTGCGCGATGTGAGATTAGTTACCCTACTCCAGAGTAACCTCTGACCCGTTGGATGCGGAACATGCGTCGAGCGCTGCACCCACCGTAGCCGTTCTGACCAGTCGATCGAGGGCCCTCTGCTGCACGAATCCGGTGGGGGCGAGGCCGTCGATCCAGGCGAAGAGTCCGTCGTAGTGCCCGGCAGGATCGAGCATCACCACCGGCTTGGAGTGCATCCCGAGATAGCCGGCGGTCCACGTCTCGAACAGCTCCTCGAGGGTGCCGATGCCACCGGGCAGCGTGATGAACGCGTCCGCGCGATCCTCCATGATCTTCTTCCGCTCACGCATGGTGTCGGTGACGATCAACTCGTCCGCGTCGACGTCGGCGACCTCGCGGTGGACGAGTGCCTTCGGAATGACTCCGATGGTGAATGCCCCGGCGGCGCGCGCGGATTCCGCGACGGCGCCCATCATCGAGACGTTGCCGCCGCCCGAGACCAACTGCCACCCCCGTCGACCGATCTCGGTGCCGAGTTCGCGGGCAAGTTCGATGAACGAATCGTCGACCGGGCCGGACGCACAGTAGACGCAGACGCTACGACTCACGAATTTTCTCCTGTTGTTTCCAGCACGATGCGCACGGCTTCGTCCACGCTGTCGGTGCAGTGGATCAGTTCGAGATCCGCCGGCGACACCTTGCCCTGCGCCACCAAGGTGTTCTTGATCCAGTCGAGCAGCCCCGACCAGTACTCGGTGCCCAGAAGAATGATCGGGAACCGGGTGACCTTGCCCGTCTGCACCAGGGTGAGCGCCTCGAACAGTTCGTCGAGGGTGCCGAAACCGCCCGGCAGACATACGAACGCCTGTGAGTATTTGACGAACATCGTCTTGCGAACGAAGAAGTAGCGGAAGTTCATGCCAAGGTCGACCCACTCGTTCAGACCCTGCTCGAACGGTAGCTCGATGCCGAGGCCGATCGAGTAACCGTCGGCTTCGCACGCCCCGCGGTTGGCGCCCTCCATGACACCCGGTCCGCCGCCGGTGATGACTGCGAATCCGCTTTCCGCAAGGGCTCTTCCGAGTGCCCGGGCACGGTCGTACTCCACGTGATCGTTCGGCGTGCGGGCCGACCCGAACACCGTGACCGCCTTGGGTACCTCCGCCAGCGCGCCGAAGCCCTCGACGAATTCGCTCTGAATACGCAGAACGCGCCAGGTGTCGGTGTGAATCCAGTTGCCGGGACCTCGCTGGTCGAGCAACCGCTGATCGGAGGTGGACGTTTCGGAGTTGCGTCCGCGGCGCAGAACCACCGGGCCCTTGTGCTTGGGTGCCTTGTCGTCTTCCATACCGGCAGGCTATCGGCTACGGATTGGCAAGATATCCCCGAAGCACGCGGGCGACGGTCGTGATCTGCTCGGTGGGAACGCGCTCGTCCCGCTTGTGTGCGAGATTCGGGTCTCCGGGACCGTAGTTGACGGCGGGGATACCGAGCGCCGAGAAGCGCGAGACGTCCGTCCAGCCGTACTTGGCGCGGAAGTTGCCGCCGGCGGCCTCGATCAGCGCAGCCGCAGCGGGAGCGCCGAGCCCCGGCAACGCGCCGGCCGAGGAGTCCGTAACCTCGAAACCGAGATTTAACCCGTCGACGACGTCCCGTACGTGCGCAACCGCCTCCTCGACGCTGCGGTCCGGCGCGAACCGAAAGTTCACGTCGAGTTCGGCAGCATCGGGAACGACGTTTCCGGCGACGCCGCCTGCGATCCGGACCGCTTGCAGCCCTTCCCGATAGACGCAGCCATCGATGTCGACCTGCCGCGCGTCGTAGGCGGCCAAACGATTGAGCACAGCACCGAACTTGTGAATCGCGTTGTCGCCGAGCCACGATCGAGCGCTGTGTGCTCTCGTGCCACTCGCCTTCAGGCGCACCCGCAGGGTTCCCTGGCAGCCGGCTTCGATGAACCCACCCGTCGGCTCCCCCAGGATCGCCACGTCGGCCTGCAACCATTCGGGGAGCTCGCGTTCGATCCGGCCGAGCCCGTTCTTCGACGCCTCGATCTCCTCGCAGTCGTAGAAGACCAGGGTGATGTCGTGCTTCGGGTCGGCGATCGTCGCCGCCAGATGTAGGAACACGGCGTCGCCGGACTTCATGTCGACGGTTCCGCAGCCATGGATGACGTCGCCTTCGGCGCCGTCACGCTCGCGGCGGCTCGGCACGTTGTCGGCAATCGGAACGGTGTCGAGATGACCGGCGAGCACGACGCGGCTCGGCAGTCCGCGATCGGTGCGCGCGAGCACCGCGTTGCCGTTGCGGACGATCTCGAATCCGGTGGTCTGTTCGCGCAGCGCAGCCTCCACCGCGTCGGCGACGACGCCCTCGTCCTCCGAGACGCTGGGGATGTCGACGAGCGCCGCGGTCAGGTCGATGGGGTCGGCATGCAGATCGAGCGGGGGGTACGAACTCACGCGGTCACTGTAATTGCCCAACACTGCCTTTCTCGCACACCGCGCCGACCCGTATTCTCGACACCCGTGAGCGCACAGGGAGCATCAGCAGTCGGAATTGCCAACATCACCACCAGCGGAGTCGTCCTCGACACCTGGTACCCGAGCCCCGAGCTCGGCGAATACGCCGAAGCCGGAACCACTCGCCTGACCGGCGATGACATCCCCGCCGAGTTCGCGGACCTCGTCGGACCGGACGCCGCTCGCGGCGTCGACGTCGTCGCCGTGCGCACCACCATCTCCTCCATCGACGACGCACCCACGGACGCACACGATTGCTACCTGCGTCTGCAGCTGCTATCCCACCGACTGGTCACGCCGCACGGGGTCAACCTCGACGGCCAGTTCGGCTTCCTCGCCAACGTCGTCTGGACCAACCACGGGCCCGCCGCCGTCGACGGATTCGAGACCGTCCGGGCCCGGCTGCGCGCCCGCGGACCCGTCACCGTCTACAGCATCGACAAGTTCCCCCGCATGGTCGACTACGTCGCTCCGTCCGGCGTCCGCGTCGCCGACGCCGACCGCGTGCGACTCGGCGCCCACCTGGCAAGCGGCACCACTGTCATGCACGAGGGGTTCGTCAACTTCAACGCCGGAACCCTCGGCAACTCGATGGTCGAGGGACGCATCTCCGCCGGTGTCGTCGTCGGTGACGGCTCCGACGTCGGGGGCGGCGCCTCGATCATGGGCACGCTGTCCGGTGGCGGCAAGAACGTCATCTCGGTCGGCGAACGCTGCCTGCTCGGCGCCAATTCCGGCCTGGGTATCTCGCTCGGCGACGACTGCGTCGTCGAGGCGGGCCTGTACATCACCGCGGGCACCAAGGTCACCGGCCCGGACGGAACTGTCGTCAAGGCTGCATCGCTCAGCGGCAACAGCAACCTGCTCTTCCGTCGCAACTCGGTATCGGGCGCCGTCGAGGTGGTGCCGTGGAAGGGCACCGGCGTCGAACTCAACGCGGCACTGCACGCGAACGACTGACACCCGGCTTTATACTTTTCACGCGCTCTCGTAAGAGAGTTTCCCGTGTCTGAACACTCGGCCCGGACGCAGAGCATCACGGCTGTTGTCATGGGGCGAGGACGAACGATGAGCACCATTCTGGTTATCGGTGCGGGCGGCGGGACCGCCGCCACCACCACTGCTGTGGGATTGGGCGACGCGTGTGCGCGTGACGGACGCACAGCGGTCGTCGCAGACGCGACCGTCGGAGGCGGGGACCTCGCCGAGAGGGCCGGGGACCGCGGCATTCCCGTGGTGGACAGGCCTGCGACCGAGACGGCCGAGCCGGATTACGAACGGCTCGACTGGTACCTGCGACACCGCACGGACGTCGTGCTCTACGACCTCGGCCACCGTGCCCTCGGTAGAGAACGTGCGCGGCCTCTGCGGAGCGAACCTTCGGCGTCCATCGTCCTCACCGTCTGCGCACGTCCCGACGCCGTTGCGCGAACGCGGTCTGCGCTGCGGACCATCTCGTTCGACATCGGCGAACGGGCGCTGCGCAGAACGCAGGTCGTGCTCTCGCACCTCGTTCCGGGCTCGAAAGGTTTCGACTTCGCCGAGCTCGAGGACGCCGTCTTCGGACGCGTCGCCGGTGTTCACGAGATCGCATTCGACCCCCACCTCGGCGACGGCGACACCATCGCGGCGGCGCAACTCGCGCCGAGCACGGCAGCGGTGTACCGCCGAATCCTCGACACGAGGATCCATCGAGCGTCGGGCACACTCTCGTCCGGCACAATGTCGGCGTGAACATTCCGACACCCCGTTTCCGGCTGCCCGTTCTCGGCGACGTTCTGAGTATCGACGCAGACAAGCCGACCCAGCGGGAGCTTCGGATGGCCGCCGAGCTGGGGCCGATCTTCGAACGCAAGATCCTCCAGCATCGTCTGTTGGTGGTCAGTGGGTCCGAACTCGTCGCAGAACTCAACGACGAAAAGCGCTTTGCCAAGTTCCTCGCGCTGCCGCACCGTAAACTCCGCGCCCTGGGCGGCGACGGCCTGTTCACGGCGTTCAATTCCGAACCCAACTGGGGCGCAGCCCATCGCATTCTGATGCCCGGGTTCAGCCGTGAGGCGATGCGGCGCTATCACCGGGTGATGACGGTTGTCGCAGGAGAACTCGTCGAGCACTGGCAGGCTCGGGTCGGCACCGAAGTCGACGTCACCGTCGACCTCAACAAGCTGACGCTCGAGAACATGGCACGTGCCGGGTTCGGTTACAGCTTCGACTCTTTCGGCCGCGACGACGACGCTTTCGTCGACGCGATCGTGTCCATCCTCGGCCACGTAAACCGCACATCCAACGACATGCCCCTCACCCGCTTCTTTCGCAGGGGCGAAAGCAAACGAAACGACGAGAACATCGCGTACGTCCATTCGGTCGTCGACGACGTCATCGACAAGCGACGCCAGGACGACGCCGCTCGGCACGACGACCTGCTCGACTTGATGCTGCACACACCGGACCCCGAGACGGGTGAGCTGCTCGACCGCGTGAACATCAGGCATCAGGTGCTGACCTTCCTCGTCGCGGGAAACGAAACCACCGCAGGCACGTTGGCGTTCGCGCTCTATTTTCTGGCGACCCACCCGCAGGTGTCGCAACGTGCGCGCGAGGAGGTCGACGCTCGGTCGGCTCCCCACCGGGACGTTGCCTACGACGATGTCGCCGAACTGCACTACCTACGCAGCGTCGTCGACGAGACGCTGCGTCTGTGGCCGTCGGCCCCGGGTTATTTCAGGAAGGCGCGGGCGGACACGTCCCTAGGATCGGGTAAGTACCCGTTGAAAGCCGGTGAGTGGGCTTTCGTGCTGACCCTCGGACTGCACCGCGACCCGGTGTGGGGGCCCGACCCCGAGAAGTTCGACCCCGACCGATTTTCGGCCGATCGGGCGCGGTCGCGGCCGGCGCAAGCGTACCGTCCGTTCGGAACGGGTATGCGCGGGTGCATCGGAAGGCAATTCGCGCTGCACGAGACGGTGGCCACGCTCGCAACGTTGCTGCGAGCGTTCGAGTTCGAGCTGGTGGAGGGATACGAATTGGATGTCCAAGAGTCGTTGACGCTGAAGCCTCGAAATCTACGCATGAAGATCCGGCTACGATGACGGCATTCGATCCGCACTGGACGCTCATCGAGACGATGAATTCAGGGCCCGGAGATCAGGGCCTGCTCACCATCGTCGCGAAGGGTGGTCGTCCCTCCAGTTTTTCGGAAACACTGTCATTGCAACGACTTTCCCCGGATCCGCGGTTCGCGGTCGAGCCTTTCCTGCGACGGGCGCTCGATGCGCCCGGCAGGTACGAAGAGTTCTTCGAGCTCCGACGACGCGGTGACCTCTCGGTGAATTGTCGAGTTCTGACGCACCCCGTCGTCGGACCAACCGGAGCCGTTCACGCGCTGCAACTGTGGATCGGCCCCGAGGACGTCGACCCGGGTCCGCCGCGGATCGCGTCGGGCGTCAGTTGGTTGCTCGAGCGAGGCGTCATCGCGCAGACCCTCGAAGCGTCCATGATGTCCGGTGTTGAGCCCGAAGCCCATGTGCCGGAACGCACCCCCGCCGAGTACTACGCCAAGTCCATTCGCTTCGACGACACGGCCGGGCTCTTCTCGCTGTGCCTCGCGCCGGTCGCCGGTGGGACCTGGGAGGGGTCTTTCAGCGTGCTGCACGCCGACGGGAGGGTGATGCGCTGGCACTGCCACGCTCGCGCGTGCACTCGGCCCGGCGAGGTCGGGGTGCGGGTGCTGTGGCACGACGTCACCGACACCATCGCCCCGGACAAACCCATACTCGACGTCGTCGCACGCCAGCGCGGCATGGAGGCACTCGGCATCTACC
>NZ_JBAWFH010000063.1:0-1985 GCF_049591685.1 Rhodococcus sp. (in: high G+C Gram-positive bacteria) | reverse complement strand
CAACGGAGCGACTCCGCGCCCGCCGCGAGGAACTGACCCGGCTGACGCTGGGGTGATTAGCTTGCATATTCAATGAAACGCCAACTCACGTAAGTCTTTCGCGTTGGCGTACACCCGATGCCTGTTCCCGCGGTTGTCGTGGTCCCCGTATACGGTTGCGGCATGTTGGGTGGGGGAACAGCGGATGGCGTCGTGCGCAGACAGCAACCAGAGGATGGGTCAGCAGCGACGTGGCCGTGGATACAGGAAAATACGCTCGCGGGCCTCGACGCGTTGATCCAGCGCAGGTTGCGGATCGCAAAGTTGACCAGGATTACGGACAATTCGTTGCCACTGCCCGAGCGAACGCTACTGGACGTACTAACTTCCGTTCCTCCACCTCGGGGTGGTTGGTCCGGCCACAAATTTTTCCTGTTGGACGCCGACACCGCGGATGCTGGCGACCCGGCACGCTGCGAGGTCGAGCTGGCATACGAACCCAAGGCCCGCAAACTCAAGCTGAAGGTCACCTCAGCGACGCGTCGGGCGCTCGGGACTGCGACTCACGTCCGGGTGGCGTACGCCGACGACTTCGATCTCGAGCTGCTCCGGCAACTGCGTGTGTGCGTTCAACAGGCGACCCGTGCGCCCCTGGTCGTCGACTTGTGGTCGCCCGGTGTCCTGCCCATCGCTCCCGCCATGAAAGGACTGAATACCGAGCAACAGAGGGCTTTCAACGCCATGGCCTCCGGGGGCGCATGGCTGGTCTGGGGCCCGCCGGGGACCGGAAAGACGAAAGTCATCGGAAAGGCAATAGCGCGTGCGTTAAGCCAGGGGCATTCGGTTCTCATCACGTCACACACCCACGTCGCAGTGGACAACGTCGTCGAATCAGTCGCGGAGACCGTGACGGAAGCCGGTCAAGTCATCCGTGTTGGAGCATCGGGTCAGCTCACAAAGAAAGTGTCGGAACATCCCTGGCTCACCGTCGACAAGGCCGCCGCAGCGATGACCAACCGCGTTGCGCGGCTGCAGTCGATTCAGGACGCTATGGCCGAGAACGAATCGCACCCGGATCGCCTCCACCTTGGCGTTGTCGTGCAGCTACTCGAACAGGAAAACGGCCTACGGCTCGAATCTGCCCTTCGAGCTCAGGAAGCAGCGGACACCGCACGCCACCTCGCGGAAACCCTGGCGCTGGCGGGAGTCGAGTCCGCGCGCCGCCGTGCCGACTTCGAGCGAATCGATGCGGCAGCCGCACGTAGCGCGGCCGCGGCGTCTATGCTGCCGCAGCTGAAAGACCACGCTCAGTCTGCCGCGAGAACCGCGCACCATGTCGCTCATCAGGTCTACGCCGCCGAGCAATCACTCGCGTCGCTGAGATTCGAGTTGTCCAAGGCCGTCGTGGAGTGGTCGGAGGCCACGTCTGCCCGACAGTCCTGGAGCGCGGGTTTGCCCTGGCGGCGGCGCGCGCTCGATTCACGGATACAACTGGCAAATGAACGTCGTAACATTCTTGCCGCCGAGGTTCACTCTGCCGAAGGCGGAGTCGAGTCCTTCCGAAGGGCAGCCGCTGACGCAGGCGTCGAGGCCGCCAACGCGCACGAACGAGTCGTGATCGCCGAATCCGCCCAGCGCCGCGCTCGGGAACTGGCCCGAGATGTATCTGCCGTCAAGGCTGCGGAATCTGCAGCGCAGTCCGAGTCCGCACGGGTACAAGCTCGATATGCAGAAGCTCAGCGCGTTGTCGATGTAGTTCCCGACTGGCAGAACGTCATTGCTGAGGGGCAAGCCGACGGAACTTTGGGGGCCCTGGCCGAACGCGACGACTACAACGAACGCGTCGCAACACTCGACACAGCAATGAAAGAGCTGATCCGCAAGAAAAAACTGCTGGACGACGAATACGCAAAGACCAAGAGTCACCTCCTCGAGACAGCGCCGGTCGTCGCGTGCACACTGTCGTCGTTGACTACGAAGACCGAGCTCGCGAACCGTCGCTTCGA
>NZ_JBAWFH010000062.1:0-9465 GCF_049591685.1 Rhodococcus sp. (in: high G+C Gram-positive bacteria) | reverse complement strand
TTCTCGCTGAGGTCGGTGCGCATCAACGCACCTTCTCTGCCATGTGCGCGGCATTGACCTCGTCGGCGGGCCGTAGCTCGGTCTGCTTCACCGCCCATCGATAGTCCGGTTTGCCGGCCGGCGAACGTTTGATCTCGTCGACGAACCACACCGCCCGCGGAACTTTGTATCCCGCAATCTCTTTGCGCACGTAGCCGTCCAGTTCGGCGAGCGACGGATGGTCCCCGGTGCGGGTCTGCACCACCGCGGCCACCTTGTGACCTAGCCGCTTGTCGGGAACCCCCACGACGATCGCGTCGAACACCTGCGGATGCGACTTGAGCGCCCCCTCCACCTCCTCCGGGAACACTTTCTCGCCGCCAGTGTTGATGGACACGGAACCGCGCCCGAGCATCGTGACGCTCCCGTCGGCCTCGACCTGTGCGTAATCGCCCGGAATCGAGTACCGCACACCATGAATCATGGTGAACGTTGCGGCCGTCTTCGCCTCGTCCTTGTAATACCCGATCGGAATGTGTCCGCGCCGGGCAAGCAAACCGGTTCTGCCCGAGCCCGGTTCGACAGGATGACCGTCGGCGCCCAACACAGACGTCGACGCATCGATCTTCACGCGCGGGCCGCCGGTGTGTTCGGTGCCCTTCGCACACACGCTCAGTCCGCCGAATCCCGTTTCGGAGGACCCGATCGAATCGGTCAACATCCGATTGGGCAGCAATTCGAGGAACTTCTCCTTGATGCTCGGCGAGAACAACGCAGCGCTGCTGGCCATCAGGAACAGCGTCGACAGGTCGTAGGGCGTGCCGTCCGGCTTGCCCTCGATCAAGGCGTCGAGCATGGGACGCGCCATCGCGTCGCCGGTGATGAAAATCAGGTTGATCGAGTGCTCGTCGACCAAGCGCCAGATAGTGTGACCGTCGAAGTCCGGGTGCAGCACCGTCTTTCCGCCGCCGAACAGACTCTGGAAGGTGGCCCACTGCGCGCCGCCGTGAATCATCGGAGGAATCGGCATCCGCGTCATGACGGGATTCTCTGCGCCCATCTTGGCGAGATCCCATTCGTCCTCGAGGTACTCGCCCGTCATGAAGTTGATGCCGCCGCCGAGCACGCGCCACACGTCCTCGTGCCGCCACATCACGCCCTTCGGGCTGCCGGTGGTGCCGCCGGTGTAGAGCATGTAGATGTCGTCGGGGCTGCGTTCGCCGAAGTCTCGCTCGGGCGACGACGCGGCCAGTGCGTCGCCGTAGGAGACCTGCCCGACGCCCGCCTTGTCGGTGTCGTCCTCGATGGCGACGGTGGTGGTGAGCAACGGGCAGGTGGGGAGCACGGCAGCGACCTTGTCGGAGTAGCGCGCTTCGTGAATGAGCGCGACCATGTCCGAATTCTGAAAGATGTACTGCAACTCGTTCTCGATGTATCGGTAGTTGACGTTCACCACGACGGCGCGCAACTTGAACACCGCGATCATCGACTCGATGGTCTCGATGCCGTTGCGGCTGTAGACGCCGACCTTGTCGCCCGGTTGCACCCCACGTTTCTGCAGGTAGTGAGCCAGTCTATTGGTTCTGTCCTCCATCTGCGCGTAGGTGATCTGTCGATCCCCACACACCAGTGCAACCCGGTCCGGAACCAGGTCGATTGCATGCTCCACGAGGTCTGCGATATTGAGGGCCACGCAGTAAAAGTAGAACGTGTTATCGTTTCTGGCAATAGCCACTTCGAGACCCAGGTCACATACAGCGGGGAGAACCCACCAGTGTCGTCCGTCGCGCCGGAAACCACAGCCGAATCCGCCCACGCACTCGTCGAGAAGCGGGGCCACGTCCTCATCGTCACGATGAACCGGCCCGAGGCGCGTAACGCGCTGTCCGGCGAAATGATGGCGATCATGCTCGACGCGTGGGATCGCGTCGACTCCGACCCCGACATCCGCGTTGCCATTCTGACCGGCGCAGGCGGCGCCTTCTGCGCGGGCGCAGACCTCAAGGCCATGACCTCCACGCACCCCGGAGACAGCTTCGGCTCGGGCGGATGGGACATGTCGAAGATCGAAGCGCTGCTCAAAGGCCGCAGGCTCACCAAACCCCTCATCGCCGCCGTAGAAGGTCCCGCCATCGCAGGCGGCACCGAAATCCTCCAGGGCACCGACATCCGCGTCGCCGGCGAGAGCGCGAAGTTCGGTGTCTCCGAGGCAAAGTGGGGCCTGTTCCCCCTCGGCGGGTCAGCGGTCCGGCTCGTACGCCAGATCCCGTACACGGTCGCCGCAGAGATCCTGTTGACCGGCAGGCACATTCGAGCACGAGAAGCCCTCGAAATCGGCTTGATCGGACACGTCGTACCCGACGGACACGCACTCGACAAAGCACTCGAACTGGCCGACATGATCGCCGCCAACGGCCCCCTCGCCGTCCAAGCAATCCTCAAAACCATCCGCGACACCGAAGGCATGCACGAAGAAGCGGCATTCAAGATCGACGCCGAACTCGGCGTCCGCGTCTTCCAGAGCCGCGACGCCAAAGAAGGCCCACGCGCCTTCGCGGAGAAGAGAAAGCCGTCGTTCGAGGGTCGGTAGGCGGCTTCGCCACCCGTGTGGGCGGCTTCGCCACCCGTGTGCACTTAATGTCGTTCCGCCAGCACTTTTCGAACACCGGTGCGAAACGCACTTATCCACAGGCCAAGAAAATCTCGGGCGTGTCGCGGGAGCCGTGATGTCACTATCGCCCCATGACACAGAGCCTCGAATGGCAGCGGCTACTCGACGATCAACACGGCATCGCCGGGACGGCGCAACTGCGGCTGCACGGGTTCACGAAGGCGTCCGTGCGTCACCGTGTCGAGACCGGGCAATGGTTGTCGGTGCTACACGGAGTGGTGTCGGTTACCAACGGTCCGCTGTCGAGGCCCATGATGCTCAGCGCTGCGCTCGTCTACGGCGGCGCGGCGGCCGTCCTGAGTCACGACACTGCCGCCGTGCACTGGGGCATGAAGCGCCCACCCACCGAACCGCAACCCGTTCACATCACCGTCCCGTTCGGACGCTCGGCACGCGACCAATCGCCCACCGCGAGACGCCCGACGCCGCGTCCGTCCGCCCTGCAGCACAGGACCGTTCACCCGGGCGTGATCGTCCACCGCTCGCGGGCTATGAGGCACATCCGCGTGGACGCCGAGTTCCCTGTCACGTCGAGCGCCGACACCGCACTCGACCTGGCGACCGCGGCGTCGACCGCCCGCGACGGGATGATCGAACTCATCCAAGCGACGACCAACGGGCGCGTGTCGCTGCCCGAGATCCGTCGCCGTGTCGAGCAGCGAACGCCGTGGCGTCACAAACGGGCGATCATGGACGCGGTCGGACTCCTCGGCGACGGCGTGCAATCCGCGCTGGAACATCGATACGTTCTCGACGTCGAAGCCGCCCACGGGTTGCCCGTCGGGATGCGGCAAGGACGGGTGGTCGTCGACGATCGGGTGCTGTTCGAGGACGTGGACTACAGCGCATGCGGGGTACCGCTGATCGTTCGTCTCGACGGGGCGCGATATCACTCCGGCCACAGCGTCAAATTTCGTGATCGCCGACGCGATAACGCCGCCGAACTCTCCGGCCGACCTCGGCTGAACTACGGGTGGGAGGAGGTCACGACGACGCCGTGCGAGGTTTTCGAGGAGGTTCGAACGGTTCTGGTGCGCGAAGGCTGGCGCGATGTGTCGTATCCGTGTGCTGCCTGCACCCGTGTGCGAATGATGCGGGCCTGACAGCACTTTGTGAACACCGGGGGTCAGCGCACTATCGCCCCCGCCGGCGTTCCGTTGTCCAGCAGCGCGGCGACGGTCGCGGCTTCCATTCCCGGGGAACCGCAGACGAGGACTTGATGGTGGAGATACGGTTGCTGCACGCTCATGACATCGGCGAGGCTGCCCTCCCAGCAATGCTCGGGTCCGAATACCTGTGCCGTGTCGGCGATTTCGCTTCCGATGGTGTCGTGCCAACGGTCCGGTGCCCAGGGGTCTTCCAACTGGTCCACGACGGGGATCACCGACAACCACGGCAGCTCCGACGCGAGAATCCACAGCAGATCGGCGGCGTAGAGGTCGCGCGGAGACCGGCCGCCGACGTACAGCGTGACCGCCGGTGGTGATTCGCGACGGGTCAGGTCGAGGATCAGCGCGCGCAGCGGCGCGAGCCCGGTTCCGCCGGCGATCATCACCACGTCGCGACCCGAATCGTCGACGCGGAGGTTGCCTGCGGGGTTGCTCAACGTCCAGATGTCGCCCGGCCGTGTTTCGTTGACGATCGACCCACTCACCCACCCGGCGGGTACCGCGCGGACATGAAACTCGAGCTTCCCGTCGAGCGACGGCGGCAGCGCCGGTGAGTAGCGACGAGTGAGCCGTGCGTTCTGGGGGACGACGACCTCGAGCGACTGTCCGGCAGCGAACGGGATCGCGTCACCGACGAGGCGTACGACGGCCAGGTCGGCCCGAAGCCGGTGGTACTGAACAACCTCGGCGCTCCACGTCTGCATGAACGCCAGCCTAGTGGTGGGCGGGACGTCACCCCCGGTGCGTGGTAAGTGCTGCTTGAACGACATTAAAGGCACACGGGCGGCGGAGCCGCATGAGGCGCATCACCAGGGATCGTGGTGGACGGTGGACAGATCGACGCCCGCGCCCTGCAACCGGAACTTGGTGGTCTTGATCATCGAAGGCGAGCCGACTATCTGAATGTCACGACCGGTCCAGGGTCCGAACTCGGCCACGACCTTGCCGACATGCCCGACGATGGGCGCGGATCCGCTGATCGGGCTTCGATACTGCGGGCCGTCGTACCACCAGGGGTCGGTTTCTTCCTCGACGATGCCGACGATGGTGAGCCAGGGATTGATGGCCGCGATTTGCTGCAGCGTCGGCAGGTCGTACAGGTCGCATGGGTATCGACCGCCGTAGAACACGTGTACCTGCGGGTTGTCGGTGCGCGCTGCCATCTCCATCACCTGCGCTCGGAGCGGCGCGATGCCGGTGCCCGACGCGATGAGCAATCGGTCTCGACCTGCAGCGGTGTGCGTGGTCATGCTCCCGAGCGGCGATCCGAAGGTCCACCGGTCGCCGGGGGCGGTGTTGCCGACGATGGCCGGGCTGACCCAGCCGCTCGACACGCGTCGGATATGGAACTCGATCTCTCCCGCGGCGTTGGCGGGAATCGACGGTGACAGGTAGCGCCACATGCGGGGCCTGCTCGGGACCGACACGCTGACGTACTGGCCGGCGCTGTAGTCCATCGGCTCGTCGAGCATCAACCTGACGACCGAGACATCGTCGAGAACACGCAGGTGCTCGACGACGGTGCCGTGCCAGACGGGCGGGCCGTCGTCCGTGTCGGCTGCCTCCATCATGGTTCCGGCCATGACGGCGATGACCTCGCGCCAGGCGGCGTCGACCTCCTCGGTCCAGATCTCGGCACCAGCGAACTGTTCGAGCGCGGTGACGAGTGCGTCGCCGACGCCGGCGTAGTGGGCGGGCCCGATGTCGTACTTGCGGTGGTCACGGCCGAGTTGGGCGAGGAAGGGGAGCAGGCGATCGAGGTCTTCGAGCTGGTCGATGGCGTAGGCGATCGCGGTGACGAGTTTGTCGCGCTGCGCGGACATCGAGGCGGGAAACAGGTCGCGAAAGTCGGGTTGCCGGGCGAAGAGGATGGCGTAGAAGGACCGCGTCAGCTTTTCGGGACCACCGTCCACCGCAGCAACGGCCTTGAAGGTGGTTCTGACGAGCGAGATTGCCCGGTCATCCATCGTGTCGATACCCCATTTCGCCCCGTGCGTGGGCAGTCGACGCACACCGACCACCGCGTCGAGCACCTGCGGCCAGAGTTTGAAAGTTCGGGCGCGAGTCTAGCTCAGGACCGGCGCCGACCGCGGGGCGAGAAACGTCGGCCCCGTTATCCCGGTCGCGTATGGTTTCATTCCCCGTTACTCCCTCGATAGCCGTTGTTGAGTACGAACAACGCTGTTGCGCAGCGAATTTCAGGCCTTTCCAGTATCCGTTCGAGGCTCTACGATTCGTTCGTCGATCAAGATCGAACTCGTGCCAACGAAAACGGGGTAGGCAACACGTGACTGTCGCTGTCGGGACCGATCCGAACTTGCACGCACGAACCGGAATCGAGGAACGCGCGAGCGACGACCCGGATCTGACCCGGCGCCTCGCCGAATGTCGAAACTTCTTCGCCCTCCCCGAGTTGGCGCACCTCCCGTCCGATCGAGCCACACAGGCTGTGGCCGAGATGCAGGCAACGGGCACCTGCGTCCAAACCGCCGAGGAGATCGCCGTCGGCGCCAAGATCGCCTGGCGCAACCATGCACGCTGCGTCGGACGGGGGCATTGGCGGACGCTCGAATTCGTCGACGCCCGGCACGCCACCACGGCCGAGGAGATCGCCGAGGCGTGTTTCGAGCACCTGCGATTGGCCACCAACGGTGGCGCGCTGCGGTCGGTCATCACCGTCGGGCCGCCCCCGCTGCCCGACGGTCGCGAATACCGCATCGTCAGTCCCCAGTTGATTCGGTACGCCGGGTACCGCCGCGAGGACGGCAGCGTTGTGGGCGATCCGGCTCACAGCGAACTCACCGCGCTCGCGGAACGACTGGGCTGGCGGGGTGCTGGGACGGCCTTCGACCTGCTCCCCTTGATCATCTCCACCCCCGACGAACCGCTGCGGTGGTTCGACGTGCCCCGCGAACTCGTCCTCGAGGTGCCCATCGAGCACCCCAACTACACGTGGTTCGCAGGCCTCGGCCTCAAATGGCACGCCGTGCCTGCCGTGTCGGACATGGATCTCGACATCGGGGGCGTCCGCTACCCGTGCGCACCGTTCAACGGCTGGTACGTCAGCACCGAAGTGGGTGCGCGAAACTTCAGCGATACCGATCGGTACGACATGTTGCCGAAGATCGCGAAGAAGCTTCGCCTCGACATGAGCTCGGACCGCACGCTGTGGAAGGACCGATCCCTCGTCGAGTTGAACCGCGCCGTGATTCACAGTTTCCGCCGGTCCGGGGCCTACATGGTGGATCACCACACCGTCGCCAAACAGTTCGTCGATCACGTCGACCGCGAAGCGAAAGCCGGACGCGAATGCCCGACAGATTGGTCCTGGGTCAATCCGCCGATGTCCTCGGGCATTACCCCGACGTTCCATCGGCTCTACGATCCGCCCGACATGGACATCCGGCCGAACTTCGTCTCGCGTCGAGCGTCGGGATGCCCGTTCACCTGAACCCGGGATGGGGAAGGTGAACCAGGCACCCCCGATACGAAGCCGGCACCCCCGCTCTCGTCCGAGCAGGGGTGCCAGGTGTACAGCAGGGGTGCCAGGTGGCCGACGTCAGCGCTGGTTACGCGGTTTCCAGACCACCAGCGCGTTGCGCTGAATCGGCACGAGATCACGGCGGTAGCTCGCGTGGACGTTGGCGAGTTCCTGGGCCAGCTCGGTGACGCGCGCCTGCAACGCTTCGACCTGATTGGTGAGCTCGATGATGCGCTTGATCCCGGCGAGGTTGACGCCTTCGTCCTGCGAGAGCCGCTGCACCTCCCGGAGCAACGCGACGTCGCGCGGTGAATAGCGTCGACCGCCGCCGGTGGTGCGATGCGGCGTCACCAAACCCAGCCGGTCGTACGTGCGCAGCGTCTGTGCATGCATACCGGCGAGCTGGGCGGCAACGGAAATGACGAAGACCTGGGCGTCAGGGTCAGCCGGGCCCGGGCGTGGAGTGGAGCCTGCGGAATGACCAGATCCAGGAAGTGGGGGCATCGTCATCACACACCTGCCCACCCGGCCCGCGGGTCGAATCCGCTGGCCTTCTCGGCTTCCAGATATGCCTTCAACGTTTCGGTCGCGTTGTCGTCGAGTTTCTGCGGCACTGCAACTTTGACGGTGACCATCAGGTCGCCTGCCGTACCGGCCTTCTTCGGCACGCCGCGACCACGAACGCGCAGTACCCGACCGTCGACGGTGCCGGGCGGTACCTTGACGCCGACTCGACCGTCGAGCGTCGGCACCGACAGCGTGGTTCCGAGTACCAGTTCTCCGTAGCTGACAGGCACGGTGACCGTGAGGTCGTCGCCGTTGCGGCCGAAGACCTTGTCGGGACGCACTCGTACGGTGACGAAAAGGTCGCCCGACGGTGCGCCGCGCAGCCCGGCTTCACCCTGGCCTGCAAGCCTGATCTTCTGTCCGTCGGACACTCCCGATGGAACACGAACCGTGATGGTGCGGGTTCGGTTCTGCACGCCGGTGCCGCGGCAGTCCTGGCAGGGGTCGTCGATGATGGATCCGGTTCCGCGGCAGTCGTCGCACGGCTCACTGAAACCGAACGCGCCCTGGTTTCGGTTGAGGACGCCTGCGCCGTTGCACCGCGGGCATACGCGCGGGCTGGTTCCGGGCTTTGCGCCGCTGCCGTGGCAGGTGGTGCACGAGGACGGGCTGGTGAGTCGCAACGGAACCGTCACACCCTGTGTGGCCTCTCGGAAGCCGAGGGTGGTTTCGGTTTCGACGTCGCTACCGCGTCGTGGCCGGTTGGTCGTCGTGCGCTGCTGTGTGCCGCCCCGATTGAACAGGCCGCCGAACAGGTCGCCGATTCCGCCGTCGTTCGCGCCCTGGCCGAAGATGTCGCCGACGTCGAAGGTTTGCCCTCCGCCGCCGCCGAAGCCGCCGCTGCCCGGGGTGAACCCGCCGCCGCCGCGACCGAAGCCGCCGGAGGCGAACAGTCGCCTGGCCTCGTCGTACTCCTTGCGCTTGGCCGGGTCCGTCAGCACCGCATTCGCTTCGCTGACGGCCTTGAACCTTTCCTCGGCCTTGGCGTCACCGGGGTTCGCGTCGGGATGGTTGTCCCTCGCGAGCTTGCGGTACGCCTTCTTGATTTCTTCTGCAGACGCGCTGGAGGAAACGCCCAGCTCCTTGTAGAAGTCCTTCTCGATCCACTCCCGTTGGCTCACCGGGCGTTTCCTCCTCTCGCGCTATCTCTTCTTACTGCTCCTCGGATGCGGGGGCATCCGATTCTGTACTCACGTCGTCCACGACGCCGACCATCGCGGTTCGCAGCACGCGGTCACCGAGCTTGTAGCCCGGGCGCATGAGCGTTCCGACGACCGGTTCGCTGCCGTCTCCTTCGTGGGAAACAGCCTCGTGAATCGCTGGGTCGAACTTGTCTCCAATGGCACCGAAGCGGTCGAGACCGATGCTCGTGAACACACCGGCAAGCTTGTCGGCGACGGCCTTGAGCGGACCTGTTTCCAGGTCGCCGTGCTGACGAGCACGCTCGAGGTCGTCGAGCACCGGAAGCAGCTGCGATACGACGGACGCCTTGGCGTTGTCGATGACGGACTGCTTGTCGCGGTCCGTCCGGCGCCGATAGTTGGCGTACTCCGCCTGCAGTCGCTGCAGGTCGGCGGTCAACTCGGTCACCTGTGTGT
>NZ_JBAWFH010000061.1:0-5056 GCF_049591685.1 Rhodococcus sp. (in: high G+C Gram-positive bacteria) | reverse complement strand
GGCCAGAGGTCCGTCGGCGAGGCCACCGAGGGCTCCGCCGCGCACCGAAGCTCCGTCACGGGTGCCCAGTGCGACCTCGGCGGTGACGTGGCTGGCCCAACCGTCGCCCAGTTCCCAGGCCTTCTTGACGCGATCCGCAATCGACGCCGGTCGACGTCCGGAGGGCCCGAACACCTTGCGCAGGTGGTCGTTGATCGAATCGCTGAGCACGGGGCCGAACGGCTTGTAGGTACGGGCCAACTTGTTGACGGTGCCGGAGAGAGCACCCATGTCGGCATCGGCGGCACCGTCGATGGCTCCGAGCGAGAGCTCGGATCCGAGGTCGACGAGCAGCTGATTGCGACGCGAGGAGACGCCGTCGCACAGTGCCTCGATGGTGTCGGCGGGTCCGATCTGGTCGAGCTGCAGCTTGGTCCACAGTCCGATCAAGATCTTGGTGGCATCCGATGCGCTGAAGGCGATGTCGTCGGGACGAGGTCCGCCGGACGGTGCCGCAGAAGGGGCAGGCGCTGCAGCAGCGGCGGGCGCTGCCGCGGGAGCAGCAGCGGCCTCGGGAGCCGGAGTAGCTTCTTCTTCGTCTGCCGGAGCGGGATCGGTGTCGGTGCCGTAGACGATCGCAGCTTCGCGCTCGACATTGAGGACCTCGACGGGGAAACCGAAGCGGCCCGGCAACTTCAGGGTCTGCGACGCAAGGTTCGCGACGGTCGGCGTTGCGCTGAGACCGATTTCGACGAAGCGCTCGACTCCCAGTCCACCATCGGACTCGTCGGCGAACAGCAGATCCTGGGTTTCGATCCAGCGAACCGGGCTGGCGAACTGCCATGCGAGCAGTTCGGTCAACACGACGCGGCAAAGGTCGTGCGGACGAGCGGCCCACGAGTCGAAGTCGGCGAGCACACCGTTCAGCGGCTCCGACGGCACCAGATCCGCAATCTCCTGGATGAAGTCGCGCTCGAGTGAGAACGGCTTCGGGACCAGGTTCGGCACGTAGCGGCCGAGCAGGATCTCGGGGTCGAGGTCTGCAGGCAGCAGCGCCTCGAGGCGGGTACGGAAGTCGTCGACTCCCCCACGCAGCACGGTGGAGTGGAACGGCACGTCGATGCCGGGAACCATGATGTAGGCAGCCTTGCCACCGAACTCTGCGCGGCGGACGGCGATCTTCTTCTCGAGTTCGCCGAGACCGTCGACCGTGCCCGCGATGGCGTACTGCGAGCCACGCAGGTTCAGGTTGACGATTTCGAGGAATTCACCGGACTCTTCCGCGACACCGGCGACGAACGCCTGCACGTCCTCGTCGGCGAGACCGATCTGCGAGGGCCGGATGGCGGCCATGCGGTAGTTGCTTCGGCCTGCGGCGTCGCGCGGCACGAGAGCGTGCATGGCTGAACCGCGCTGGAAGACGACCTCGAGGACAGCTTCGAGCGGAAGCACACCGGCGACCGCGGCGAGGGCGTTGTACTCACCCACGGAGTGGCCGGCGAGGATGGAGTTCTCCACGAAGACGCCGGATTCGCGCATCTCGGCGACCTGGGCAACACCCAGCACCGCCATCGCGACCTGGGTGAACTGCGTCAGGTGCAGCACGCCGTCGGGATGCTTGTGGACGGTTCCGCGTGCCTTCAGCGACGTCGGGTTGTCCCGGACGACGGCGAGGATCGAGAAGCCGAGTGCCGTGCGGGTGTGCTTGTCGGCGCGCTCCCATACCTCACGGGCGGCCTTGGACCGGGACCGAGCGTCGAGACCCATGCCCTGACGCTGGATGCCCTGGCCGGGGAAGGCGTAGACGGTTTTCGGCGGTGCGGTCCGCGCTGTGGCGACCATGACGAGTTCGCCTGCGACGCGGCAGGACACCTCGACGAGTTCGGCGCCCTGATCGAAGCCGGTGCGGTCGACCCGCACGTCGATTTCGGCACCCGGGCGAACCATGCCCAGGAAGCGTGTCGTCCAGGCGGTGAGACGACGCGGCGGAGTTTTGGTGTCCGCGTAGTCGACTGCTGTGACGACCTGCTGGGCTGCGGCGGAAAGCCACATGCCGTGCACGATCGGGCTGCCGAGTCCGGCGAGCAGAGCTGCGGCATCCGAGGTGTGAATCGGGTTGTGGTCACCCGAGACCTGTGCGAACGCGGCCATGTTGCGCGGCGCGACGATCGTGGTCTGGCGACGGCGACGTCGCGGGGTGTCCTTGGCCTCCGAGGAAAGGGAACCACCGGCACGAGCCGGGTCGGCCAATTCGCCCTTGCCGGTGCGTCCACGAATAGCGAAGCGCTCCACCAGGGTTGCGACGGCCGGGGCTTCGGTGCCCTCACCGAGGGCGGCGCCGATCTCGACGGTCACCTCGACTACACGACCGAGGTCGGTGTCGAGCACCTCGCCCGCTTCGGCCTTCACGACGAGGATGGACGGGTCGCTCGGAAGCGAACCGACGAGGTCGATGCTGTGGTCGAGGTGGACCAGATCGAGCATGCCCTCGATGACGTCCTGGCCGTACTGGGTACGAGTCGCACCGAGGACGGCGAAGACTGCGGGCCAGCATGCACCGACGAGCACGTCGGGCACGGCCTTTCCGCTGACGGTCAACGAATCGGGCAGACCCGAACCGGTTACGCCGGCGTGGTCGGCGACCATGTCGGGGATCCAGGCCAGGCTGATGCGTGCAGCGCCGTTCTTGACCTTCGGAAGGTCCTGTCCTGCAGCCACTCCGAGGAGTGAAGACATGGATGCGCTGGCATCGTCGGCGGTGACGACAGGTGCGCCGCCGTCGATGGTCGATGCGGGGACGGTGAGGCGGATACGAACCTCTTTGCCCGGGGCGAGCGGAACGGTGAGCTCGACGTGGTCCGAATCCTGCACGGCGAGTGTCGATCCGGTCTGCGGATGAACGGCCACGGTCTCCGACTCGACGACCCAGTCGGCCGGGTCACCCAGGCGCGCAACGGGGTTCTGCGTCATGCGCGAGGCCCAGTTGACGTCCGGGGCAGCGAGCACGATGCCGAGCAGTCCCGGGGCGATCTCGGCGTGACGACGGCTGGCGATCGACGTGGCTTCTGCACCCTCGGCGATCAGCGTGTCGGCGGTTGCCTTCTCGAAGCGGTCGAGCAATTCACCGACCGGCTCGTCGACGCGGGTGATACCGGCGACCGCGACGGTGCCCGGGATGATGCAGACCTGATCCGCGGAGTAGCGCGCATCGTGTGCCTGCCACAGGGAGTCACTGCGCCACCAGCGGCGGACGTCGCCGTCGACGACCGGGACGAAGTTGACCGGCTTGCCCGGCATACGGCACAGCGAGGTGAAGAACGTGAGGTCTGCGGGATGCAGGGCGACGTCGCCTGCGTCGGGGAACTGCGCGAGCAGCGAACGCAGCGCAGCGCGGGGACGTTCGAGCGTCGAGGCGTCGGCGAAGAGGGTCGGAATGGGGCCACGATCCACCGGGTGCAGACGCGCCTCGGCGCGCTGGAGCATTTCGAGGAAACGCGTCCGCCAGGTGACATCGAGCCACACCGATTCGGTGGCCTCGCTGACAGCGTCGGTGAACTCGCCGCCGCAATCGAATTCGCGGGAGGCGTCCGTGCCGATAGCCAGATCCAGGTAGCGGGTGAGCCACTGCTGGTAGGTCATCTCGGCGATGTCACCGAAGTACGGCTTGGCCGTCCCGTCGAGGGCGGCGATGATCTCGTCGCGACGCTTCGCAACCGCTTCGGCGTCGCCGGCTACCTCGTCGAGCAGACGCCCGCAGCGTGATGCGGCGTTGTCGATCTCGTGGATGTCCGCGCCCAGCTGGCTACGGCCGGAGGCCATTCCGCCGTTGGCCGTACCGGCACCGACCCATTCGGGTGTTCCCGGAGTGTCGACCAGGAGCTGCTTGACCTCCGGAGACGTGGTGGCTTCGAGGGTCGCCATCGCCGCGGTTCCGACCAGGATGCCATCGAGCGGCATCTTCGGGTACCCGTATACCGCGGACCAGGTGCCGGTGAGGTACTCGGCGGCACGCTCGGGGGTACCGATTCCGCCGCCGACACACACGACCAGGTTGGGGCGCGACCGCAATTCGGCGTACGTGGACAGCAGGAGGTCGTCGAGGTCTTCCCACGAGTGGTGTCCGCCGGCGCGGCCACCTTCGATGTGGACGTTCACCTGGTAGGACGGCACCTCGTTGGCGATCCGGATGACGGCGCGAATCTGCGCGACGGTACCGGGCTTGAACGAGACGTAGCTGATGCCCGCCTCCGTGAGCTCCTCGATGAGGGCGACCGCTTCTTCGAGTTCGGGGATGCCTGCGGTCACGACGACGCCGTCGATCGCAGCACCCGCAGCGCGAGCACGCTGAACCAGACGACGACCACCGAGCTGCAACTTCCACAGGTACGGGTCGAGGAACAGCGAGTTGAACTGGATCGCGCGGCCCGGCTCGAGCAGCTGCGTCAGCTCGGCGACGCGATCGGTGAAGATTTCCTCGGTGACCTGGCCACCGCCGGCGAGCTCGGCCCAGTGGCCCGCATTGGCCGCTGCGGCGACGATCTTGGCGTCGACGGTCGTCGGGGTCATACCGGCGAGCAGGATCGGTGAGCGTCCGGTCATCTTGGTGAAGGACGTCTCGACGACGACGCGGCCGTCGGGCAGTGTCACCGGCTTGGGCGCGAACTCGGACCAGGACGGCTGAACCTCGGGCGCGGCGCCCGGGGTGAGGAGGTTTCGGTGGCCACCACGGGTCGATGCGGCGATGATCCCGACGCCCTGACCACGCAATGCCGGGGTGGTCATACGGGTGAGCAGGTCACCGGGGCCGAGGTCGAGGATCCAGTCTGCGCCTGCGTCGACGACTCCGTCTATTTCGCTGACCCAGTCGACGGGATCGACAAGGATGCGCTGCGCGAGTTCACGGGCGATGTCGACGTCGAGACCGCACCGCTGGGCCCAACCGGAGACGAGTTCGACGGCGTCCGCGAGCGCCGGGTGATGGAAGCCGATCTCGACGGGAAGCAGCTCGAAGACGGGTGCGAACACGGCTCCGCCGCGCTTCTTGGCGTCACGCTCGCGCTCTTCGGTGGCTGCGATC
>NZ_JBAWFH010000060.1:0-38949 GCF_049591685.1 Rhodococcus sp. (in: high G+C Gram-positive bacteria) | reverse complement strand
ATCGGAGGGCGCAGCGGTGGCGTCGGTGAGATTTGGTTCTCCGGCCGAGCGCACCGGCCTCGCTCGAGGCGACGTGATCGTCTCCTTCGACGGTCGACCGGTACGAAGCTCGGGCGAGCTGACCGAGGAGATGATCGGCCGCAGGCCGGGGGAGTCGATCAGGCTCACGTGGGTGACGGACAAGGGCGTGCGGCAAGACCGAGTGGTAACCCTCGAAGTCGGCACTCCCACAGCCTGATTCACCCAGCTTCTTGAATCACGAGCGGATGCTCACGCCTCGAGCACCGACAGTACGTTTCCTGCCGGATCGGTGAACCATGCGATGAGCGGGCCGCCGTGGCGGAAGATGCCTCGCTCGTCGGTGCCCATGTCCGGGTACTGCTGAAACACGACGCCCTTTGCGGTCAGCGCATCGACCGCGGCCTCGATGTCGGCGACGGGGAAGTTGAGGATCGTGTACGCCGCTGACTCGTGATTCTCGCGTGGGTAGATCAACACCTCGTTGCCCTCACCGAGCCTCAGGTGAATCAGGCCCATCTCGCCGTCGACGACCGTCAGTCCGAGCGTGTCGGCGTAGAACGATCGCGCTGCATCGATGTTGTCGACGGCGAATCCGGAGAACGGCGGTCGGGTCAGTTCGAGAGTTGGCATACCTGCAGATTGTTCACCCGATCGAGCCGGGCTGTATGCAATATTTTCCGACCACAT
This sequence comes from Rhodococcus sp. (in: high G+C Gram-positive bacteria), assembly GCF_049591685.1. GTDB lineage: Bacteria > Actinomycetota > Actinomycetes > Mycobacteriales > Mycobacteriaceae > Rhodococcoides. The sequence goes on along the minus strand of NZ_JBAWFH010000060.1, from coordinate 38,241 downwards.
GATCCAGGTGGCATCTTTCACCGACGGGAGTAGCGTTTTGGAGCGTGACTATTCGTCTCGGATACCAGATGCCCAATTTCAGCTACTCAGGCTCCGTCGCAGAGCTGTTCCCCAAGGTCATCGCGCAAGCGCGCGAGGCCGAAGCAGCGGGGTTCGACACCGCGTTCGTCATGGACCACTTCTACCAACTCCCCGGTATCGGCAGGCCGGACGAGCCGATGCTCGAGGCGTACACGGCCCTCGCTGCGCTGGCCACCGCCACTGAAAAAATCCAGTTGTCCGCGCTGGTCACGGGCAACACGTACCGAAATCCCGCCATTCTCGCGAAAACCGTCACCACGCTCGACGTCGTCAGCGGCGGTCGCGCGATCCTCGGTATCGGCGCAGGTTGGTACGAACTCGAGCACGCAGGCTTCGGTCTCGAATTCGGCACCTTCACCGACCGCTTCGAGCGTCTCGACGAGGCCCTACAGATCATCGAACCGATGCTGCGCGGACAGCGTCCGACGTTCGACGGCCTCTGGTACCAGGTCGAGGACGCCATCAACGAGCCCCGCATTCGTGACGATCTGCCGATCATGCTCGGCGGGGGCGGCGAGAAGAAGACGTTCGGCCTCGCTGCACAATTCGCGGACCACCTCAACATCATCTGCGACGCAAGCGAATTGCCTCGCAAGATGCAGGCCGTCGAGGCACGCTGCGAAGAAGTCGACCGCGACCCGAAGGACCTCGAAACCAGCTTCCTCGCGTTCGTCATCATCGACGAGGACGGCGACAAGGCCAAGAAATTGCAGTACGACTACCTGCTCTCGACGGGCGTCGACTTGTCCAACCTGTCGGACGCCGACAAGACCGCCGCCACCGACCGGCACTTCTGCGGCACACCCGACGACATCGCCGAACAGGTGAAGACGCGTGTCCTCGATCGAGGTATCGACGGCATCATCATCAACCTGATCACCAACGGTCACGAACCAGGAATTGTCGAGCTGGCAGGTAAGACCCTGAAGCCGCTCGTCTAGAAAAGGTATCTCTGGCACGGGGGGACTGTGCGTGACATAGTTCCCCCGTGGCTCAGCTGACAACGAACGGGCACCGAGTGCTCGTCGCGCAACTCAACGGCGATTCGCTGCGTGCAGTCTCCGGATCGATGGTCGCGTACGAGGGAGATGTTGCCTTCAAGAACGCCGGCATGGGCGGAGGTGGGGGCCTTCGAGCTGCACTCAAGCAGAAGGTCACCGGCGAATCGCTCTCTCTCATGGAGGTTTCCGGTAAGGGAACCGTCTACTTCGCCGTCGACGCGCAGGACATCACGATTGTCGAAATTTCCGGGGACTCCATGCACGTGGAGGCGTCGCAGTTGCTCGCCCTCACCGGCCAGCTGAAGACGGAGATCAAATTCTCGGGACTTCGCGGAGCGTCCTCCGGTCAGGGACTGTTCACCACCGTCGTCAGCGGAACCGGCACCGTCGCACTGCTGTCCGCGGGCGGGCCACTGATCGCGCTCGCCGTCGACCCCCAGTACCCACTCGTCGTCGACCCCGACGCATTCGTCGCCCACCGTGGCGCGCTCAATCAAAGTTTCGTCACCGACGTCACCTGGCGCTCCGCTGTCGGCGGCGGAAGCGGCGAGGCATTCTCGCTCCGTTTCGACGGCCAGGGCGTCGTCTACATCCAACCGCAGGAGCGCTGACATGCCGCTCGAAAAGGTCAACAGCAAAGTCGTCAAGTCGACGCTCGTTCCGGGCCAGAACGTGTTGGCCCGCAAGGGGTCGATGCTGTATTACACCGGCGCCGTCCGTTTCATCCCGCATTCGATGGGCGGATCTGCAGCAGGGATGCCCGGCGGGCAGGCCGGAGGCCGGTCGGGTGTGACAGTCGGCGGTGTCGCCGGTATGGCCGGGCGCATGATGTCGGGCGAGCACGTCGCGATGATGGCCGCCGACGGCCAAGGTGAGGTGTTCTACGGGCACGCCGGGCTGTACGTCGATGTCATCGATCTGGACGGGTCGTCGATGCTCACCGTCGAGGCCGACCGGTTGCTCGTGCACGACGGGTACCTGCAGAGTTCCATCGTCGCACTCACCTCGCAGGGCGGCGTTCGCGGTGCCGTCCGCGGCGCAATGACGGGCCAGGGCCTGTTCACCACTCAGCTCACCGGCCAGGGAAGCGTCGCGGTTCTCTCGCACGGCGGGGCTATTCCCCTCACCGTCGGCCCCGAACATCCCCAGGTGGTCGTCGATCCGCAGGCGTACGTCTGCCACCTCGGCAACATCAATGTCGACATCTCCGCCAACGTCGGGTGGCGCGACGCCGTCGGCAAGGGCAGCGGCGAGGCAGTCCAGCTGAAGATGACGGGTATGGGCACCGTGTGGGTCCAGGCGTCCGAGCAGAAGTTCTGAGGGGATTCGTGATGGAGATACACAGCCCGCACACACTCCCGGTCAACGACAACGTGCCCGGAAACGACTACGCATTCTGCGTCGAACTCGCAGGTCAGCCGTGGTTCACCTCCAAGGGCGCGATGATCGCCTACTACGGCAACGTGCGCTTCGAGCCGCTCGGACAGACGTCGACGCCCGCCATCGTCGCCGCCCGGTTCAGCTCCCCGCTCTACTCGAACGAATGGGTACTCGCGCAGGGCCAGGGAAAGCTGATCCTCGGCGACCGCGGATTCAACATCAACTCCTACGACCTCGACAACGGCAACCTCACCATCCGCGCGTCGAATCTCCTCGCGTTCGAGCCCACGCTGGACCTGAAACAATCGATCGTCCCCGGCTTCCTGACGCTCCTCGGCACCGGCAAGTTTCTTGCATCGTCCAACGGGCAGGTCATGTTCGCCGAACCGCCGCTGCGCATCGACCCCGAAGCCCTTGTCGGCTGGGCCGATTGCCCATCACCGTCGCATCACTTCGACGCCGGATGGATGGAGAACTTCCTCGGCGCAGCCCGCGGATTCCTCGGCGCCAACAGCGGCGAGGAACGCCAATTCGACTTCACCGGATCCGGCACCGTGCTCATCCAATCGAGCGAAAAGGTGCTCGACGACGGGCACCTGCTCAAGCACATCGAATCGCAAACAGTGACCCTCGGCCGGAACAGTTTGCGCTCACTGCACACCACCATCGGTTCGCGGCTGCAGCAACAGTGACAGTGACGCCGCGCGGCTGCAGGCGCACACTGGAGACATGACCAACAACGGACCGTTCAACATCGACCCCGAGGACTTCGACCGTTTCGCCAAGGAAGCGAGCGACGGACTCCGCGATGTCGTCGACCAAGTGGGCAAAATGATCGGCGGATCCGGAGCAATCGGGCCGTGGGGCGCCTTCTTCGGCGACGCCGCAGGCGCGCGCAGCAAGCCCACCCGCACCCAGCCCGAACCCGAAACAACAGGGCAGAAGGGCGACGGCGTCTGGGCCATCTACACCCTCGCCGACGACGGTTCGGCGCACATCGACCAGGTCTACTCCTCCGAACTCGACGCCCTCCGCGCACACAAGGACAACACCGACCCCGGTCGACGCGTCCGCTTCCTTCCCTATGGCGTCAGCGTCAGCGCCCTCGAAGACTGATCACGAAACCCCTACTTTCCGCTCCACCGCATCCGCGGCGCCGACCACTCCGCCTCGGCTCCGCACCTCGGCACCCACAGCAGCCAGCCGTGCCGCGATCTCCGGTGCCGACGCGACCCGCTCGACTGCATCCCGAAGTCGTGCGGCCGTCACCTCTTCGAATGCCAACTGCACCCGTGGGCACCTCGAACCACAGCGCTTCGGTGCATCCGCCCATACCCGCGTGCGTGCTGCGAAATCCAATGCCATGGGTCAGCGTCGATCCCATTGTCGCGCAACCACATTGCGTATACATCGCGGTAGGCCTCGCCCGCCGCCGATTGGCGCAGGGGAACCAGCACGTCGGCGAGGTCCTCGTCGTAGCCTTCCCACGCGACCATCGCGGGCGACAACTGCACCGCACGGGCGCCGTAACGCACACCGAGCACCGGAGCCGCCAACCCGCCGATGTCGTAGAGCAGTAAGTCGGGGCGGTCGGCGTCGTAGACATCGGTGAGCACGGGGAAGGATGCGATGTTCTCGTCGAGGAACACCCGCATCGCCTCCGCCGGGTCGTCCGGCCAGTTCTCCTCGCCCCGCGGAAGGATGGAATCGTACGACACGACATCCACGCCGGCTGGTTCGACGAGGTGCCGAAGTGACTCACCGACGGCATAGGTGACTCGATGCCCACGCCGCACGAGTTCGGCGATCACCGCCAGCGACGGATAGATATGGCTCGGTGCCGTCGTGCCGATCATCGCGATGTGCATGGTTGGACGCTAGCCCGATGCCGAACTTCGGTTCCACTGAATTCCCGTATCGTAAAGCCGCGTGACCTTTCTGCAGCCGGTAACCCTCACCAACGACCTCGTGACTCTCGAACCGCTGAGCCACGATCACCTCGACGGCCTGCGCGACGCGGCCCGCGACGGCGAACTGTGGAAGCTTTGGTACACCCCTGTGCCGGAGCCGGAGCACATGGCCGCCGAGATCGATCGCCGCCTGGCGTTGCTGCAGGCGCAGTCGATGCTGCCGTTCACAGTGCGCCGCAACGACACCGGACAGATCATCGGAATGACCACTTACATGAACGCCGACGCGGCCAATCGCCGCGTCGAAATCGGCTCGACGTGGAACGCCGCCTCGGCGCAGCGCAGCGGAACCAACACCGCGAGCAAACTGCTGCTGCTCGGCTACGCGTTCGACGAATTGGATTGCATCGCTGTGGAATTCCGCACCCACTGGATGAACCAGCAATCTCGGGACGCCATCGCGAAACTGGGAGCGAAGCAGGACGGCGTACTGCGCAATCACCAAAGGATGCCCGACGGTTCCCTGCGCGACACGGTGGTGTTCTCCATCCTCGATTCCGAGTGGCCCGCGGTACGGAACGAACTTCGCCGCCGGCTCGCGAGGTAACGCGCCCGAGGCCTGCGGAACGACCCAGCAGGTAGGTTACGTTTCGGCGCGTCGGCCGACGCGCGGTTTATCGAGACCGAGAGAGCAGCACAACCATGCGAGTCGACGGGCGGGACATTCCGGTGACGGGACGCCTGCTGCAACCCCTCGTCCGGCGCACGAGCGACATTCTGCGGGTCGTGTTGTCCAGCCTGTTGCTGGCCGCGGTGATCGCAGGCTCGCTGATCACCCGCAATCAGTGGGATGCGCTCGAAACGTCGGTGTCCAATATCGTCGGCGTGCTGAGCCAGGACCAGTCGAATCTCGTGTACATCCTGTACGGGATCGCCATTCTCGCGTTGCCGTTCGCCATTCTGATCGGGTTGATCGCAGGCCGACAGTGGAAGTTGCTCGCCGGCTATGGCGCAGCAGCATCGATCGCCGCGCTTGCACTGTCCATCACCGGCACCGGAATTTCGACGCCCGAGTTCCACCTCGACGTGCCAGATCGCTTGGATACGTTCCTGTCGCAATTTCTGGACGACTCTCGGTGGATCGCAATGCTCGCTGCGGTGCTGACCGTCTCCGGCCCGTGGTTGCCCGCGCGGTGGCGTCGAGCATGGTGGGTGTTGCTCCTGGCATTCGTGCCGATCCACCTGTTCGTCAGTACCGTCGTGCCTGCAAGATCGATCCTGGGGTTGACGGTCGGCTGGTTCGTCGGCGCACTGATCGTGCTGGTCGTGGGCACCCCGGCGTTGGAAGTTCCGATGGAAGCTGCCGCACGACTGCTCGCGAAACGCGGCCACCCCGTCACCTCGTTCACCGTGTTGAAGCCCGCCGGACCGGGCCCGCTGGTGCTCGCCGCCCAGGCGGAAGGCTCCGAGCGTGACATCGTCGTGGAGCTGTACGGGCAGAACCAGCGCAGCGGCGGCGCCCTTCGCCAGGTGTGGCGCTGGTTGTCGTTCCGCAACAGCGAAAGCCCACCGTTGCATGCGTCCCTGCACCGAGCCGTCGAGCATCGCGCGCTGATGGGGATCGCGATCGGCGATCTGGGGGTCGCCAGCAGTCGTCCGCTCGCGGTGTCAGCCCTCGATCGTGGCTGGGCCCTGTACGCGCACGGCGCTCCGCGCGGTGTCGCCGTCGACGAATCGTCCGAGGACGCGCTCGCGGTCAGTATCTGGTACGGGTTACAAACCCTGCACGAGCGGCAGATTTCGCACGGGGATCTCCGCAGCCCCGAAATCCGGAACGACGAAGGTAAAGCACTGTTCGGGGGATTCGCGTACGCCGAGCTGGGCGCGTCGGACGCACAGATGCAATCGGACGTCGCGCAGTTGCTCATCTCGACGTCGGCCCTGTTCGGCGAGAAACGTGCCGTGCGCATCGCGGTCGACACCCTCGGTGAAGATATCGTCGTCACCGCTGCGGGCAGACTCACCAAGACGGCCATCCCGACGCGCATTCTCAAATCGATCCCCGACGGCAGCGGCATCATGAAGGCGGTACGCGCCGAGGTCGTGAAGCAGACCGGCACCGAGAGGATCGAGACCGAGCAGGTCACGAGGTTCACGCGCAATCAGATCGTTCAGCTGGTTCTGCTGATCGGTCTCGTCTACGTGGCCTACCCGTTCATCAGTGCGGTGCCGACTTTCGTGACCGAACTGGGCACCGCGAACTGGTGGTGGGCCCTCCTCGGCCTGGCGGTATCGGCGCTGACGTACATCGGCGCAGCCGCCGCACTGTGGGCGTGCGCCTTCGGCATGGTGAGTTTCCGGAACCTGACGATCATGCAGGTTGCCAACACGTTCGCGGCCACCACCACTCCGGCGGGCGTCGGTGGTCTCGCGCTCAGCGTGCGGTTTCTGCAGAAGGGCGGCTTGGGGGCCGTGCGCGCCACTGCTGCTGTCGCACTACAACAATCGGTTCAGGTGATCACCCACCTCGGCCTGTTGATCTTCTTCTCCGTGGTCGCCGGCACCTCCGCGGATCTCGCACACTACGTACCAGATCCGACGGTGCTGTACCTCATCGCCGGCGTCGCACTGGGAATGGTCGGTGCCGCACTGTTCGTGCCGATCCTGCGAAGCTGGCTGCGCAACGCGGTGCGCCCCCAGCTCAAGGAGGTGTTCGGCGAACTCGCCGAACTGGCGAAGGATCCGAAGCGGTTCTCGATCATCTTCCTCGGTTGCGCCGCAACGACTCTCGGTGCCGCACTCGCTCTGTGGGCGAGCATCGAAGCATTCGGCGGCGGAACCACGTTCGTCACGGTCACCGTCGTCACGATGATCGGCGGAACCCTCGCCTCGGCGGCGCCGACCCCGGGTGGCGTCGGCGCCGTGGAAGCCGCGCTGATCGGTGGCCTCGCTGCGTTCGGACTGCCGGCAAGTGTGGCCGTCCCGTCCGTGCTGCTCTACCGTGTGCTCACCTGCTGGCTGCCGGTGTTTCTCGGCTGGCCGACACTGCGGTGGCTTACTCAGAAGGGCATGGTCTGACGCCCGTTTCGTCGGCACGGCCGCGCGACCGATACCATGCACGCGTGACGAAGGTACTGCATGAACTTCCCGTCGGTGAGCGCATCGGCATCGCATTTTCCGGCGGCTTGGACACCTCCGTCGCGGTGGCGTGGATGCGCGAGCGCGGCGCGGTCCCGTACGCATACACCGCCGACATCGGCCAGTACGACGAACCGGATCTCTCCGACGTTCCCGAGCGCGGCCGAGCCTACGGAGCCGAGCAGGCACGCCTCGTCGATTGCCGCGGGCCGCTGGTCGAGGAGGGCCTCGCAGCGCTGACCTCCGGCGCCTTCCACATCCGATCCGCCAACCAGGTCTACTTCAACACCACCCCGCTCGGTCGTGCGGTCACCGGCACCATGCTCGTGCGTGCGATGGCCGAGGACGGCGTGTTCATCTGGGGCGACGGATCCACCTACAAGGGCAACGACATCGAGCGGTTCTACCGCTACGGCCTGCTCGCCAATCCCGAACTGCGGATCTACAAGCCGTGGCTCGACAAGGCCTTCGTCACCGAACTCGGCGGTCGCCACGAAATGTCGGAGTGGCTGACACACCGAGACCTGCCGTACCGCGACTCGGCGGAAAAGGCGTACTCCACGGACGCCAACCTCTGGGGCGCGACGCACGAGGCCAAGAGCCTCGAATACCTCGATACGTCGCTCGAGATCGTTCAGCCGATCATGGGCGTGCGCTTCTGGGACCCCGAGACCCCGATCGAAACCGAAGACGTCACCGTCGAATTCGAGCGGGGCCGCCCGGTCCGGATCAACGGCACCGCATTCGACAACCCCGTCGACCTGGTGATGGAAGCCAACAGCATCGGTGGTCGGCACGGACTGGGAATGTCCGATCAGATCGAGAACCGCATCATCGAAGCCAAGAGCCGCGGCATCTACGAAGCCCCCGGCATGGCGCTGCTGCACATCACCTACGAGCGGCTCCTCAACGCGATCCACAACGAGGACACCGTCGCGATGTATCACAACGAGGGCCGTCGACTCGGACGGCTTCTCTACGAGGGCCGCTGGTTCGACCCGCAGGCGTTCATGCTCCGCGAGGGCCTGCAGCGTTGGGTCGGCAACGTCGTCACCGGCAGCGTCACGGTTCGGTTGCGTCGTGGCCAGGACTTCACCATCGTCGACACCCAGGGCCCGCACCTGAGCTACCACCCCGAGAAGCTGTCGATGGAACGCAGCAAGGACCAGGCGTTCTTCCCCGGCGACCGCATCGGTCAGCTCACCATGCGCAACCTCGACATCGCCGATTCGCGCAGCAAACTCGAGCAGTACGCGGCAATGCAGCAGCACACCGCCTGGGAAGAACTCATCGGTGATGTGCCCGAGGGCGGCGCAGCTGCCATCTCGGCAGCCGGCACCGGGGAGTCCGAGGTCAACTCCGACGCGCTCGACTACGCGGCAATCGAGTCCGGCACCGACTGACCTGAAAAACCGACCACCGGACCTGCTCGCTGGTACGGTTCGGACAACATGTCCGTCCAGGACGGGGGTCGGGGCCCGCGCGCGACGAGAGGGTCCGATCAGGTGGAGGACGTGAACGCGTCCGGGGGGGTCGTACTCGGTGGTCGACGCACCCCCGGTGCCACCGAGCGAGACGAACCGAAGTCTGCGATGGCCCACGGTATTCGGTGGGGCCGCATACTCATCGGGCTCCTCACGATCTCGTTCGGCGTGGCGGCCGTACTGCTCATTCCGTCCGGTCAATTCGGCGGCGTCAACACCCTGGTTGTGGCGGTCGCGGCTGCATCCACGGTCCCCACCGCGCTTCTGTGGTTCATGGGAGCGTGGCCTACCCGTCGCATGGCCACGGTGTACGTCCTCTACGCCGACCTCGGTGTCACCGCCGTTCTTCTGGCCGCGCAATCGGCTTTCGTTGGCATGCCGGGCGCCGCGATGTTCGCCATAATTGCCGTGTTCGCGGTCGTCGGGACTTCACCGCGACTCCTGATCCTGCACCTGTGCATCTCTGCAGTCGTGCTGGCGATCCTCGCAGGCATGGCCATTTCGCAGGGCGCCGACGCCTGGATCGTCGCCTCCCGAACCGTCATTCTGGGCTCGTTACTTCTCACGCCCCTAGCCCTACGGCCATACATGCGCTACCTGCGTGCACGCGCCCGCGGGGCACTTCGCGATTCGCTGACCGGTCTGTGGAACCGCCGCGGTTTGTTCGACGGTATTGCACATTTGAACCGCCTTGGCGCGGGCGCACGTGCGGAGGAGCGCGCGATCGGAGTGGTCGTTATCGACATCGACAGGTTCAAGGCCATCAACGACCGGTTCGGCCATCCTTCGGGAGACGCGGTACTCGTCGAGGTCGCCAACCGGTTGAAGCAGGCCGCGTCCGCCGAAGCGGTTGTATCGCGCATCGGCGGCGACGAGTTCGTCTGCGTCCACGTCGGCGTGCGCACCGATGTCGACGACGCCGAGGCGCGCATCCGCAACGCACTGGAAGAGTCGTTCAGTGGTCCGCCGTTCACGACGAGTATCGGATCGGCCGGCGGTACAGTCATCCGCGGCGACTCCACCGGGGCACTCGTACGCAGACTCATCGCGACCGCGGACATCGAGCTCTACCGCGACAAGAACCACGTACCGACTGGAGCGCGACCATCGTCGGTCGATCCACTCGGCGTCCGCGAACGCATCGAATCGCTCATCGAAGCGGGTGGGCCCGGGGTGGTGTTCCAACCGATCTGCGCCGTGCCGACGTCGAAAGTCGTCGGTTACGAGGCGCTTTCGCGATTTCCGTTCGGCCACGGGTCGCCGATGATCTGGTTTCGCGACGCCAGTAGCGCCGGCATCGGCGTCCGGCTCGAACTCGCAGCCATCGACAACGCACTGAAATCCATGTCGTACCTGCCTGCGGACGCGTTCGTCTCGATCAACGCCTCCGCGGAAACGATCCGGTCCACCGACCTGTTGGCGCGGCTGTCGCCGCACATCTCGGAGCGAACCCTATGTCTCGAGATCACCGAGCACGAGCGGGTCGACGATTACCGCGCCGTCGCGCGGTCCGTGGAAGGCCTACGCGCGGCGGGTGTCCGCATCTCGGTCGACGACGTCGGCGCAGGATTCTCGGGACTCAGGCAGGTGGTCGAATTGAAACCGGACTCGCTCAAGGTCGACTACACGCTGGTACACGGGATCGACGCGGACTCCATGCGACGGGCTGCCGCTGCCGCCCTCGTGGGATTTGCATGCGAGGTCGGCTCGACGCTCATCATGGAGGGCGTCGAGACCGAAGCGGAAATGCGGGTGGCGGTCGAGCTCGGAGTCGACATGGTGCAGGGCTTCTACACCGGCCGACCCGAAGCGCCGCCGTTGCCCGCTACACGTCCGACACGGTGAACTTGGTCAACCCGGGAGCGGCGGCGAGCAGTGCTCCGAGCTCCTCGGCCTTGCCGGGCCCGGCGCGCCATTCGCGGTACTTCGCATCTGCTTCGACGGACTCCCAACGCTCGTAGGCGATCCAGTGCGTTTCGTCGTCGGCGTCGACGAGTACATCGACGCCGAGGCACCCGTCGAATGCGCGGGTATCGGCGAGAACGCGGCCGACGATGGCCTTCGCATCGTCGAGCATGTCGGACTTCAGCGTCAGGTCGAGCATCGCGACGATCGCCATGGGCGTCTCACTTTCGTGTTCGGGGTGTGATCGAGATCCACTCTAACCATCGGCATCTCGCAGCACCTTCGCGTCGCGCGCGAATGCGCGAACTCGCTCGTCGTCCCAGACCTGAGCGGGCACCCCACCGCCGAGAAGCTCACGGGCCAACCCCGGATCACCGCCCAGCGACACGTCGCTACCCGCGATCACCACGTTGCCGTAGCGGCGACCCTTCAGCATCGCCGGGTCGGCGATCATCACGGTGTGCGGAAAAATACTGCCGATGGTCGCAGCTTCACGTTTCGCCATCGAGAGATCCCGCGTGTCACCGCAGTTGACGACATAGACGCCGCCCGGGGCCAACACCCGTCGAACATGCTCGGTGAACTCCGCGGTGAGGAGCAGCCCTGGCGTCACCGTCCCGGCGAACACATCGCGGACGACGAGGTCGCGGCTGTCCTCGGTGAGTGTTTCGGTAACCGCGCGCGCCTCACCGACGCGGATACGGAGCAGAGGCGCACGGGGGAGATCGAACCACTCGCGAGCCAGCTCGGCAAGTGTGCCGTCGAGTTCGACGACCACCTGCCGCGCGTCTGGGTATTCGGCCGCGAAAGAGCGCGCCAGCGTACAGGCGCCGCCGCCCAGGTGTAGAGCTCGAAGACGTGAAAAGCTATGATAGCGAACAAGTCCGGAGATCCAACGCATGTACTCGAAATCGAGCTGCATCGGATCGTCCATGTCGATGTGTGAGCTGGGAACGCCGTTGACCTCGATGGTCCAACCGTCTGCGACCAAGGTGTCTCGTACGAGTTCGACAGTGCCCGTGTCTATTCGGTACACGCCGGCCACCGGCCCCCGTTGTTCTTTCTGTGGTTTGGGCTTCTTATTGGCCACTGGATTCGACCTGCCCGGTGGGTACGCAGAACGCGCGGCGCGCCGTGACCGCGAGCGCAGCCGGCGCAGCGGTGATGTTTCGGTCGGGGTCATTGCGGTGTCCGAACAGCGCGCCCGTCGGGGTGCGTTCCAGGCGGGCCCAGGTGAGCAGCCTGACCAGTCGCCTCGTCACCGCCGCACCTCGCATGCCGGCAGTCTAAACGGCACCACCAACCAGTGGGTTACCTGGCGCCGTCGGTTTCGAGTTCGTCGGGGTAGACGTGAGGCCCGATGGATTCGATGAGTGCTCGGGCACGTGCGTCGACTCGGTCTATCGGTCCCGTCCATCCGAGCGACCGCACCGCCGCCTGCGCCACGATGCGAGCGTGATCGGCTTCGACCATCGTCCGACCGTTCTCCGAGTCGGCGCGGCTGTTGACGACCGTTTCGACCAGCCGGAACGGAATCTCTTGCATTCCCGTCTGTCTCTCACCGACCGAGATATCGTCCAGCACCTCCGAGGCGATGGACGCGTAGAGATCCATGAGCGCGTATCGGTGCGCACGAAACGTCGCGAAACGCTCCTCGCGTAGCTCGGGCAGCAGATACAGCGCCCCGAGATTCCACCGCGACCTGCACAGCTGGTCGGCGTCGTACAGGGCGAGCGCGTACATCTTCTCCACGGCCGACGCGTCGGCCGCGCGCATGGCTCGACCGACGGCGAGCGGCTCGTCGACGGTTCCACTGAGCAGCGAGTCGAGGAGATCGTCCTTGCCGGCGAAGTGGTGATACAGCGATGCCTGCCGCATTCCGACGGCCTCCGCGATCATGCGTGTCGAGGTATTGGTGTAGCCGCGGGTGGTGAACAATTCGGCGGCGGCGTCTCTGATCTCGTCACGAGCCGTCTCGCCCGGCCGCTTCTTTGTCATCAGCCTCGGTCGTCCCGCAGTGGTCATGGCAACCATCCTGGCACCGAAACCGGCGGCGTGAAGTTTCTGTCACTCGATCGAAATAGAGGAAACACAGATGTTTCACGGGCGCCACTGTTCGATACATGCACGACACCCGACGGGCATCACGGCGCGGAAAACTATCGAGTGACAGAAAACCCGCGCCGGCAGCGCAGACGCCGCGGACACTCTTTCCTCACAGGAGCCAGCCATGAGCTCGACTACCCTGCCCGCACCCGGGGGCCAGCCCGTCCCGAACACAACCGTCACACAGGACCATTCGGATCTCGCCGAACTGGGATACGAACAGCAACTGCATCGCAAGCTCGGCAAGTTCGCGTCGTTCGCAGCCGGATTCTCGTTCGTCTCGATCCTGACGACCATCTTCCAGTTGTTCGCCCTCGGCTTCGGCTTCGGCGGCCCCGCCTTCTTCTTCACGTGGCCGCTGGTGTTCCTGGGCCAGTTCATGGTGGCACTCAACTTCGCGGAACTCGCTGCGCGCTACCCCATCTCCGGAGCGATCTACCAGTGGTCTCGGCGTATGGGCGGCGAAATCGTCGGCTGGTTCGCCGGCTGGTTCATGATCATCGCGCAGATCGTCACGGCATCGGCCGCCGCGATCGCGCTGCAGGTAGTTCTGCCGGCCGTGTGGAGTGGCTTCCAGATAGTCGGCGAGGATCCCTCGTTGACATCACCGAGCGGCGCGACGAATGCGGTGATCCTCGGGTCCGTTCTTCTCGTACTGACGACGACGATCAACTCCATCGGCGTCAACTGGATGGCCCGGATCAACAGCATCGGCGTCACCTGTGAGATCGTCGGCGTCATCGCCCTCGTCCTGGTGTTCTTCACCCACGCCCAGCGCGGGCCACAGGTCGTACTCGACACCGGCTCCGCCGGAGCCGATTCCGGCTACATCTGGGCCTGGATCGTGTCCGGCCTGATGGCTGCATACGTCATGGTCGGCTTCGGATCGGCGGGCGAGCTCGCAGAGGAAACCCACAACCCCAGGCGGGTCGCGCCCCGCACCATTCGCCTCGCACTCTCGGCATCCGCACTCGGTGGTGGCCTGATGATCGTCGGCGCGCTGATGGCTGCCCCGTCGCTCACCGACGGCAATCTCGCGACGCTGGGCCTGCCGTACGTCATCGATTCGATCCTGACATCGCCGTGGGGAACGGTACTGCTCATCGACGTCGCCGTCGCAGTGTTCATCTGCACGTTGGCAATTCAGACCGCAGCAACCCGCCTGATGTTCTCGATGGCCCGCGACGGGCGGTTGCCCGCATCGAAGCTGCTGTGCTCGGTCAATGCCAAGACCGGAACCCCCATCGCACCTGCGGTTCTCATCGGCCTGGCGTGCATCGCCGTGCTGGCCGTCAACGTCGGCAACGCCGCGCTGTTCACCACACTCACCAGCGTGTGCATCGTGCTCATCTATCTCGCGTACCTGATGGTGACCGTGCCACTGCTCGTTCGACGACTGAAGGGCTGGCCCAACGGCGGAATCGTCGTCGATGCCGAGGGCAAGAAGCTGTTCACCCTCGGTCGGCTCGGAATCCCGGTCAACCTGGCAGCAGTGCTCTACGGAGGACTGATGGTGATCAACCTGTCGTGGCCCCGTGCCGAGATCTTCAACCCCACAGGGGAATACCCGATCCTCCAATGGGCAGCTCCGCTGACCGTCCTCGCCGTCATCGTCGCTGGCATCGCCTGCTTCCCTCGTCGCGCAATCCATCCCCGCCCCGTCACGCTAGGAGCGTAAAAACATGAGTACTGCAACAACTCTCGCAGCCAAGGAACACGCGCGGTCTCAGGCCGCAGCAGTCGACACACCCGCCGCGCCGGACGGCGTCACCGAACTCGTCTGGGCAGAAACCGTTCCCGGCGGCCGCTACACGACCATGGTTCTCGCACGAGGAACACGCCTACGACTGCGCGACGTCCACGGATCCGCCTGCGCCAACATTCTGCTCTACCGTGCCGACGCACCGTGGGAACGCCTGAACACGGCCGACACCGTGAAGGTTCCGTGGCAGGCCTATCTGGGCCCGGGTCATCCCCTGCTCTCCGACCAGGGGCGCGTCCTCGCCACCGTGGTCGCCGACAGTTCGAGGCACCACGACGCACTGTGCGGGACCACGTCGCTGGCGACGAACGCGGCCAAGTACGGCAGCGGAGCATTGCATTCCGGATCTCCCGCGGGCCGCGAACTCTTCACCGTGGCCGCAGCCAAACAGGGCCTGTCTCAGCGTGATCTGCCCGCTACCCTCTCGTTCTTCCACGGCGTGCGGGTCGAAGACGACGGAAGACTGGTCAGTACCGGATCGGCCGGACCGGGCGCCGAGGTCGATCTGCTGATCCACCTACCGCTCGTCGTCCTTTTGGCCAACACCGCGCATCCCCTCGATCCGTCCGAGGAGTTCGCCACCACAGCCCTCGAGGTGCTCGCGTGGAATGCCACCGAAGAGCTCGCGACTCTCGCCAACACCGACCCCGAGTACCAGCGCGCCGTACAGAACACCGAGACCGCCTGGACCGCGGCAGACCCGAAAGGCCTCCGATGACCACCACACTCGACCGGACCGTCATCGAAGACGAGATCGCAGGCGAACGCGGCCCATGGTCCACCGTCGTGAAAGCAGGCGACGTCCTGACGATGATCGACCTGCACGGCAACCAAGCCGTCGATACCCTGCTCTATGCCGCGCACGATCACGGCATTCGCTACAGTGCGGCGGCAACGATCAGCGCGCAACGCAACGTGTTCCTTTCCACCGGAACGGTTCTGCGCAGCGATGATTCGACGCCTCTCATGACTATCGTCGCAGACGAGGTCGGCAACCACGACACCCTCGGCGGTGCCTGCTCGCAAGAATCGAACACGCTCCGCTACGGACACCACACCAAGCACCAACATGCGTGCGTGGAAAACTTCTTGATCGAGGGTGCGAAATGGGGTCTGGGTAAACGAGACCTGGTGCCCAACATCAACTTCTTCATGAACGTCCCCGTCGACGCCGACGGCACTCTCGGGATCGTCGACGGGCTGTCTGCCCCGGGTAAGTCTCTGTCGCTCCGCGCCGAGATCGACACTCTCGTACTCGTCTCCAATTGCCCTCAGATCAACAACCCCTGCAACGGCTTCGACCCCACTGCCGTACGGATGGTGGTGACGCGCCCATGAACAAGATGACCGTCGTCCGTCCCGGCATGCTGACCACCGTTCAGGACTGGCCCGGACGCATCGGCTACTGGAAGGTGGGCGTCCCGCCGTCGGGACCGATGGACGACCTCTCGTTCCGATTGGGCAACGTCGCCCTCGGCAACCCAGAAGGCGCCCCGGGGCTCGAGTCCACCATGGGAGGGCCTGCGCTGACCTTCGACGCCGACACCTATGTCTGTGTCACCGGCGCCGACGTGCCGGTGCACATCGACGGGCGCGCGGTGCCCCAGTGGCGACCACTGCTCGTTCCCGCCGGTGCCACTCTCGACGTCGGCATGAGCAACGGCGCCGGACTGCGCGTCTACGTCACCGTACAGGGATCGATCGAAGTCGACGACTACCTGGGCAGCGCAGCAACATTCACGCTCGGGAAGTTCGGCGGACACCGTGGCGGCATCCTCGCCGAGGGCGACATCCTCGAGGTCGGTGGAACCGCCGACGCCACGCGCCTGCAATCCATCCCGATGGAACACCGGCCGGTACTCACCGGGTCCTGGGACATCGCCGTCACCGAGGGACCCCACGGCGCACCCGAATTCTTCACCCGCGCCGACATGGACACCCTCTACGCGACCTCCTACGAAGTCCACTTCAACTCCGACCGCACCGGTGTACGGCTGATCGGGCCGAAGCCGGAATGGGCGCGTCAGGACGGCGGCGAAGCGGGCCTGCACCCCTCGAACATCCACGACAACGCCTACTCGGTCGGTGCGCTCGACTTCACCGGCGACACACCCATTCTGCTCGGACCGGACGGACCCAGCCTCGGCGGATTCGTCTGCCCGGTCACCGTCGTCGCGGCGGAACGCTGGAAGCTCGGGCAGCTGAAACCGGGCGACAAAATACGCTTCGTTCCCATCAAGGCGGCCCACGCATCCGCACTCGGCGCTCTCGGCATCGAGCGTCGCGCATCCCTTCCCGTCGTGTTCTCCGGCGGAGGGGACGGAGACGACGGCGTCATCGCCCGCCGCGACGCGGAGACAGCGGTCACCTACCGCAGGTCCGGTGACGACAACGTCCTCGTCGAGTACGGAGACATGACGCTCGACCTCGCTCTTCGGGCACGAGCGCATGCGCTGCACCGACGCATCGAGGACATTGCGCCGAAGGGACTGCTCGATCTGACCCCCGGCATCCGTTCGCTACAGGTCAAAGTCGACCCCGACGTGCTCTCCATCGACACATTGATGGGCCTGCTGTCCGAGGTCGAAGACGATCTCCCGGCCGCCTCGGAACTCGTCGTACCGTCGCGAACCGTGCGAATGCCGCTGTCCTGGGACGATCCGTCCACCCGCGAAGCAATCCAGCGCTACATGCACGGCGTACGCGCCGACGCACCCTGGTGCCCGTGGAACATCGAATTCATCCGGCGCATGAACGGCCTGGATACCGTCGCCGACGTCTTCGACACCGTGTTCGCCGCCGACTACATGGTCCTCGGCCTCGGCGACGTCTACCTCGGCGCACCCGTCGCGACCCCGCTCGACCCGCGTCACCGACTCGTGACGACCAAGTACAACCCCGCGCGTACCTGGACGCCCGAGAACGCCGTGGGCATCGGCGGCGCCTACCTGTGCATCTACGGCATGGAAGGACCCGGCGGGTACCAGTTCGTCGGCCGCACAACGCAGGTGTGGAACCACCGCTACCCCGCTCGCAGCGGATCTTTCGAAGCCGAAAGCCCCTGGCTGCTGCGATTCTTCGACCGCATCTCCTGGTATCCGGTCGAGCCCGAGGAGCTCATGGACCTCCGGGCGGACACAGCAGCAGGCCGCGGCGGTGGCGTCGATATCACCGAGGGCGAGTTCTCGCTCGCCGAACACGACAAGTTTCTCGCCGCGAACTCGGAATCCATCGAGCAATTCCGCGCGGTCCAGGCAGTTGCTTTCGACGCCGAGCGCACGGCGTGGTCAGCGGCGGGAGAGTTCACCAGGAAAGGCGAAGCAGATGCAGCAGCATGAGGTGACGGAGCGGGTGCGCCGGTCCTACAAGCGAATTGCCGAAGTCGATCGCGGCGAAGCGTGGATCACCCTGCGCGACGAGGCGGCCGTGCTCGCCGAGGCCGAGGGCGTCGACACCACCTTGCCATTGGCGGGGATGCTGGTTGCCGTCAAGGACAATGTGGACGTGGCCGGGCTTCCGACCACTGCAGCGTGTCCCGACTTCGCCTATACGCCTGCGGTTTCCGCGACTGCGGTTGCACGGCTGGTCGAGCAAGGTGCGATCGTGCTCGGCAAGACGAACCTGGATCAGTTCGCCACCGGGTTGGTGGGTACGCGCAGTCCGTACGGTCCGGTTCGATGCGCATGGGACCCCGAGCGCGTGTCCGGAGGATCGAGCTCCGGCTCGGCGGTTGCCGTCGCGCTGGGCATTGTCGACATCGGAATAGGCACGGACACTGCAGGTTCCGGACGAGTTCCTGCCGCGTTCCACGACCTGGTCGGAATCAAGACGACGCTCGGAGTCGTGCCGACCACCGGCGTCGTGCCCGCGTGCGCCGACTACGACTGCGTCACGGTGCTCGCCCGCGACCTCGGTGTTGCCACAGCAGCGACGCGCGTCATGTCCGGCTACGACGAGCTCGACATCCGTAGCCGAGCGTGGCCCGCCGACGTCACGCTGGCGGCCTCTCCGGCGCCGCGACTGGCGGTACCCCTACGCGAGAACTTGACCGCACTGAATCCGGAGTACCTGGACGCGTTCGATCGGACCGTGGCAGGCCTCGAAGCGAAGGGCCTGTACTGCGCCGAGGTCGACATCTCGGTGTTGTTGGACACGGCGACGCTGCTCTACGACGGCGCCATCGTTGCGCAGCGCTATTCCGCCGTCGGTGAGTTCCTTTCGACGGATCCGGCGTCTGCCGACCCGACGGTAGCGCAGATAGTCCGGGGTGCGGCAGAGGCGTCGGCGCATCGGTATGTCGACGACCTCGCGACCATCGCGGCCGGGAAGCGTCACGTGGCGACGTTGCTGCAAGGCTTCGACGGGCTGTTGCTCCCCACCACGACCGAGCACCCGACTATCGCTGCAGTACAAGCGGATCCGCTCGGCATCAACCGCCGGATGGGTACGTTCACCAACTTCTGCAACCTTCTCGACATGGCTGCCGTGGCCGTACCCGGTGCATCGACGCGGAGCGGCAACCCGTTCGGTGTGATGGTCGTGGTTCCGGCGTTCGGTGACCAAGTTGCCGTCGACGTCGCCGCCAGGCTGGTTTCGGTGGACGCCCCGGTGCTCGTCGACGAGGGAGTCGACGTATTGGTCGTCGGCGCTCATCTGGAGGGCTACCCGCTGCACCACCAGCTGCAGGGTGCTCGGTTCTCCGGAGAGGTCCGCACTTCCGATGCCTACCGGCTCGTCGATCTGGGTACGACGCCGCCGAAGCCAGGCCTCGTCCGCCATGGCGACGGCCTGGGAGCCCCCATCGCGGGCGAGCTGTACCGGATGTCCTTCGCCGCACTCGGCAAGTTCGTCGCCGGGCTTCCCTCGCCGATGGGCTTGACGTCGGTCGAGCTGACCGACGGGCGTTGGGTCACCGGATTCTCCTGCTCGTACGAAGCAGCCCTCGGCAGCCGCGACATCACCGAGCTGGGTGGCTGGCGTGCGTATGCGCCTTCGGCGCCCGTGCGCCTTTAGTGTTGTTGCAACAGCACTTTGTGCACACCGGCGCCGGAGGCGCATCCTCACCCCACTGACAAGGCTGTGGCGATTTCTTGCGCGAAGGCAGCCATCCCCGCTGCCGTGGGGTGAAGCGGCGCAGCGGGATTCGCTGGGACAACGCCTTCGAGATAGCGCTCTGCGGGGACGGCACACGCGTCGTGTCCGACGCTGATCTCTGCGACGTCGACGAACCGCGCGCCGCGCTGCTCGGCCTGCTCTGCGAGTGCGTCGTTCATGCGGTCGACACTGGACTGCAGATAGTCGGCGTCGCGTGCCCACACCGGCTGGGTTCCGTAACACCCACCGGGCCGCACATAGGTGCCGTAGCCGACGACCACGATCTCGGCATTCGGGGCGCGGTCGGCAATGTCGCCCAGTGCCTCACCCCATCTCGGGGCGGAGGCGTCGATGGATTCGGCGATCACGTCGGTACCCCCGGCGGTCAAGGCCTCGGCGCACGAGCTGCCCTCCGGCTCGGGAGAGAAGTTGACGCACCCGCGGGCGCGAGAGACGAGGTCGACGTCATTGCCGCCGATTGTGATGGTGACCAGATCGGTCTCCGGGGTCAGGGCGTCGATCTGCAGGGGTATCGGCCCGCTGTTGGTCGACTGCGCTCGTTCGGCGATGTTCTCGGTGCGCGCGCCCGAGCAGGACACGTCCACGAACGACGCAGCCCCGACCAACCCGGCGAGCACGTGCGGATAGTTCGCATCCGACTGCAGGCACCCCGGCGTGCCCGTCGACCTCGGGATCAGCGGACCCGAGGCCGCGGAATCGCCGAGCGCCACGTAATCGAGCGGGGGAGGAGCAGCTGCCGACTCCGGTTCGGTGTCCGCCGCGCAACCGGCAACCGCCGACACCGCGAACAGGGCCACCGCCAGCACTCCCACCATCGAACGACGCATGCCAACCGACGGTACGCGCGATTCACAGCTGGTCCCCAGCTCGATTCACAGCTGGTCCCCAGCTCGACTGACAGCTGGTCCCCAGCTCGACTGACAGCTGTTCCCCAGCTCGGTCCGCCTGTCCCGATGCTCGATCGGCGGTACCCTCGACGGCGTTCACCCGCACACATACGAAAGACGAGAGACACACATGATCACCAATTTCATCAACCTCATCCTCGGCAGCGTCGGATCCATCTCGGCTGGAAGCAGCGGCTTCGAGCTCGCTCCGGGGACGCTTCCCTTCGGTCTCTGAGTCGACCCACCTCTTCGAGAAGATGCGTGACGATCTTCCGATCTGTCTGACCTGCGGCGTCCAGTACGAGCTGGACGCCGCAGGTGCGCGGCCGGTCCACTGCATTATTTGCGAGGACGAGCGGCAGTACGTCGGGTACAGCGGCCAGCAGTGGACATCATTGGCCGATCTGCGCCGCCAGCACTACGTCGTCGAGATCCGCGAGGAAGTTCCGGGCTTGTGGGGCCTCGCCACCTCCCCTGCACTGGCCATCGGCCAACGGGCTCTCCTCGTCCCCGGCGAGGGCGGCACGGTGATGTGGGATTCGGTCACCTACATCGACGATGCAGCCGTCGAACGGGTGACGGAACTCGGCGGCATCTCGGCAATTGCCCTGTCGCACCCGCATTACTACAGCTCGATGGTCGAGTGGTCACGCGAGTTCGGTGACGTGCCGATCTACGTGCACGAACGCGACGCGCGCTGGCTCACCAGGACCGAGAACGTGGTGTTGTGGGCGGGTGAGCACACCGAAATTCTGCCCGGACGAACCCTGATCAACGCCGGTGTGCATTTCGCCGGAGGCACGGTGATGCACTGGGCCGACGGTGTCGACGGCCGCGGCGCCCTGTGCGGCGGGGACATCTTCACCGTCGTCGCCGACCGCCGCTGGGTCGGGTTCATGTACAGCTACCCCAACCTCATTCCGGAACATCCCGACACCATTCGTCGTGCGCTGGAGTTGGTGGCGCCGTACCACTTCGACGCCCTCTACGGCGCCTGGTGGGATCGAATCATCACCGACGAGGCGCACGATCGTGTAATCGCATCCGCGCGGCGATATTTCGAGCACATCGGCACTACTATGTGACGATGCATGCGCTGCGGCGGTTCGCTCGATAGCTGGATCCAGTGGCCCTGTTCTTCGCCATCGTCTTCTTCGCCATTTCGATGACACCCTCGTTGCTACCGCGCGCGTGGTATCTGCAGGGCGTCGCGACCGGCATCAGCGCGGCCACCGGCTACGGCGTCGGCGCCCTTATCGTGTGGATCGCGCATGCGTGTGGCATCCGGCCGGGGTGGTCGGTCGATGCGAAGCGCTACGGCTGGTGGGCGCTCGCCGCGACGGCGATCATCGTCATACCTCTGTTCTTGATTCTGGGTTCCTGGTGGCAGTCGACGGTGCGCGCGCTGGTCGAGGTAAAGGATCCCGGCCGGGTGCTCTACGTTGCCGTGCTGTTCGTCGCGCTGCTGACGGCCGTGTTGCTCCTGCTTGCCGCTCGCGGTTTACGTTGGTGCGCACGGGGTCTCGCTGCTCTCTGCACAAAATACGTACCGATTCCCGCGGCGAAGGCGATCGGCGTCGCAGTGGTTGCACTGCTGACTCTGTTTCTGATCAACGCCGCAGTCAACAACGTTTGATCGCGGCAGTGGCCAGCTCCTCCGAACTGGCGGACAAGGGCAACCACCCCCGAGTCGAACAGCCCACGGCGCCCGAAAGATCGGGTTCACCGGACTCGCTGGAAGAGTGGGATTCGCTCGGCATGGAGGGAAGACGATTCGTCGCCTCGGGACCGTCCTCCGAACAGATTTCCGCGTTCACCGGAAACCCGGCGTTGACGCCGATACGTGCGTATGTGGGTGCAACGGGTTCAGATTCGATCGAGCGCTCTGCGGGCCGCGTCGTGGCCGAGTTGGAACGAACCGGTGCTTTCGACAGGGATTTGATCGCCGTCGCGACGACCACCGGGCGCGGTTGGGTCAACGAGTCCGTCGCGGGCCCAATCGAATACATGTACGGAGGCATCACAGCTATCGCATCCATGCAGTATTCCTTCCTACCCAGCCCCGTAGCGTTTCTCGCAGACCGTGATTCGCCACGGGAGGCAGGGCGCGCCCTGTTCGACCGGGTCTACGACGCGGTACAGGAAATGCCCGAGGAGGCACGGCCGAAGCTGGTCGCATTCGGCGAGAGCCTCGGAGCGTACGGGGGACAGGACGCGTTCGGCGACGCGCGAGACATGGCGGCACGGACGGACGGCGCGCTGTGGGTGGGCAGTCCGAATTTCACCAAGCAATGGACCGATATCACCGCCGATCGCGACGCGGGATCGTCGGAAATACTACCGGTGATCGACGACGGTCGGTACGTCCGATTTGCCGGCAAGCCCGATGATCTGGACCTCGGTACTCCCTGGGCACAGCCCCGCATCGGGTACTGGCAGCACGCGTCCGATCCCATCACCTGGTGGTCGCCGGATCTCGTTCTGCACCAGCCCGATTGGCTGCGCGAACCACGCGGAGTCGACGTCGACCCAGGGGTCCTGTGGTTCCCGTTCGTGACGTTCTGGCAAACCACGTTCGACATGGTGTTCTCCACGGACGCACCGCAGGGACACGGACACAACTACGGCGAGGATGCAGTGGCCCTGTGGGCGGATATCCTGCAGCCGGAAGGATGGACCGACGACGACACGGCACGCCTTACCCAGATCGAGGCCGGCTGAGCCCTGCCCGGGTTTGGTTCACTGCCGGGTTCGATTCACTGCCGGGTTCGATTCACTGCCGGGTTCGATTCACTGCCGGGTTCGATTCACTGCCGGGTTCGATTAGCTGCCGGGTTCGATTAGCTGCGCTGTGGGTATGAGGCCGTGATGGATGACAAGCACACAACCCCGCACACCGAAGACACCGGCAAGGGACCCGACGAGGCCGATAAGGACGTGCAGTCCGATCCTGCCGAGGGCGGGCAGTCCAGCGAGTGGGCGGACGAGGGCGGCGCTACGTCCGCCGGACCCGCAACCGATACCGACTAGCGGCTCAGGTACCGGTCAGCGACTGTTCCGCGCTTCGGAGCAGTCGCAGGTCGCACGATGCGACGACCTTCTCGACGGTGGACCGGCGAGCCAGCCAGTCACCGTCGAGGGTGAATTCCACTCGCAGATCGCCCAGCCAGTCCACGTCGTTGACGATCCCGACCGTTCCAGCGGGCACCCCGCTGCACCAGGTGCGCTTGCCGAGGTCGCGCATTGCCACTACGACGTCGCCTCGACGAATACCGGCGGTCGGCCCTACCGGCCCCTCGCAACTTCTAGATCCCGTTGTACTCATGGTCCCCCCGACCCAGACATTTCGACCCGCTCATTGAACCGCACAGCAGGGCGCGGTTCAAGTTGATTGAGGTCCGCTGACCAGGCTCTATACCGTTTTCACGACGGGTTGACGCGGCGGAACCGACGTGTCGACGGGTTGAGGGCGGGCAAGCGGGCGCCCCACCCGTAATTATCCCGATGCGGTTGACTTTGCTAATTCGGCAATCGTTGTTGCCGATATTCGTACGAGGCGTCACAGTGAACACATGACAACGACACCGGACTACGACGTAATCATCATCGGCGGGGGCGCAGCCGGCCTGTCCTCGGCCGTCACACTGTCCCGAGCGCGCCGACGGGTTCTCGTCGTCGACGCGGGAGCACCACGCAACGCCCCCGCCGCGCACGCGCACAACTACCTCGGACTCGAAGGGATTTCCCCACTCGAACTCCTCGCCAAGGGCCGCCAGGAAGCCGGCTCGTACGGCACGGAGATCCGCGAGGGCACGGTCGTCTCCACCTCGGGCTCGCTGGGCAACTTCACCGTCGGCCTCGCCGACGGCACCCATACTTCCGCTCGACGGCTGCTCGTCACCACCGGCCTCACCGACCAGCTGCCGGATATCCCGGGCGTCCGCGAACGCTGGGGCCTAGAGGTGCTGCACTGCCCGTTCTGCCACGGCTGGGAGGTGCGCGAGCACACCGTCGGCATCGTGGGTAGCGCATTCGGCGCCCACCAGGCCCTGATGTGGCGTCAGTGGGCCGACCGGGTCGTGCTGTTCACCCAGGACTTCGAGCCCACCGACGAGGAATACGAGAAGCTCGCAGCCCGCGGCATCAGCGTCGTAACCGACAAGATCGCCGAACTCGTCGTCGAGAACGACGCGGTCGTGGGAGTCGAGCTGGTCACCGGCACGACGGTCGACGTGCAGGCCGTGGTCGTGCGGCCGCATTTCGCCGCCAATGCTTCCGTCTTGACAGGATTGGGGATCGAGGTGACCGACGTTGCGATGAACGAGATCCCGATGGGATCCGCGGTCGCTGTCGATCAGATGGGCGCCACATCGGTTCCCGGTGTCTACGCCGCGGGCAACGTCGTGTCCATCACGGACAACATCGTCAGTTCGGCCGCGGCCGGTGCGCGAACCGCCGGCGCCGTCAACCAGAGTCTCATCGAGGACGACATCGCCCAGGCCCTGCTGGCCCGCGCCGGGTCCTAGCTCACGCCCGATACGCCTCCGGTCAGCCCTCGAACTGCGCGAGGGCGGCCAGAAGTTCGCGCTCGACGGTGTTCTTGTCGACGCCGAGGCCGGTGAGCACTCCGTTGCCGTTCTCGTGTTCGAGCAACGCCAGCAACAGATGTTCGGTGCCGACGTAGTTGTGGCCCAGGCGTAATGCTTCGCGGAACGTCAGCTCCATGACCTTCTTCGCCGCAGCATCGTAGGGAACGAGCGCGGGCGCGTCGGCCACGGCGACTGGCAGAAGCGGCGCGACGGAATTTCGAACCCCGGCGTCGGTGCGTCCGTCCGAGAGCAGGAATCTTGTTCCGAGCGAATCCTTTTCGCTGAGCAGGCCGAGCACCAGGTGTTCGGGAACGATCTCGGCGTTGCCTGCTGCCTGCGCTTCGTTCTGCGACGCCACGACCACGTTCTTGGCGCGGGGAGTGAAGCGCTTGAAGCCCTGCGCGGCGTCGAGGTCGGGCTCGGCGCCCTTGGGAACGAACCGCTTCTGCGCGGCCTGTTTCGAGACGCCCATGCTGCGGCCGATATCGGTCCACGACGCACCCGAACGGCGCGCTTGGTCCACGAAGTGGCCGATGAGGTGGTCGGCGAGGTCGCCGAGGGCGTCCGCGGCGATCACGGCGTCGGACAATTGCTCGAGTTCGTCGTCGTGGACCTTTTTGATGGCGTCGATGAGGTCGTCGAGGCGAACGGGGACGTTGATTTTCGTTGACTCGGTCATGCGTCAACCATAAGTTGACGACGCGGGTGCGTCAACCCTCGGTTGACGATCTTTGTGCGCTGAGCAATCGCTCAGACCGTGCCGGCCATCATGATCTGCTCGACGGTCTCCATGAACCGCTCCGGTGTCTTCACCTCGGTCGAGGCCGCAATGGTCGTCATCGTCGTCAAAATGGGTTGATCGCGCTGATCGAAAATGTCGTTCTCGACCACCATCAGGTCCGCGCCCGCTGCTCGTCGCGCCGACACGAGCGACACCTCGCAGCTGAGCCTGTCGCCGGCCCGAAGCGGACGATGGAACGTGAAGCGCTGATCCACCTGAAGAATTTGCGGCATCGCGTAACAACTCAGTGCCTCCTCGAACATGCGGCGCTGCGCAACGAAGGCGACGAGGGACATGAACGTGGGCGGGGCGACCAGATTGTCGTGGCCCAGCTCGCGTGCGGCGTCGACATCGAAGTGCGCCGGGTGCCAGTTCTGCACGGCACGCGCGAACTCGGCAACCTTGGCCTTGCCCACCTCGTAGACGTCGTCGATGCGGTAACTCTGGCCGACCATCGCTCGAACCTGGCCGGGCACATCTTCCGACGACTCGCTCATGTCGTCCGATTTTACGCGCTGACCGCACATACCCGCCGCGTGGTGACGCGCACTCGCGGCGCGTTCCTGCAGTAATCTCGCGTGAGGGCGAACTTGACCAGTGGTTCGTGGACAGCTTCACCGGGCACGCAAAGGGGGGCCTTCGATGAACACGAAGGCGCCACCGTTTCAACGAGTGTTGACCGGGGCGCCCAAATTCTTCGGGCTCGCATCGGTGTTGCTGGCCGCGAGCGTGGTGTTCTACGCAGGCAATGCCTCGATCCGATCCGTCGTGCTCGGCACGTTCGCCGTGGGATCCATCGTGGCGATCGGCGTCGGCATCCGCAGGTACAAGCCCGCCGACGCCACCTCGTGGTGGTGCCTGTTCGGCGCGGCGGCACTGTTTCTGATCGGCGTCGGTCTCCGCGGCGACCCGAACATGTATCCCATCGGCCTCACCGCCCTGTCCAACGCCTTCACACTGTCGGGATACGTCCTGATCGCCACCGCGCTCGCCCGGTGGATTCTCGAACGACGGTCACGCGACGACATCACCCCGCTGATCGACGCTGCCCTCATCGCCGTCGGCGCGCTGTTCCTCTCGTGGGTGGTGCTGATTTCGCCTCTGATGGACAGCGAGATCGGTGCCGCTGCGGCCGTGATCAACGGGGTGTACCCGGCGATCGATGCCGGCATCATCACGCTTGTCACCTATTTGCTCGTCTCCGCCGAGAGAACGAACCGCGCACTCCAACTGCTGCTGCTGGCGCTGCTGGCCGTGTTCTTCGGCGACGTCGCGTACGCCTACTACCTCACCCGCTCGGAGCCCCCGTCGGCCGGCTTGCTCGACGGCATCTACCTCATCGCGTACACATCCCTCGCCCTTGCGGCCCTCGATCCCCAGATGGCGTCGATGTCGCAGCGGCGCCGCGCTGCCCCACACCACCGCCGCCGCACCGCGTTCATCGTCGTCATGTTGGCCGTCTGCACGGCCATTCCCGTGCTCGGTACCGCCGTCTCCCGCGTGGACCTCATCGTCCGCTCGGCACTGCTCGCCATCATCTTGATCGGCAGTTTCCTTCGAGGCGAACGCGCAATGAGCCTCATGGAACGCAGCGAGGACGATGCGCGCTATCGCGCCTCCCACGACGCACTCACCGGCCTCCCGAACCGGACGATGCTCGACGACGAATTCTCCCGGCTGGATGCGCAGGACAAGCCCGGCCGCGCCTGCATTCTCTTCGTCGATCTCGACAACTTCAAGATGGTCAACGACTCGTACGGCCACCGCGTCGGCGACGAGATGATCGCTGCAGCCGCCCACCGCATCCGCGCGACGGTCCGCTCGTCCGACACGGTCGTTCGCTACGCGGGCGACGAGTTCATCGTGATCGGCCGGTGCACCCGCCCCGAAGCCGAGGAGCTCGCTCGTTGCCTGATCGAGCGGATCGCGGAACCGTTCGTGCTCAGCGCCGCCGGCGTCTACGTCACCGCATCCATCGGTATCGCCGAGGGGGCGAATCGAACCCAGGACCTCGACGACCTCATCCGCGAAGCCGACACCGCGATGTACCACGCGAAATCACAGGGGGCGTCGCGGTACGAATTCTTCGACGAGTCGCTGCGCGCGGCATCCACCGCAGCCGTCGAAACTGCCACGGCCCTGCGGGGCGCGGTTCGACGCGGCGAACTCGTCGTGCACTACCAGCCGATCGTCATGACGTCGTCCCGCAGCACCGTAGTGTACGAGGCACTCGTGCGCTGGAACCACGGCGGCCGGCTTCGTGGACCCAACGAATTCGTCGGCATCGCCGAGTCCACCGACCTCATCGGCGAAATCGGCGAGGAAGTACTGCGCACAGCGATGAACGACCTCGTCGCGCTGCGGGCGAGCGGACAGACCGTCACGATGTCGGTCAACATCTCACCCGTTCAACTCCGCGACGACTCGCTTCCTGGCATCGTCGCGGCACTGCTCGCCGAAACAGGGTTGAGCGGCGCGGACCTCGCACTCGAAGTCACCGAAACCGCACTGATCAACGACATCGTCGTCGCAAAGGCCGTACTCGACCAGCTCGCTCAGATGGACGTACTCATCGTCCTCGACGACTTCGGCGTCGGCTACTCCTCGCTCAGCCGGCTGCGTGAACTGCCGATCGGTCTGCTCAAGATCGATCGCTCTTTCGTCGCCGAGATCGGCACCACGTCGACGGCGGGATCACTCGTCACCGCCATCGCATCCATGGCCAGAGCACTCCCGGTCTCGATTGTCGCGGAAGGCGTCGAAACCGAAGAGCAAGCACGGGCCATCGAAGCCCTGCACTGCCGCTTCGCGCAGGGCTACCTGTACGGACGCCCTGCGCCGCTGCAACACTGGCTGGAACAGGGCTCCTCCCCAGCGCGCTGAGCATGCGGCTTCGCCGCCCGTGTGCACAAAACGTGGTTGGAACAGCACTTTTCGCGCACGGGTGCGGGAGCGGGAATGCGGGCTGACCGAAGCTGCGAATCTTCGGTTGCGGTCTCGTGCTCGGGTCTAGACTTCTGCCGGTGCGCTCCAACACCTTGATTGTTGCCGTCTGTGCCGTAACGCTGTTTGCGACCGCTGCGTGCGGAAGCTCGGCGAACGACAACGAATCCACTTCCTCCGAATCGGCGTGCTCGGCCACGGTGCCGGAGGCGTCCACGAGTTCGGGCACACCCACGAGTGCCGGCGCGAGCAATCCCGGTGCAGAGACCGATATTTCGACCAACCCGGAGATCGCGACCGGGTATCGCTCGGGAATGCAGCCGGTCTCGACCAAGGACTTCGCGGTGTCGACTGCCAATCCGATCTCGACCGAGGCTGCGTGTGAGGTGCTCCGCGACGGCGGAACGGCGGCAGACGCGCTCGTCGCCGCCCAGACCGTGCTCGGGTTGGTCGAACCCCAGTCGTCCGGCATCGGCGGCGGCGCGTTTCTCCTCTACTACGACGCCGCCTCCGGCGAAGTGCAGGCGTACGACGGTCGGGAGACTGCGCCCGCCGCGGCAACCGGCGACTACCTCCGATTCGTCGACGACGTCAACCGCACTGCGCCACTTCCCGATGCGCGGTCGAGCGGCCGGTCCATCGGAGTTCCCGGTGTGCTCCGGATGCTCGAGCAAGCACACACCGACCACGGAAAGCAGGGGTGGGGCGGTTTGTTCGAGCCTGCTGTTGCGCTCGCCGACAACGGCTTCGAGATCAGCCCGCGCATGGCGCAATCCATCGCCGACTCCGCGCCGAAGCTCGCGCTGGACCCGGCGTCGAAGGACTACTTCCTCGGTCCCGACGGGGCAGGCAAAGCGGCGGGGACCGTCCTGACGAACCCGGCGATGTCCAAGACGTTGTCCGCTGTCGCGACCGACGGCGCCGACGCGTTCTACACCGGGGATATCGCCCAGGCCATCGTCGACGCTGCGGCAGACACCACCGGTGGACGTACTCCGAGCCTGATGACACTCGACGATCTGGCGGGATACGAGCCGAAAACTCGCACCGCGGTGTGCACGCAGTACCGCGACCACGACATCTGCGGGATGCCGGGGCCGTCGTCGGGAGGCATCGCGGTGGCGTCGGCGATGGGCATCCTGTCGAACTTCGATCTCGCACAGTACAAGCCGACCGACATGGACGCCGACGGCGGGACACCCACCGCGGAAGGAGTTCACCTGATCTCCGAAGCCGAACGACTCGCGTACGCGGACAGGGACTTCTACGTCGCCGATCCAGACTTCGTCCCCTTGCCGGGCGGGTCACCGGATGCACTGCTCGATCCGGAGTATCTGTCCGAGCGCGCCGCACTCATCGACCCCGCGCGCAGCATGGGCACCGCGGTCCACGGCGATTTCGGTCCCGTCCAGTTCGCGTCGTCGACCGAGGAAGAGCACGGCACATCGCACGTGTCGATCGTCGACAGTTACGGCAACGCGGCGTCACTCACCACCACGGTGGAGTCGGCGTTCGGATCCTTCCACATGGTCGACGGCTTCCTGCTCAACAACCAGCTCACCGACTTCGCCGCCGAACCGACCGTTCCCGACGGCACGCCCCTCGCCAACCGCGTCGAAGCGAACAAGCGGCCACGCAGCTCGATGGCACCCACCCTGGTGTTCGATCGCAGCGACGACGGAACGCGCGGCGACCTCGAGCTCGTCGCCGGATCGCCGGGCGGCTCGGTCATCATCCAGTTCGTCGTCAAGACGCTTGTCGGCGTGCTGGATTGGGAGATGAACCCACAGCAAGCAGTATCGATGGTCGACTTCGGCGCTGCCAACTCGCCGGCCACCAACTACGGCGGTGAACACCCGCGCGTCTCCGGCCCGGACGACCCGATCGTCCGACAGTTGGAACAGCTGGGTCACCAGGTGTCGGTGAAGGATCAGTCGAGCGGACTGAGCGCACTGCAGCGCACCGAAGACGGCTGGACCGGGGGAGCAGACCCGCGGCGCGAAGGAATCGTGCTGGGTGGGTGAGCGCACACGTCGCTACACGAGGCGATAGCCCATGCCGGTTTCGGTCAATATATGCCGTGGGTGCGAGGGGTCGTCCTCGAGTTTCTGACGAAGCTGACCGACATAGATGCGCAGGTAGTGCGTTTCGCGCTCGTGATGCGGGCCCCACACCGTCTGCAGAATCTCTCGCTGCGACACCAGCTTTCCACGATTACGGGCCAGGAGTTCGAGTACACCCCATTCGGTCCGCGTGAGATGCACGTTCTCACCGCGGCGCGACACCGTCTTCGAAGACAGGTCGACGGCGAACGAATCCGTCGACACCACAGCATCTTCCACCGCCGAAGGTCCACGCCGCAGTGCCGCACGCAGCCGGGCCAGCAGCTCGTCCATGCCAAACGGCTTGGTGACGAAGTCGTCGGCGCCGGCGTCGAGTGCTTCGACGGTGTCGGCAGAATCGGTGCGTGCGGACAGCACGACGATGGGGATGTCCGTCCATCCCCGCAACCCGCTGATCACATCGATGCCGTCGAGGTCGGGTAACCCGAGATCGAGCAGAACGATCTCGGGGTGAAAGTTCGCTGCCAAGCGCAGCGCTTCGGTGCCGGTCGCCGCCGTCGCAACGTCGTACCCGCGGACGTTGAGGTTGATGCGAAGCGCACGCACGATCTGAGGTTCGTCGTCGACGACGAGAATCCTCACCTTCGCCGGCGTCACGACACTGCCTCGGTCGGTGCTGCCTGCAGGTCGATGGTGATGGTCAGTCCGCCGCCCGGTGTGTCGGAGGCGTCGACGCGCCCGCCCATGGCCTCGGTGAAGCCCCGGGCGACGGAAAGCCCCAGTCCGACACCGACGCTGGTGTTGCGGTCGCCGAGTCGTTGGAACGCGTCGAACATCGTCTTCTCTGCGCCCCGGCTGATGCCCGGTCCACTGTCTGCGACGGTGATGGAGGTGCGGTCCCCGATCGTCGTCGCGCCGATGCGGATGTCGCTCCCCGGTGCGTGGCGGACGCTGTTGTCGACCACGTTGGCGAGTACCCGTTCGAGCAGGCCGAAATCGGCGAGCACGACTGCGTCGCCGACGTCGATGTGCACCGTGCCCGGGAGCGCCGCACTGCCGACGAGCGCCCGCTGCACCGCATCTTCGACGTATACCGGGGCCGGCGTCGGACGCACCACCCCGGCTTGCAGGCGCGAGGAGTCGAGGAGATTCCCGACGAGTGCCGTCAGCTGATCGGCAGACTCGTCGATGGTCGCGAGCAGTTCGGCGGTGTCCTCGGGCGAAAACTCGACGTCGGTGCTGCGTAGCGACGACGACGCAGCTTTGACGGCAGCAAGCGGAGTGCGCAGATCGTGGCTGACGGCGGACAGCAGCGCACGCCGCAGGGCGTCGGCCTCGGCGAGCGCGCTGGCGGTGGCGGCTTCCTCTGCAAGTCGTGTCTGCCGCACCAACCCTGCGGCCTGGTTGGTGACGGCCGTGAGCACGCGACGATCGCCTGCCCTGGTCCGCGATCCCGCCAACAGCAGAGCGAAATCGCCGCCGGGCGCGTCGATTCGGGTATCTGCGTCGTCGGAGGTCCGCGGCGGGTTCTCGCCAACCGCCCCGACCGCCTCGCCGGTGGAATTCTCGACGAGAGTCACGGCCCGCTGACCGTAGGTTTCGCGAACCTTGGCGAGCAGCGCATCGAGGTCGGCTCCGCGCAACACCGAGCCGGCGAACAGCGTCAACAATTCGGCTTCCTGCGAGGCTCGCCTGGCCTCTCGGGTGCGGCGTGCTGCGCCGTCGACCAGCGCCGCGACCGCAACCGCGACGACGAGCAGTACCAGCGCGACGACGAAATTCTCCGGCTCGGCGATCGTGAGGCTGTAACGGGGTGTGGTGAAGAAGAAGTTGAGCAGGAACCCGGAAACAAGCGCCGACAGTGCCGCCGGCGCGACCCCGCCGAGGAGTGCGACGCTCAGCACGACGACGAAGAACAGGGCGCTCTCTCCGCTCGAATCGAAATCCGGGCCCAGCAGAAACATCAGCGCCGCCGCCGCGCACGGCACCACCACGGACGCGACCCACGCGGAGATCCGCCGACTACCCGGACCCACCTGCAGCCGCCAAGGCCGGGCCCGCTCGTCGTGAGTCACCATGTGCACGTCGATACTTCCCGAGTCCTGCACCACGGCAGCGCCGATACCCTCGTCGAGAATGCGCGCGGTGCGTGACCGTCGCGACGTGCCGAGCACCAACTGCGTCGCGTTGGCGCCGCGCGCGAATTCGAGGAGCGTGGCGGGAACGTCGTCCCCGACCACGCTGTGCATGCTGGCACCCAGCGTCGCCGCGAGCGTTCGCACCGCACCCATCTGCGGCGCCGACACACCCGCGAGACCGTCGCCGCGAACGACGTGCACCACCATCAACTCTGCGCTGGATCGCGAGGCGATCCGGCTAGCCCGACGCAGCAGCGTCTCCGACTCCGGGCCGCCGGTGACCGCGACGACGACCCGCTCCCGCGCCTCCCACGTCTCGCTGATTCGGTTGTCGCGCCGGTACTTGACGAGTGCTGCGTCGACCTGGTCGGCGATCCACAGCAGTGACAGTTCACGCAGGGCGGTGAGGTTGCCCAACCGAAAGTAGTTGCCGATCGCGGCATCGACCTTGTCGAACGCGTAGATGTTGCCGTGTGTGAGTCTGCGTCGCAATGCTTCCGGGGTGATGTCGACCAGTTCGACCTGGTCGGCATTGCGAACCACGCTGTCGGGCACGGTCTCTCGCTGCGCGACACCCGTGATCTGCTGCACCACGTCCCCGAGCGATTCCATGTGCTGCACGTTGACCGTGGAGATCACGTCGAGGCCCGCGTCGAGGAGCACTTCCACATCCTGCCAACGCTTCTCCCGAGTAGATCCCGGCGTGTTGGTGTGTGCGAGCTCGTCGACGAGCACCACGTCGGGGCGACGCTCGATCACGGCGTCCACGTCGATCTCGGTCCGCACGGTCCCACGGTATGCGATCTCCAGCGTCGCGATCATCTCGATGCCCTCGAGCGCCGCGGCGGTCCGTTCTCGCCCGTGCGTCTCGACGAGAGCGGCCACCACGTCGCAGCCGCGTTCGGCCCGACGATGCGCCTCGTTCAGCATCGCCAGCGTCTTCCCGACGCCCGGTGCCGCGCCCAGATAGATGCGCAGCTCACCACGTGACACTGTCAACCCCTAACCGCTCTCGCAGGACGGCGCAGTCAACCCGAGCGCGACGTTGAGTTCTGGAACGTCGACCCTGGTGACTCCGAGTACACCGTACTGCGGCCCGTCGGTGTACTCGCGCACCAGAGCCTCGACGTCCGCCTCACTGATCCCGTTCACGCGCGCAACCCGTGGGACCTGAACGGCCGCGTATGCGGGGCTGATGTTCGGGTCGACGCCGGATCCGGATCCCGTCACGGCGTCCACCGGGACAGCGCCGGGGTCGATCGCCTCCCGCTGCGCCACCGCAGCACGACGCTGCTCGACGAACGACGCCAGGACCTTACTGCTCGGCCCCTGATTGCTCGGGAGTGCCGCACTCGGATCACCGGGGGCGAACGCGTCGCCGTCGGCCACGGAACCAGTCACGCGGAGGTGGAAGTACGGATCGGGCGCACCCGGCGCCGGCTGCGGATCCACACCGATCAACTCGCTGCCCACGACGCAACCGTCGGCATCGGTCAGCGCCGAACCCTCGGCCGAATGGGTATCGAGCCGGGAGACGGCCCACACGAGAGCCGGATAGCCGATGCCGAGCACCAGGGTGAACGCCGCGAGCACGGCGAAACCGGCCAGCACCTGCCGAAGAAACTTCTGGACGAACCGCATGTCAGCCTATTCCTGGTACGAGTCGGACGAATTGATCGATTGCCCGGATGGCCAGGAACGGCGTCACGACGCCCCCGACTCCGTAGATCAGCAGATTGCGGCGCAGCAACGCCGAAGCCGATGCAGCGCGATAGCGGACACCCTTCAGCGCCAGCGGTATCAACCCGATGATGACCACCGCGTTGAAGATGACCGCGGACGCAATGGCCGACTCCGGCGTCGCGAGTCCCATGATGTTGAGCGCTCCGAGTTGCGGATACAGCGGCGTGAACATGGCCGGCAGGATCGCGAAGTACTTCGCGAGGTCGTTGGCCAACGAGAACGTCGTCAGGGCGCCGCGAGTGATGAGCAACTGCTTGCCGATCTCGACGATCTCGATCAGCTTCGTCGGGTCGGAGTCGAGGTCCACCATGTTGCCCGCCTCCTTCGCCGCGGACGTTCCGGTGTTCATCGCGACGCCCACGTCGGCCTGAGCCAGTGCGGGCGCGTCGTTGGTGCCGTCTCCGGTCATCGCGACGAGTCGGCCGCCGTCCTGCTCCTTGCGGATGAGGGCAAGTTTGTCCTCCGGGGTCGCTTCGGCGAGGTAGTCGTCGACACCGGCCTCGGCGGCGATGGCTTTCGCGGTGAGGGGATTGTCGCCGGTGACCATGACCGTTTTGATGCCCATCGCCCGCAGTTGTGCGAACCGCTCCGCGATGTTCGGTTTCACCACGTCCGAGAGTTCGACGACGCCCAGAATCCTCGCCGACTGCGCGTCGGCGGAGGCGACCACCAGGGGTGTGCCTCCCGCCTGGGCGATGTCGGTGACCGTGCCGGCGACTGCGACGGCCTCGAGACCGCCGTTTTCCCGGACCCACGCGGCAACCTGGTCGGCAGCGCCCTTACGGATCCTGCTTTCGGGCAAATCGATTCCGCTCATCCGCGTCTGCGCGGTGAACGCCACGAACTCACCGTTCTCGGCGGCCCGATCGAGACCGCGGAAGTCGCGTTCCACCAATTCGACGATGCTGCGGCCCTCGGGGGTGCCGTCGGCGAGCGAGGACAGCAGCGCGGCCCGCGCCAAGTCTTCCGCGTCGACGCCCGGCGCAGGGTGAAGTCCCGTCGCACGGCGATTGCCGAACGTGATGGTGCCTGTCTTGTCCATCAGCAACGTGTCGATGTCGCCTGCAGCCTCGACGGCTCGGCCGGACATGGCGAGCACGTTGCGTTGCACCAACCGGTCCATTCCGGCGATGCCGATGGCCGAGAGCAATGCGCCGATCGTGGTGGGGATGAGGCACACGAGCAGGGCAATCAACCGAATCGGGTTCTGTTCGGCGCCTGCGTAACTGCTCATCGGACCGATCGCGACGACAGCCAGCAGGAAGATGATCGTCAACGACGCCAACAAAATGTTCAGCGCGATCTCGTTCGGCGTCTTCTGTCTCGACGCACCCTCGACCAGACCGATCATCCGATCGACGAACGTCTCGCCCTGCGCCGCCGTGATCTGCACGACGATCTCGTCGGAAAGCACCGTCGTGCCGCCTGTGACCGCGGAGCGGTCGCCGCCCGACTCACGCACCACCGGCGCCGATTCCCCGGTGATCGCGGACTCGTCGACACTCGCGATGCCTTCGACGACGTCACCATCACCGGGAATGGTCTCCCCGGCACGAACGACGACGACGTCGCCGACCTTCAGTTCGGTGGCCATCACGTCGGCGATAGAACCGTCGGTGAAACGCTGCCGAGCAGGGCTGTCCTGCTTGACCTTCCGTAAACTGGCGGCCTGCGCCTTACCTCTGCCCTCTGCGATGGACTCGGCGAAATTGGCGAACAGGACGGTGAACCACAACCAACCCGCGATGGACATCGCGAACACGGTGGGGTCCATCACCGCAAGTACCGTCGTGACGATCGATCCCAGGAACACCACGAACATGACCGGATTTCGGGCCAGATGCCGGGGGTCGAGCTTGCGGAATGCGCCGACTATCGACTCGGCAAACCTGAAGTTCACTGCAGTCCCTCTGCTATCGGGCCCAGCGCAAGCGCGGGGAAGAAGGTGAGCGCCGCGACGAGTACCGCTGTGCCGACGAGCAATCCGCCGAACAGTGGCCCGTTGGTGGGCAACGTACCCGCGTCGGACGCAGTACGTTTCGTGGTGACGAGCGAGCCTGCGAGGGCGAGCACGAAAACGATCGGGAGAAAGCGTCCGAACAGCATGGCCACGCCGAGCGCTGTCTGGAACCAGTCGCTCGTGACGGTGAGACCGCCGAAAGCACTTCCGTTGTTGTTGGCCGCCGACGCGAAAGCGTAGAGCACTTCGCTGAACCCGTGCGCCGACCCCGGGCTTCCCGGATCACCGGAATTGCCCTGGAAGGACGCGGTCGAGTCGAGAAGTACGGTGACCGACGTCCCGATGAGTACCAGGGCAGGCATCACCAGCACCGACAACGCGGCCATGGTGATCTCTCGGCGTCCCAGCTTCTTGCCGAGGAACTCCGGCGTACGGCCGACCAACAGCCCACCGACGAACACGGCGATGATCGCGAGAACGAGCAGCCCGTAGAGTCCGGATCCCACACCGCCGGGCGCTATCTCGCCGAACAGCATGTTCAGCAGCATCACACCACCGCCGAGCGGTGACATGCTGTCGTGCGCCGAGTTGACCGCACCCGTGGACGTGCCCGTGGTGGACACCGCGAACAGGGCCGAGCCGGGGATTCCGAACCGGACCTCCTTACCTTCCAGCATCGCTCCCGCGGCAACCGCGGCGACACCTCTCGAGCCCGATTCCGCTGCGAGAGTGACAGCAAGGAGGCTGCCCCACAGTGTCGCCATGACCGCGAGTAGCGTCATCCCCTGCTTGCGGTTGCCGACCATCGTTCCGAACGTTCTCGTGAGGCACACCGGAATGGCGAGCAGCGCAATGATCTGAACGATGTTCGACAGCGGCGTCGGGTTCTCGAACGGGTGCGCCGAGTTGGCAGCGAGAATGCCGCCTCCGTTGGTGCCGAGCACCTTGATGGCTTCCTGAGATGCGACGGGCGCGAGCGCGTTGGTGGCGCCGCTACCGTCGAGGCCAGAGGAGGTGAATCCGGACGAGAAAGACTGTATTACTCCCTGTGACAACAGGATCAGGGCGATGACGAACGACAGCGGCAGGAGGATGCGGATCGTGCCCCGGGTGAGGTCGACCCAGAAATTGCCGAGTTCGCCGCCTGCACGCACTCGGACGAAACCGCGAACCAGTGCAATCACCACCGACATGCCGACGGCCGCCGACAGGAAGTTCTGCACGGCAAGGCCCAGCGGCTGAGTCAGATTCGACA
>NZ_JBAWFH010000059.1:0-2499 GCF_049591685.1 Rhodococcus sp. (in: high G+C Gram-positive bacteria) | reverse complement strand
CCCGCACGCTACACCTACGCGGTGCATGGGTAGCCGCGTCGGCGGCTGTGGTTCGACAGGTCATCGACGTTCTGGGGGCGACCGAATGTGTTGTGGGATACGGCTTGTCCGAGGCGTCTCCGAACGTGGCGCAGTCTGCGTGGTGGGAACCGGAGGATGTGCGTGTCAGCACCGCAATGAGAGTGGAACCAGGCGTCGAGGTGAAGATCCTAAGCCTCGACACCGACGATGACGCAGACGCGAACGAACCGGGCCACATCCTTGTCCGTGGCTGGAATGTGATGGTCGGCTACTGGGACAAGTCCGAGGAAACCCGCGCGGCGATCAGCACCGACGGCTGGCTCAGCACCGGCGATGTCGGATATCTCGATCCCTCCGGCAGACTCATCTTCACCGGCAGAACCAAAGAATTGATCCGAGTGGGTGGGGAAAACGTCGCGCCTGCCGAGGTCGAGAACGCACTGCACCAGCACCCGGCAATAGTCCAAGCGGTTGTGGTCGGAGTCCCCGATGAACGTCTCATCGAAGTGCCGTTCGCGTTCCTTCGGCTCTCCGACAATGCCAACTTGGACCTCGACGAACTGCGACTATGGTGTAAAGATCGGATGGCAGGATTTCGCATTCCCAGGCATTTTCGCATTGTGGCCGACTTCGAAACCATCGGTATGACCGCCAGCGGCAAGGTACGTAAAACTGATGCAGGCATTGTCGCTCGCGCAAGCTTGGCACCGGCCGAGGGCGCTGCGCTGTGAATCATGCAACTATCTCCACCGCGATCACGTCCATGCTCGGTATCGATCTGCCAATCGTGCAGGCCGGTATGTCCTGGGTATCTTCCTGCGCCGAGCTGCCCGCCGCCGTGAGCAACGCAGGCGGCCTCGGAGTCCTCGCCGCGGGTCCGATGCGAATCCCCGACTTCCGTGCGACATTGTCGACGCTACGCAGTTCGACTCGAAAGCCGTTCGCAGTCAACCTTCCGTTGTACCGTGCCGGCGCAGACGAACTCGCAGAAATCCTTCTCGATGACCCTGTTCCTGTCGTCATCGCTTCGCAAGGTGGGCCGAAGAGACATCTGTCGCGGTTCCATGACGTGGGAACGCGATGGCTGCACGTTGTGTCGACGGTCCCGTATGCCGTGAAGGCCGCTGAGGCAGGAGTCGACGGACTCATCGTCGTGGGCGGAGAAGCCGGGGGCCACCCTCCGACGGATCTGGTGTCGACCATGGTTGCCATCAGGGCAGTACGAAAGAGACTGCCGGACATGCCCATTGTTGCCTCAGGTGGGTTCGCGGACGGAGCCGGTCTTGCCGCCGCGCTCGCGCTGGGGGCCGACGCCGCCCAATTCGGCACACGGTTCATTGCATCGAACGAAGCGAGTGTGTCTCCCGCGTACCAAGATCGTGTCGTCGGTGCATCGGTGTCCGATACCCGAACCGTCGGACGCGATCTTGGCCTAATTCGTATGTTGAGCAACGAATTCAGCGACAGCATGCTTGCACTCGAACAGTCAGGGGCACTGGAGGACGAGCGAAAGGAACTGTTTCTGTCGTCGTCGCTGAAAGATGCGGCCCTTCATGGCAGTGTCGACAAGGGAAAGGTCGAAGCGGGACAGTCGGCTGGACTGATCGACTCGGTTCTCCCGGCCGACGAAATCGTTTCGTCAATAGTTGCCGAGTACTTCGACGCCGTCAGTCGATTGCCTGGTTGCTGAACATGTAGCAAGCCTGAAACCGACAGGACCGAGCCGATCTTGTCCGGCACCTGGCGGTGATACTCACCCAGAGCTCGCTGCGCTGTGCGTCGCACGGCGATTGTCGGCCGCAACGATGAGTCCCCTGGAACGTGGAGTTCACGTCGGGACGATCTTCGTCGAGCGTGCTCACTGTCGGTGATCGGTCGACCTCGCTTCGGCCCGATTCCACACAGGTTTGGCGAACCGTCGTAACCAGTCTCCCCCAGTCCGAGGTCACACGGGATTTGACTGTGGGGCGACCAAGATGTCCGTACTCGACCCGCATGGCGTCT
The DNA here is from genome assembly GCF_049591685.1 of Rhodococcus sp. (in: high G+C Gram-positive bacteria). Taxonomy (GTDB): domain Bacteria; phylum Actinomycetota; class Actinomycetes; order Mycobacteriales; family Mycobacteriaceae; genus Rhodococcoides. Next base: position 474 of record NZ_JBAWFH010000059.1, on the reverse strand, counting down.
CCAGCGTTACCGTCATTGCAGTCACCAGCTCAACGAGGCTGCACGCGGCCCCGTCGCGCACTGTGTAGACGTCTCCTTATCGGCGGCGTTGCAGACCAACGATCAGCGCGATAGTTGGCTACGCGATCAGGGAACTAGATGGCGCCCAGACGCATCCGTACTGCGGCCATCGACTCTAAACGGCTCACGCGATTGCCCCAGAATGCCCACGGAAACTGGCCGTCTGTGACTATGAGCGGTCAAAATGATGAGTAAGTGATGACTGGAGCGTCCGCACGCGTCCAACCGCTACCCAGCGTGCACAACCCGCCACACGATTCGCAGGTCAGCAGCATGGCAGCCGGAACCTGACTCCCTGTATTTGCGATTAAGAGTCAATTCTCCGAATCGCCCTACGCCGCTAGAGAACCCGCAGGTCACAGAGTTGGCCAATTCTGCGACGCTTGCGGTCGCCTACACCTACCCGGACAAAAG
>NZ_JBAWFH010000058.1:0-18288 GCF_049591685.1 Rhodococcus sp. (in: high G+C Gram-positive bacteria) | reverse complement strand
GTGTTCTTTCGGTGGTGGGGGAATGATCGTCTCCGGGCCGTCGAGGCCCGCGTACAAAGCGCGAGTGCCGTCCGACAGAAGTTGTGCGAGATCGAGCGAGTCGTCCGTGAGCCACTGCTCGTATGCGGATATTGCCACACCGAGCACCATCCAACCCACCGTTCGCGGAAAATGCTCTGTGGCAGCACGATTCGTACGGACGGCCACGTACTCCGCAATCACCCCTCGCCATCCCTCGTACATCAGCATCGAATATCCCTGCAGTGTCGGGTTGCGCAGAATCAACTGCATGCGTTGCCGGTGAACGGCCTCCTCGTCCACCGGGAAGATATTGAACTCGAGCAGTGCCGATCGGATGCCCTCGGCGAGCGAGATGTCATTCGGTAGTTCGGCCAGCAGCGCACGAAGAGCTGCGAGCTGGGCGTCGAAGTCGCCCCAGGGCACCGCGTTCTTGGACGGGAAATACCGAAAGAACGTGCGCCGGGCGATGCCCGCTGCCTCTGCGATCTCGTCGACGCTGGTGTCGTCGAATCCGTTTTTCGCGAACAGTTCGATTCCTATGTCGCTGATCTGCCCCCGCGTCGTGGACGGGCGTCGACCTGCCCGGCTGGACGGTTTACGGCGACTGACCACTTTCTTTCCTCCGTATGGTTTCATTATGCACTCGATGCCATTATTGTGGTGAAGCAAGTCACGTTCACTGTCGAACGTGATGGTTCCAATATCCCGACGTGGAGGTATGACAATGTCCCAGAACCCCAAGACCGATGTTGTAGGCGCTGCAGTCGTCGAGTCCGATCTGGTCGAAGAGTCGCTGGTGGAAGAGGTTTCCATCGACGGCATGTGCGGCGTGTACTGACCATGTCGACGAGTGTGAAGGTCGACGGTCTCGATCTGGATGCCCGGTGGGCCCTTCACCCGCAGGTGGCGCTGCGCCCCGAGTCGTTCGGGGCGCTGCTCTACCACTTCGGGACACGGAAGCTTTCCTTTCTCAAGAACCGCACCATCGTGACGATCATCGAATCGCTGCCCGACCATTCTGACCTGCGGTCCGCGATCTCGGCCGCAGGAATCGCCGAAGCGTCGATGCCCCAGTACTCGCGCGCCCTCGCGACGCTGGCCGAGTCGAACATGATCGTCGCGCTCGACTCCTGATCTTTTTTCGGCAAGGTGAAGCAGCCCTTCTCCTCGCCCACACCACTCTCGCCCACACCACTCTCGCCCCTCGACTCGAGTAGAGGACCAGTCCATGACCTCCATGCTAGAAAGACCAGCTCCTCCGCCTGCCGTCGGGAAGCTGGTAGATCAGTTCGAACTAGGCCTCGACGCACCTATCTGTTTGACCTGGGAACTCACGTACGCGTGCAACCTTTCGTGCGTGCACTGCCTGTCTTCGTCCGGTCGACGCGACCCGAACGAATTGAGCACCGAGCAGTGCAAGTCGATCATCGACGAACTACAGAAGATGCAGGTCTTCTACGTCAACATCGGCGGCGGTGAGCCGACGGTCCGCAGCGACTTCTGGGAGCTCGTCGACTACGCGACAGCCCATCAGGTCGGGGTCAAGTTCTCCACGAACGGCGTCAAGATCGACAAGAAGGTCGCCGCTCGATTGGCCGCGTCGGACTACGTCGATGTGCAGATTTCCATCGACGGCGCCACCGCCGAGGTCAACGACGCGGTGCGCGGACCGGGTTCGTTCGACATGGCGATTCGCGCTCTGGAGAACTTGCAGGAGGCGGGCTTCAAGGATGCGAAAATTTCGGTAGTTGTCACCCGGCACAATGTGAGCCAGCTCGATACGTTCAAAGCGCTTGCCGACAAATACGGTGCGACGCTTCGCATCACGCGATTGCGCCCGTCCGGCCGTGGCGCGGATGTGTGGGATGACCTGCACCCAACTGCCGGTCAGCAGCGTGAGCTCTACAACTGGCTCGTTGCCAACGGCGAGGGTGTGCTGACGGGTGACTCCTTCTTCCACCTGTCCGCATTCGGCGACGCACTGCCCGGCCTCAACCTGTGCGGTGCCGGCCGCGTGGTGTGCCTGATCGATCCGGTCGGCGACGTGTACGCGTGCCCGTTCGCGATTCACGAGAACTTTCTCGCCGGCAACATCGTCCGCGATGCCAAAGACGGTATGGGCGGTTTTCAGACCGTCTGGCAGACGTCCGAACTGTTCCAAGATCTGCGTTCCCCGCAGACGTCGGGGGCGTGCACGAAATGTGCGCACTTCGATGCGTGCCGCGGTGGCTGCATGGCAGCGAAGTTCTTCACCGGCCTCCCCATGGATGGTCCGGATCCCGAATGCGTGATCGGTAACGGTGAAATGGCGTTGGCTGCGGCGGGGGAGATCCCCAAGTCCAGCGTCGACCATTCCCGTACCGGGCAGCGCAAGACACCGAGAGCGTCGGTGCCGCTCACCTTGATGATGCGGCCGCCGGCCAAGATCTGCGACGAAAACCCGCTCGCAGGAATGGAATAGGAAGCAATACAGCTATGGCCAAGAGTGCGTGGTTCGAGACCGTTGCCGAAGCGCAGCGGCGTGCCAAGAAACGTCTACCCAAATCCGTGTACGCCGCACTGGTGGCGGGTTCGGAGCGCGGCATCACCGTCGACGACAACACGGCGGCATTCGGCGAACTGGGGTTCGCCCCCCATGTCGCCGGCCTGTCGGACAAGCGTGATCTGTCGACAACGGTGATGGGACAACCACTCTCGTTTCCGGTCATGATCTCGCCGACGGGTGTGCAGGCCGTGCACCCGGACGGTGAGGTCGCCGTCGCGCGAGCGGCGGCGGCACGCGGCATCCCGATCGGCTTGTCTTCCTTCGCGAGCAAGTCCGTCGAGGAGGTCGCTGCCGCCAATCCGCAGACGTTCTTCCAGATGTACTGGGTCGGCTCTCGCGAGATACTGCTCCAGCGGATGGAGAGAGCTCGCGCGGCAGGCGCTGTGGGTCTGATCATGACCCTGGACTGGTCGTTCTCCAACGGCCGCGACTGGGGTAGCCCGTCGATTCCGGAGAAGATGGACCTGAAGGCCATGGTGCAGTTTGCACCCGAGGGCATCATGCGGCCCAAGTGGCTCTACGAGTTCGTCAAAACCGGCAAGATTCCAGACCTGTCCACGCCAAACCTGACGCCCCCGGGCGGGGAGGCGCCGACGTTCTTCGGCGCGTACGGCGAGTGGATGGGTACTCCGCTACCGACGTGGGAAGACGTTGCCTGGCTGCGTGAGCAGTGGGGCGGGCCGTTCATGCTCAAAGGCGTCATGCGCGTCGACGACGCGAAGAAGGCCGTCGACGCAGGCGTCACCGCCATCTCGGTGTCGAATCACGGCGGAAACAATCTCGACGGCACCCCGGCACCGATCCGTGCTCTTCCCGCTATCGCCGAGGCGGTGGGCGATCAGATCGAGATCACCCTCGACGGCGGCATTCGGCGTGGCAGCGACGTGGTCAAAGCGATCGCATTGGGTGCACGTGCGGTCATGATCGGCCGGGCATACCTGTGGGGCCTTTCGGCCAACGGACAAGCGGGAGTGGAGAACGTGCTCGACATTCTGCGCGGCGGTGTCGATTCCGCGGTCCTCGGTCTCGGGCACTCGTCGATTCACGATCTGACCCCGTTGGACGTTGTGATGCCGCTGGGGTTCGACCGAAAGCTCGGTGTCTAGGGCGTGGAGCCTGCGGAATGCCCCTGAGATGAGCAGTAGGGCGTGGAGCCTGCGGAATGCCCCTGAGATGAGCAGTACACGTTGGTTCGAGTCGGTTGCCGAGGCGCAGCGGCGGGCGCAGAGGTGTCTTCCGACATCGGTGTACAACGCTCTGGTCGCCGGTTCGGAACGGGGAATCACCCGTGACGACAACACGGCGGCGTTTCGCGAACTCGGGTTCGCTCCCCACGTCGCGGACCTGGCGGATGTTCGTGATTTGTCCACCACGTTCATGGGACAGCCGCTGTCGTTTCCGGTGATGATCTCGCCGACGGGTGTGCAGGCCGTGCACCCGGACGGCGAGGTCGCCGTGGCTCGCGCGGCGGCGTGCCGGGGCGTGTCGATGGGGCTTTCGTTGTTCGCGAGCAAGTCCGTGGAGGAGGTCGCGGCCGTCAATTCGCAGACGTTCTTTCAGCTGCACTGGGCCGGTTCGCGAGAACTGCTGCTACACATGGTCGGCCGCGCCCGAGCAGCAGGAGCGGTTGGATTGATTCTGACGATGGATTGGTCGTTCTCGGAGGGACGCGACTGGGGGAGTCCGTCGATCCCGGAACGCGTCGACGTTCGGACGATGATTTCTCATGCGCCCGAGGCGATCACGCATCCGCGCTGGCTGGGTCGATTCGTCGGATCCGGCCGACTACCTACCTTGACGGCGCCCAATTTGACGCCGCCCGAGGGCGCCGCTCCGTCATTCTTCGGTGCGTATCGGGAGTGGAAATCGACGCCGTTGCCGACCTGGGACGACATCGCATGGTTGCGCGCGCAGTGGGACGGCCCGTTCATGCTCAAGGGCATCACGAGGGTCGACGACGCCGAGCGGGCTGCCGATGTGGGTGCGACCGCGATTTCGGTGTCGAATCACGGTGGAAACAATCTCGACGGCACCCCGGCGTCCATCCGTGCGCTGCCTGCGATCGTCGACGCCGTCGGCGATCGCGTCGAAGTTGCACTCGACGGCGGCATCCGGCGCGGCAGCGACGTCGTGAAAGCACTCGCCCTCGGTGCGCACGCAGTATTGATCGGGCGCGCATACCTGTGGGGGTTGGCGGCCAACGGTCAAGCGGGCGTCGAGAACGTGCTCGACATCCTCAGGGGCGGCGTCGACTCGGCCGTCCTCGGCCTCGGGCACTCGTCGGTCCGCGAGCTGTCTGCGTCGGACATCGTGGTTCCCCCGGGATTCGGCCGGGTCCTCGGCGCACGGGAACCGAGCACGTCGGCGACCCGTCATGACCTGGAGCCTGCGGACCGACCGAACTGGGACAGCAGCCCGGTGTAGTGCTTGGGCAGCGGCGCAGCGAACTCGCCGACCTTGCCGGTACGGAGGCCCATCGAGACCAACGATTGGACGAACAACGTTCCGGCCGCCACACCGTCGACCACGGGGACGCCGATATCGTCGGAAGTGTCCCTGCAGAGCTTCGCCATGCCCGCGCAGCCCAGCACGACGCAGTCGCTCCGGTCCGTCCGGACGGCCTCCCTGCACGCTTCGGTGACGATCTTGCGTGCATCGGGATCGGTCTCGAGTTCGAGCACCGGAATCTCGCAGGCGTGGACGCCCCGGCACCTGCTCCCCATCCCGTAATGCGCGGCGAGGTCCCATGCCCGTCCGGTAGTGCGGTCGAGTGTGGTGACCACGGAGAAGCCGAGGCCAAGAAAGCTTGCCGCGCGCATCGCCGCTTCCGCTATGCCGACGACGGGACCGCGGGCCGCCTCGCGGGCGGCGTCGATGCCCGGGTCCCCGAAGCAGGCAATGACGTATCCGTCGGTCCCTCGTGCCTCGCCGAGCGCTATCTGTTCGAGAATGCCAGGGACACTGAGCGCCTCGTCGACATGCGACTCGATCGATGCCGGCCCCATCGTGGGGGTGACCGCCTCGACGAGTGTGCCCGGGCTTGCGACGGCCCGAGCACACTCGCCGATAGTGGCGGTCATCGACGCTGTGGTGTTGGGGTTGACCACCGTGATGAGCATTCGGGTCGGTACCTACGCCTTCACCGTGGCGTCGTCGAGGTGGTTGGTGACGGCCAGCTTCGTCTTGGTGGCGAGGAGAGCTCCGGCGATGGTGGCGTACACCGCAGCCGGGTTGTATCCCTTGCTGTACCAGTACTTTCCGGCGGGCGACATCGTGAACAGCTCGTCCACCACTACTTTCTGCTTGCGCACCAGGTAGTAGTCGGCGATGAGCACACCGAACAGGGATCCGATGAAGGCGCCGAGGGTTTCGAGTGTCAGGTGGATTACCTCGGGATTGTTGTACAGGTTCCACGGGGTGATCAGGATGGATCCGACGGCAGCGATCATGCCACCGGCGCGCCAACTGATTTTCTGGGGACTGACGTTGGAGAAGTCGAAGGCGGGGGAGATGAAGTTGGCGACGATATTGATGCCGATGGTGGCGATCGTGAACGTCAGAGCGCCGAGAACGATCGCGAAGGTGCTGTCGATACGAGCGACGGTTTCGACCGGGTCGGTGATGAGCTCACCGAACACCGGGAGCGTCAAGGACGCCGTGACGACCACGAGAATGGAGAAGACGAGGAAGTTGACGGGCAGGCCGAGGAAATTGCCCTTCTTCACCGCGGCGTAGGACTTCCCGTAGCGGGAGAAGTCGCCGAAGTTGAGCATCGGCCCGGAGAAGTAGGACACGACGAGTGCGATGGGTCCGAGCATGATCGGAACCGCGCTCATACCGGTGTGCTGAACACCGCCGAGGTTCAGGTCGATCGCGCCCCAGCCTGCCTTCCAGATGAGGTAACCGCAGAGCGCGAACATGACCACGTAGACGGCGGGTCCGCAGAAGTCGATGAATTTGCGGATCGACTCCATGCCCCGCCAGAACACAGCGGCCTGCAGTACCCACAGGAACAGGAAGCTGGCCCAGCCGAGCGCGGACAGCCCGGCGAAGCCGTAGTCGGCGGTCACCGCGTACGGAGCCAGGCCCGGAAAAAGCTTGATCAGCACGATGTCGAGGGCGGCCGATGCCAGGAACGTCTGTATTCCGTACCAGGCGACCGCGATCAATCCGCGAATGATCGCCGGAATGTTTGCGCCGAGAACGCCGAAGGACGCTCGGCACATCACCGGATACGGGACGCCTGTCACCTGGCTCGGCTTCGCGACCAGGTTGCAGAAGAAATACACGATCGAGATTCCGACGAGAAGTGAAATGAGGACCTGCCAACTGGCGAGTCCCAAGGCGAACAGGCTACCGGCGGTGACGTATCCGCCGACGGAGTGCACGTCGGACATCTACGAATGCGAAGAGATTGTAGGAGGTCCACGACTGCTTCTTCAGAGGTGCGAGGTCCTCGTTGGTGAGCCGCGGGTCGTAGGTGTCCTTGATCAGTCCACCACCGACCGGGTGCCCTGCGGCCTCGATCATGTCCGCAGATCTACCGGCCACCGGAGATGCTGGTCCGTTTGCTGTACTTGTCATCGATGCTCCTGATGCGTCGCTCGAAGTCTCCCGGTCGGTCCGCAGGCTCTACTCGCGCTGCAGATTTCGGTCGACGCCACAGCGGCGAAGACCGGCGAGGGAAAATGTAGCGACGCAGTGTTGCCCCTGCGTGACGCCAGAAATATATTCTTTGCGACGGCTGTTCAAGCGGGTGGGTCCGCCAGAAGTCCCGTCTCGGTCGTGATGGACGAGATGACGGTTCCGAGGTGGCTCGAGTGTGCCTGCGCGATGGCGGTCAGAGCCGGCGCGTCGCGATCGAGAAAGGCTTCGAGCATCGTGCGGTGGTCGGAATGCAATGCAGCGCGGTCGGATCCGGACACCTGCACCATCGGCTGGACGGGTTCGGTGATGTTCCACGCAGCCTCGAGCATGTGCACCAACCGCTTCATTCGCGAAGGCCGTGTCAATGCCATGTGAAATTCGCGGCTGCGGCGATGATAGTCACGCGGATTGTCGGCGGCAATCGATTGCTCGAGAAGGCGATTCGCTTCGACGGCACCCGCACGGTCCTCGTCCGTCGCGAGTTCCACGGCGGTTGCGAGTGCCGCAGTCTCGAGGACGGCGCGGACGATGTACATCTCGCGTAGTTCTGCCGAGGTCAGCCGCGCCACCGTGTACCCGAGATTCGGTCGGTGATCGACCAGCCCCTCGCCGATGAGCGTCTTCAACGATTCGCGTACCGGAATCCTGCTGACACCGAACAACTCGGCCACTTCGTCGACCGGGATATGAGTGCTGGGCGGTGCATCGCCGGAGAGGATCACTCGTCGGAGTTCGTCGAGAATCCTCGGTTGTCGACCGCCGGGCTCGGCGATGCTCAGCCGATCGAGAAGCACCGACCTGCGACGAGGTGGCATGACACTCCTTCCGGCCGGTCCCTCCGCACGGTAGCGGTGCATTGTTTCGTGTATGTGAAAGCTGGCGCGCCGTCTCGGTTCCGATAGCATCGCCCGGTGTCCACCCACGTTCCCGATGCGCCCCGCGCCGAGCTGCTCGGCGTGGACGGATGGCCGCGCGTCGACGGTTCTCGCACGATCGCGGTCCCGGTTGGTGCCATGGAGCAACACGGGCCGCACCTGCCGCTGGACACGGATACGCGCATCGCCGAGGCCGTCGCCAATCGGCTTCCCGGTGTGGTGGTTGCCCCGTCGGTCGCCTACGGTGCGAGCGGTGAGCACGAGGGTTTCGCCGGCACGATCTCGATCGGCTCGGAAGCCCTGCGGGTGATGCTCGTCGAGTACGGCAGATCGGCCTGTCGGTGGGCGGAGCGGGTGGTGTTCGTCAACGGCCACGGTGGCAATCTGACGGCGTTGATCGCGGCCGTCGAACTTCTCCGATACGAGGGACGCGACGTGGCGTGGTTGCCGTGCGCAGTTTCCGGCGCCGACGCTCATGCGGGTCGTACCGAAACGTCGTTGCTTCTGTGGCTCGCACCCGAGACGGTGGACGTGCCGCGAGCCGAGGCGGGCAACGTCGAACCGATTGGCGCGTTGCTTCCCCGGCTACGCGCGGGGGGCGTGCGGGCGGTCTCTCCGAACGGCGTGCTGGGTGATCCCCGTGGGTCGAGCGCCGCTGAGGGGGAGGCAATTCTGTACGCGATGACTGCCCGCAGTGCCGCTGCGCTGGCACGATGGGCACCCTCCGAGCGTGGAATGTTGGAGTAGACGCGAAGTTGGTTATAGCCGTGAGAACAAACCGACGGTCTGTTACGGTTTTTTACTGCCCAGGGGCACCACATCAGCGGGATGTCCGTTTACGATCACCAGATGGGTCAAGGTCGGTTGCCTGACGGCTTCGGGGTACGGGTCGATCCTCGCGTACGCGCTTACTCGGAGGGCAGGGTCCTGATCGGCGGTTCACCCACCCGCATGCTCACGCTCGCGCCGACGGCAGCGGCGATGATCGGCGACGGGTACCTCGAGGTCATCGATTCGCAGACCGCGCTCGTCGCCCGCAAGTTGCTCGATTCCGGGGTCGCCAATCCGCGTCCGATGCACATCCCGTCTCCTCGTGACGTCACGGTCGTCGTTCCGGCGAGAAACAACGAGGAAGGTGTGCACCGGCTGCTCACGGCGCTGCACGGACTGCAGGTAATTGTCGTCGACGACGGCTCCGACGTACCGGTCGTCGTACCACCGCTCGACTGGAGCGTCGGCGGCGTGACGGTGCTGCGGCACGAGATGCCCCGTGGCCCCGCGGCGGCACGAAACACCGGATTGCGCGGTGCAACAACGGACTTCGTGGCGTTCCTCGACTCCGATGTCGTGCCGCGCAAGGGGTGGCTCGAAGTCATGCTCGGACATTTCTCGGATCCTGCAGTGGCTCTGGTGGCTCCCCGTATCGTCGCGCTGGAGCCTGAGGGCAACGCGCTCGCGCGTTACGAGCATGCTCGGTCGTCGCTCGACCTCGGTCGCAGGGAAGCCGCGGTGCGCGCAGGTAGCTCGGTGTCGTACGTGCCAAGCGCGGCGATGTTGATTCGTCGAAAGGTCGCTCTGGACTGCGACGGCTTCGACGAGTCGATGCACGTTGCCGAGGACGTCGACCTTTGCTGGAGATTGCAGGAAGCCGGTTGGCGCCTGCGGTACGAGCCGGTCGCGCACGTGGCGCACGACCACAGAGTCACGTTCGGGCGGTGGTTCGGGCGCAAACTGTTCTACGGCACCGGGGCGAGTCCACTCGCGGAGCGTCATCCCGGGATGGTTCCACCGGTCTCGATGTCACCGTGGACGCTGGCCGCGTGTCTGTTGGCGGCGAGCTTCACCAAGTTCGGTCTGTTCGGTGCGCTGTTGACCCTCGGAGTCACCATCGCCCGGTTACGCAAGATGTTCCTCGGTCTCGACCAGCCCACGCGGATCGCGGCAATTCTCGCGACCGAAGGTTTCGTCGGAGGGCTGTGGCAGCTTGCTTCGGCGCTGTGCCGGCACTACTGGCCGATCACCCTTCTCGCGGTGGTGTTGTCCAGTAGAATTCGAAAGATCGCTGTCGCGCTTGCACTTTCGGAGGCAATGTCGGATTGGTACAAGCATCGTGAGCTGGGTGGTCTCGACCCGGTGCGATACGCATTCTTCAAGCGCGTCGACGACATCGCCTACGGGGCCGGACTGTGGACGGGTGCCGTTCGAACGCGCAGCCTCGGAGCGTTGACGCCGCGAATGGACTCATGACGACAGAGGATCGTGGTTACGCCGACGTTGTCGTCGTCGGTGGCGGATCGTGCGGGTCGGTGCTCGCAGCTCGGCTGAGCGAAGACCCGTCGTGCTCGGTGGTGCTACTCGAGGTGGGGCCGGGGTACCGCAGTGCCGCCGAAATTCCCACCGCGTTGCTCGACGCCTGTGCGTTGCCCGTCGGGCCTCGCAGTCCCTGGATCGACGGCTACCGCGCGGAGTTGACGCCCGACACCGCGGTCGACGTCGCGCGCGGCCGAGTGCTGGGTGGGTCCGGTGCGGTGAACGGTGCCTACTTCGTTCGTGCGCGTCCTGGCGACTTCGACTCGTGGCCGGCGTCGTGGTCGTTCGACGATGTCCTCCCGTACTTTCGGGCACTGGAGAACGATCTCGATTTCGGCGGTGACGCTCACGGATCGGCCGGACCGATGCCGGTTTCGCGTGTTGCCGCATCTGTTCGATCGCCGATAACCGACACGTTCTTCGGTGCCGCCCTCGCCGCCGGGTATCGATTCGATGCGGACAAGAACGATCCGTTCTCCACCGGGGGTGTGGGTCCGGTGCCGCGCAACGTGCTCGGCGCGCGACGAGTGAATGCGGCTTCGGCCTATCTGTTGCCGGCGATGACGCGTGCCAACCTGACGGTGCACGACCGCACGACCGTGCTGGGCGTCACCTTCGGTGGAGCGCGCGCGAGCGGGGTGACGGTCGAACGCGGCGGCGTGGTATCGCACCTCCGTGCCGACCGGATTGTATTGTGCGCCGGATCTGTTCGTACACCGCAGCTGCTGATGTTGTCGGGCATAGGTCCGGCAGATCCTTTGACGGAACTGGGTGTACCGGTTGTCATGGACCACCCTCGGGTCGGTCGAGGTTTCACCGATCACCCCGAACTTCTTGTGCCCTGGCAGCTTTCGAACATCGGTCGTCGAAGTTCGCCATTGGAGGCGGTTCTTCACGTGGACGATCTCGAAATTCGGCCCTACAGCGCCTCTTTCGACAGTTTCATCGCCGGAATACCCGCAGGCCGTCCGATGATCGGGATCGGTCTGATGCGTCCGGAGAGCCGCGGCGACATCACGCTCGTCTCGCGCGACCCGGCCGACGCGCCGCGTGTGCGTCATCGATACCTGGCTTCACCCGCTGACAGGCGGGCAATGTCGGACGGTCACGCACTGGTTCTCGATCTGATCGGACGAGCGGGAACAGCGCAGGAACCGGCAGCGCCGGGCCGGGTCGGTGACGGGCAGGCCCTTCTCGGTACGTCACTTCACCTGTCCGGTAGCTGCGCAATGGGGGACGGTGACTCCGTTGTCGACGAGTTCTGTCGGGTGCGCGGCATAGAGGGGCTGTTCGTCGTGGACACCTCCGCGTTCCCCGTGGTGCCCTCGCGGGGCCCGCACGCGACGGCGATCATGTTCGCCGAGCGCGCATCGGACCTGCTTCGTGGCCGAGTGGCGTAGGTTCGACCCTCTCCGGAACCATTCACGGTTTCGCAGAGAATGGGGACAACCCGATGTCCGACAAATCTCCTCGCAATTCCATGCCCAAAAAGTCCGGTAAGTCGCTGAAGGAAAGGCGTGCGGACAAGAAGACGAAGTCGGCGGGCCATACGAGCATCGACATCTCGGCGACCGTGAAGAAGCGCTGACCGAACGCGTGCGTCCCTCCTTGCCCGGATCGCGGCTTCGGGTGGAGGGGTTGCATTCTGCCCTTGTGTGCTGCGTTACAGTAGTATGACCGCGCCAGAAGAGGTAGTTGTGATGACTGGAAGCAAGCCAGGGCAGGGCAACCCCTGGGTGGCCGTTCGTCCTGGTGACGACGTCGACCTCCTGGCACGCCGAGTCGGAGCCGCACATCGATCGTTCGTCGAAGATCGGCCGCCGTCGGACAACGTGCGCTCGGTTGTCCTCGATTCTTGGCTGCGCAGTCGAACGAAGGGTGTTGACCCCGACGGCAACAACGATTCGTTCGCTCTCTCCGGCGCCGAACTCGAGCGGTATCGCAACGAGCACCCCATGTCTCTCGTCCGGCCGGTCGTGCGGAAATTGCTGGTCGAGGACGCCGCCGACACGGGATTGCTCGTCGCAATCTCGGACGCCGAAGGTCGGCTCCTGTGGGTCGAGGGCGATGTTGCCGCCAAAGACCGTGCGCTGTCGATGAATTTCGCGGAGGGCGCGGACTGGAGCGAAGAGAGTAAGGGTACGAATGCGCCGGGTACCGCCCTGGCCGTCGATCACTGTGTGCAAATTTTCGAGGCCGAACACTTCACCCGGACGGTGCACGAGTGGAGCTGTTCTGCCGCGCCGGTTCATCACCCCACCAGCGGGCACATACTAGGCGCGATCGACATCACCGGGGGTCCACGCGTCGCGGTACCGGAAGTGTTGTCGCTGATCCGCGCGACCGTCGCGGCGGCCGAGTCCGAGCTGCGCGTGCACCTGATGAACTCTCCGAAGTCGTTGGGAGACAGTGCGCCTCGGCTGGAGGTGTTGGGATCGGGCCGGCCGGGACTCGTGCGGGGCAGTGGTCGACTTGCCCTGTCGCAGCGGCACGCCGAGATATTGCTGCTGCTCGCCGATCACCCGGAGGGGCTCAGCTCCGACCACCTGGCAGTGTTGCTCGACGAGCACGAACTCGACTCCGTCACCATCCGTGCCGAGATGTCGAGATTGCGCAAAACCTTCGGTGCGGCGGGCCTCGCGTCGCGTCCCTACAGATTGGTCGGGGCGCTGTCCTCCGACGTCGGCGACATCCGCCGGGCCCTCGACCGCGGCGATGTCGAAGCCGCGATGCGTATCTACACCGGTCCGGTACTTCCGGGGTCATCGGCACCGGGCATCGACGACATCCGCAACGAACTGCGATCGCGGGTGCAAGCCGCGTTGCTGCGCGTCGGCGATCCGGTGCTGCTCGCACAATGGACGTCGTCGATCCACGGACGCACCGACATCGTCGCGTGGGAGGCGTACCGCTCCACGCTCCGCCCGGATTCCGCGCTGTACGGCCAGGTGGACGCACGTATCGATCTGCTCGACAGTCAGCTGGGCGTCTGACGCATGCTGCGTCCCGCTCGGCAACGTAGTTGCTGCCTGCTCGGCAACGTAGTTGCAACGTTGCACTCTCTAGTGTTCTGAATCACAGCAGTTCTTGTTGATGAGAAGGAGTCACTGGATGTCCGTCTACGCTCGCCCCGGTACCGCCGATGCCAAGATGTCGTTTCAGCCGCGCTACGAGAATTGGATCGGCGGCGAATGGGTACCGCCGGTCAAGGGCCAGTACTTCGAGAACCCGACCCCGGTCACCGGCGAGAACTTCTGCGAAGTTGCCCGCTCGACGTCCGAGGACATCGAACTGGCACTCGACGCCGCACACGCCGCCGCACCCGCATGGGGCAAGACATCGGCCGCCGAGCGTGCTGTCGTCCTCAACAAGATCGCCGACCGCATCGCCGAGAACCTCGAGTCGATCGCCCTCGCCGAGTCGTGGGACAACGGCAAGCCGATCCGCGAAACTCTGAACGCCGACATCCCGCTCGCCGTCGACCACTTCCGATACTTCGCCGGTTGCATTCGCGCGCAGGAGGGTTCGCTGTCCGAGATCGACAGCGACACAGTGGCTTATCACTTCCACGAGCCCCTCGGCGTCGTCGGTCAGATCATCCCGTGGAACTTCCCGATCCTCATGGCCGTGTGGAAGCTCGCGCCCGCACTCGCCGCAGGTAACGCCGTGGTGCTCAAGCCCGCAGAGCAGACGCCTGCCTCGATCCTGTACTTGATCTCGGTCATCGGCGACCTTCTGCCCCCCGGCGTCCTGAACATCGTCAACGGATTCGGTGTGGAAGCGGGCAAGCCGCTGGCATCGAGCCCGCGCATTGCCAAGATTGCGTTCACCGGCGAGACCACCACCGGTCGGTTGATCATGCAGTACGCCTCCCAAAATCTCATCCCCGTCACTCTCGAACTCGGCGGCAAAAGCCCCAACGTGTTTTTCTCCGACGTGTTGTCGGTGGGCGACGACTACCAGGACAAGGCGCTCGAAGGGTTCACGATGTTCGCCCTGAACCAGGGTGAAGTCTGCACCTGCCCGTCCCGTTCCCTCATCCAGGCCGATATCTACGACGAGTTCCTCGCGCTCGCTGCCATCCGAACCAAGGCGGTGCGACAGGGCGATCCGCTCGACACCGACACCATGATCGGTGCGCAGGCCTCCAACGACCAGCTCGAAAAGATCCTGTCCTACATCGAGATCGGCAAGGGCGAAGGTGCACAGGTGGTCACCGGCGGCGAGCGCGCGCAGCTCGGAGGCGACCTGAACGGTGGCTACTACGTCCAGCCGACGATCTTCACCGGCAAGAACGACATGCGCATCTTCCAGGAAGAGATCTTCGGCCCCGTGGTGTCGGTGACCTCGTTCAAGGACTACGACGAAGCCATCTCCATCGCCAACGACACCCTCTACGGACTCGGTGCGGGCGTCTGGTCGCGAGACGGCGGCGTCGCCTACCGCGCCGGACGCGACATCAAGGCCGGACGCGTGTGGACGAACACGTACCACCAGTACCCGGCGCACGCGGCGTTCGGCGGCTACAAGTCCTCCGGCATCGGGCGCGAGAACCACCTGATGATGCTGGACCACTACCAGCAGACGAAGAACCTGCTTGTCAGCTACGCCCAGAAAGCCCAGGGCTTCTTCTGATGCCTGACGCGCAACCACCAGCGCGTCTCAGATCAACCGCCGGGGCGATGGAGCTTCTCCGTCGCCTCGGCGGTATCCACGGCGCACTGATGATGCACCAGTCCGGAGGATGCTGCGATGGATCCTCTCCGATGTGTTATCCCGCAGGGGAATTCATCGTCGGTGATCGCGATGTGCTGCTGGGATTGTTGGATCTTCGGCTCGGCGTCGGCGAGGTGCCCACCGATCTTCCGGAGGGCGTCGACGCTGTGCCGGTATGGATCTCCGGTTCGCAGTTCGAAGCGTGGAAGCACACGCAGATGGTTCTCGACGTCGTGCCCGGCCGAGGCTCGGGCTTCTCACTCGAAACCCCGGAGGGCCTGCGATTCCTCAGCCGCGGACGCGCCTACACACCGGCGGAGAACGACGCGCTGGCGCAGCTGCGCCCGTTCGTCGGCGTCGATTGGGAAGAGGGCAGGCGTCCACCCGTCCCGAACGACGTGCTCGTCGTTGCCGAAGCAGTCGATGCGTGCCCGGTTCCGGGCATGCTTCGAGGCTGACCGCTCTGCACGGTTCGACACACGGCACGATACGCACACGGTCGCCTGGTCGTGCCCTCGAAAGAAGGCGCGACCGGGCCGCAATCCCGGCCTAGGGTTGTTCTCGCGAAAGCTGCACAGGCGTCAGCCGCCGATAGGCCGAACGACAGTCTCCGCACCGTCCTCATCGCCTTCGTGGCGAATCTCGGAGTGGCGATCGCCAAAACCATCGCAGCGATCATCACCGGGTCCGCGTCGATGGTGGCCGAGGCGTCCCATTCCTGGGCCGACACCGGCAACGAGGTGTTTCTGCTCGTGGCCGACAAGCGTGGTTCCCGCGGCCCCGACTCGGAACGCCCGCTGGGATACGGCCGCGAGAGCTACCTCTGGTCGACGTTGGCCGCGGTCGGGTTGTTCGTCGCCGGCGCCGCAGTGTCGATCTGGAACGGGGTGACCTCACTGTTCGGATCGTCGATCGCGCGCACACTCCGGCGACTGGAGCGTGAGCAAAGAAACCAACAGCGCTGTAGTGGACGCAGTTCTGACAGTCGCCGAACCGGACGAGGGCGATCGGGGCAACACCGGCCTCGTCGAGCCGCGTTCGATGTGACCGCCCGTAATCAGCCCGTCATGTTCCGATGATCTTGCGCTCACACCCCAGGCATATCTTTCACTCGGTTCGCGCACCCCGAGCGACCGAGTCCTCAGCATCGAGAGAGGCCGCACACATGTCCGTCAAAGAACCAACCGGCACCCATCACGGCGGTGCGGACTCCCATGTCGAGGGCGGTGACTACCTCGCCAAGCGCCAGTTGAAGAAGGGCACCGCGGGCTGGATACTGCTTGCCGGCCTCGGTGTCAGCTATGTCATTTCCGGCGACTACTCCGGATGGAATTTCGGCCTCGAACAGGGCGGGTTCGGTGGTCTGCTCATTGCCGCCGTGCTGATCGCGGGCATGTACCTGGCCATGGTGCTCGGAATGGCCGAGATGTCCTCGGCGCTGCCGGCAGCAGGCGGCGGCTACACATTCGCTCGTCGAGCACTCGGTCCGTGGGGCGGGTTCGCCACCGGCACGGCCATTCTCATCGAATACGCGATCGCGCCCGCGGCCATTGCAACCTTCATCGGCGCGTACGTCGAATCCCTGGGCCTGTTCGGCATCACGGACGGCTGGTGGGTGTATCTGGCGGTGTACGCGATATTCATCGGAATTCATCTTGCCGGTGCCGGCGAGGCGCTGAAGATCATGTTCGTCATCACCGCGATCGCACTCGTCGGCCTGATCATCTTCGCTGTTGCAGCACTCGGGCAGTTCGACTCGGCCAACCTGACGGACATCGCGCCGAGCGACGCCGCGGGAGCATCGAGCTTCCTGCCGTTCGGTTACATGGGCATCTGGGCAGCCGTACCGTTCGCCATCTGGTTCTTTCTCGCCATCGAGGGTGTGCCACTGGCCGCCGAGGAAGCGAAAGATCCGACGAAGAACGTCCCTCGAGGCATCATCGCCGCGATGGCGGTCCTCCTCCTCACAGGCGCAGGCGTTCTCGTCCTCGTGACGGGCGCTGGGGGAGCGGACGCCATGCAGGCGTCGGGCAATCCGCTCGTCGAAGCTCTCGGCGACGGCGCCGCCGCGAAGGTCGTCAACTACATCGGCCTCGCGGGCCTGGTCGCCAGTTTCTTCTCCATCATGTACGCCTACTCGCGGCAGCTGTTCGCGCTCTCCCGCGCGGGCTACCTCCCGAAGGTGTTGTCCATCACCAACACTCGAAAAGCACCGACGCTCGCGCTGATCGTCCCGGGCGTCATCGGTTTCGTCCTCTCGCTCACCGGCCAGGGTGCGATGCTGCTCAACATGGCAGTGTTCGGCGCCGCGCTGAGCTACGTGCTGATGATGATCAGTCACATCGTGTTGCGGCGGAAAGAGCCGACTATGGAGCGGCCGTACCGAACCCCGGGCGGGATCGCGACTACGGGATTCGCCCTCGTCGTCGCAGCCTTCGCCGTCGTCGCCACCTTCCTCGTCGACAGTACTGCCGCGCTGTGGTGCCTCGGTGTGTTCGCAGCCTTCATGCTGTACTTCGGCATCTACAGTCGCCATCGCCTGGTCGCGAATTCACCGGACGAGGAGTTCGCTGCTCTCGCGAAAGCCGAGGCCGAGCTCGAATGACGTCGTACACACAGCAGGTGTCCGGCACGACCTACCGGTTCGACGGTCTGGTCGAGTTGATGGCCAAGGCAACGCCGTTGCGATCCGGCGACGAGTTGGCCGGGTGCGCTGCCGAATCCGACGCCGAACGTGCTGCCGCGCAATGGGCGCTCGCCGACGTGGCGCTGGAGGTCTTTCTCCGCGACCTGCTGGTGCCGTACGAGTCCGACGAGGTCACCCGCCTCATCGTGGATTCGCACGACAGGCAGGCGTTCGGGGCAGTATCGCACCTGACCGTGGGCGGGCTGCGAGACTGGCTGCTCGAGGTGGCCGCCTCCGAGGATGCGGCGGCACGGTTACGGTCGGTGTCCGCAGGCCTGACCCCGGAGATGGTGGCCGCAGTCAGCAAGATCATGCGGAATCAAGACCTCATTGCCGTCGCTCGGGCCGTCCGGGTGACATCGGCGTTTCGCACGACCGTCGGATTGCCGGGGACGCTGTGCACGCGGCTACAGCCGAATCATCCGACGGACGACCCGAGGGGCATTGCGGCGGCGACGCTCGACGGTCTGCTCCTGGGGTCGGGTGAT
>NZ_JBAWFH010000057.1:0-13067 GCF_049591685.1 Rhodococcus sp. (in: high G+C Gram-positive bacteria) | reverse complement strand
CGCGACCCTGAGGACGTACGCGTCGCGCGATTGAGTGGGGTCGCGTCCTGTGACTTCCGCTATTCTTTTCAGCCGATACCGGACCGTATTTGGATGAACAAACAGCTGCCTCGCGCAGGTTTCGACTGCGCCGCCACAGTCGAGGTAGGCGTCCAAGGTGTCCGCGAGCCCCGATCCTGCCGACGACAGTGGCATGACGACGAGGTCGTTGAGCGCCGACATCGCCGCCGAATCGCCGAGTAGTGCACGCTCGGGAAGCAGCTCGCCGGCGTGCACGGGGCGAGGCGCACCACGCCATCCTGCGACGGCCTGCATGCCCGCGAACGCTTCCACCGCACTCGAATGGGCGGCACCGAGAGTGCGAGTCGTCGGCCCGATGACGACGGGGCCGTCCGAGAAGTTCTGCAGCATGTCGGCAAGGAACCCGCTGCTCGCGGGGTCGTCGCCGAGCTGGCCGCTGACGACCATGACGAGCCGCGTGCCCTGCACCACCGCGAGTGCGGCCCGATCGTGCTTCTGCGCGACTGCGTGCACGGTGCCCACCACCGATACGCCCTGGTCCTCGGGTGGAGTACCGACAAGCACTGTGGCTGGAGCCGTCGCGTCCCAGTTCAACGTCGCAGCGCGAGACAACATGTCCGACCCCGTGTCGCCACGAACCACGGCATCGACGACCAGCGCTTCGAGCCGGGTGTCCCAGGCCCCCCGAGATTCCGCGGCGCTGGCGTATACCGACGCCGCCGCGAACCCCAGCTCACGCCCGTATCGGAGAACCGCCTCCGTCAACGCGACGAGCTGCTGGTCGTTCCGAGCCAGTGCCGGTAGCCACTGCTCGAAGAATTCCATTGCGACGCGAACCATGTCGACCGTCTGGCGAAGCGTCAACCGCCGAGCCAGGTCCTGCGGAATGACCTGAAACGCATCCAGACTGAACCGAATGTCGCTCTGCGGGTTCTTCAACCACTCCAGGAAGTTATCGACGGCCGTCTGAATCAACAGCTGCACGCTGGCCCGCTGCGCTGCGTCGAGGCCACCGAAAAACGGCAACTGCGCCTGCATTGCCGTCACCGCTTCGGTGGACAAGCGACCGGAGAACTGTTTGACCCGGCGCAGCAGAGCGTCCGGCAGCGGATCACGCTTCTGGCGCGAAGGCGTCAAAGCCTTGACCGGCAGATGCACCTCGTTGTCGGTGATGTAGTCGTCCACGACCTTGTTTTCCCGACCGCTTTTGTCCGCTTCGGTCACTCCGCGGGCTCCGCTCCTGTCGACCATGTACAAAAACCTACGCCCGCCCACCTGTGTCCGATTGCGCGGACACGGGCGGGCGGGCGGAGATCATGGCTGTGCTCAGGCGGAACCGGTATCGGCGAACGACGTCGGTGCGGCCAGAACATTGTCGATCTGGTACTTCTTTGCTGCCTCGACGGCCTTGGAGATGTCGATCTCGCCCGAAGCGGCGAGAGCGGACAACACCGCGACGACGATGGACTCCGCGTCGACATTGAACACGCGCCGTGCAGCGGGCCGGGTGTCGGAGAAGCCGAAACCGTCGGTGCCCAGGGTGACGTAGTCGCCCGGAACCCACTGACGGATCTGGTCGGGAACCGCACGCATCCAGTCGGATGCCGCGACGATGGGACCGGCAGCGCTCGACAACGCCTGCGTCACGAACGGCACCCGCTTTTCGGCGCCCGGGTTCTGCAGCGCTTCCTTCTCCGACTCGATACCGTCGCGGCGAAGCTCGCCCCACGAGGTGACCGACCAGACGCCGGAGCGAACGCCCCATTCGGACTCGAGCAGTTCGCGTGCCTTACGAGCCGAGACCAAGCCGACTCCCGACGCCAGGATCTGCGCCTCGGGTCCGTCGCCCTGCTGCGGCTTCTCGAACAGGTAGATGCCCTTGAGAAGCGCCTCGACGTCGAGGTCTTCCGGCTGAGCCGGCTGCTGGTAGGGCTCGTTGTAGAGGGTGATGTAGTAGAAGATGTTCTCTCCACCGAACCCCTCGACTCCTTCGGTGCCGCCGTACATCCGACGCAGACCGTCCTTGACGATGTGTGCGATCTCGTACGAGAACGCCGGGTCGTAGGCAACTGCTGCCGGATTGGTCGACGCGAGAAGGAGCGAATGCCCGTCGGCGTGCTGCAGGCCCTCACCGGTCAGCGTGGTGCGTCCCGCGGTGGCGCCGAGAACGAACCCGCGGGCCATCTGGTCGGCTGCGGCCCACAAGCCGTCGCCCGTCCGCTGGAAACCGAACATCGAGTAGAAGATGTACAGCGGAATCATGACTTCGCCGTGCGTGGCGTACGAGGTTCCGACCGCGGTGAACGACGCCGTCGAGCCGGCCTCGTTGATGCCCTCGTGCAGGATCTGGCCGCTCGAGTTCTCCTTGTAGGCGAGCATCAGCTCGGAGTCCACTGACGTGTACAGCTGCCCGTTGCGGTTGTAGATCTTGAGCGACGGGAACCACGAGTCCATACCGAACGTGCGTGCCTCGTCCGGAATGATCGGCACGATGCGGTGACCGATCTCCTTGTCGCGAAGGAGCTCCTTCATCACGCGCACGAGCGCCATCGTGGTGGCGACGTCCTGCTTGCCCGAGCCCTTGAGCAAGGTCTTGTAGGTGTCGTCGCTCGGCTGAGGAAGCGGCTGCGGGGAGACACGTCGCTCGGGCACGAAACCGCCGAGTGCGCGTCGACGATCCAGCATGTACTGGATTTCGGGCGCGTCCGGACCTGGGTGGTAGTACGGCGGCAGGTATGGATCCTTCTCCAGCTCCTCGTCGGAGATCGGGATGTGCTGGAGATCGCGGAAGGTCTTGAGATCATCGAGGGTCAGCTTCTTCATCTGGTGCGTCGCGTTGCGCCCCTCGAAGTGCTTGCCCAAGGTGTAGCCCTTGATGGTGTGCGCCAGGATGACCGTCGGCTGGCCCTTGTGCGCCATTGCCGCGGCGTAGGCAGCGTGAACCTTGCGGTAGTCGTGGCCACCGCGCTTGAGGTTCCAGATGTCGCCGTCGGACAGGTCCTTGACCAGTTCCTTGGTACGGGGGTCGCGTCCGAAGAAGTGGTCGCGGACGTATCCGCCGTCGTTGGCCTTGTACGTCTGGAAGTCACCGTCGGGCGTGGTGTTCATCAGGTTGACGAGTGCGCCGTCACGGTCGGCGTGAAGGAGTGCATCCCACTCGCGTCCCCAGACCACCTTGATGACGTTCCAGCCCGCGCCGCGGAAGAACGATTCCAGTTCCTGGATGATCTTGCCGTTGCCGCGGACCGGTCCGTCGAGGCGCTGCAGGTTGCAGTTGACGACGAAGGTCAGGTTGTCCAGACCCTCCGTCGCGGCGACGTGCGCGAGCCCGCGTGATTCCGGCTCGTCCATCTCGCCGTCTCCGAGGAACGCCCACACGTGCTGATCGGTGGTGTCCTTGATTCCGCGGTCGGCGAGGTAATGGTTGAAGCGCGCCTGATAGATGGCGTTCATCGGGCCGAGACCCATGGACACCGTCGGGAACTCCCAGAAGTCCTGCATCAATCGCGGGTGCGGGTACGACGGAAGGCCGCCGCCTGCATCGGAGTGCGAGAATTCCTGGCGGAACCCGTCCATCCGCTCGGCCGGGATACGGCCCTCGAGGAAGGCACGGGCGTAGATGCCGGGGGAGGCGTGACCCTGGATGAAGATCTGGTCGCCGCCGCTCGGATGATCCTTGCCGCGGAAGAAGTGGTTGAAGCCGACCTCGTACAGTGCCGCCGACGAGGCATAGGTGGAGATGTGGCCGCCGACGCCGACACCCGGCCGCTGCGCGCGGTGAACCATGATGGCTGCGTTCCAACGCATCCAGGCGCGGTAGCGACGCTCCATGGCCTCGTCACCGGGGAACCAGGGCTCGTTCTCGGTGGGGATGGTGTTGACGTAGTCCGTCGAGGTCAGGGACGGCAGAGCGACGCGACGTTCACCTGCTCGCTCGAGCAGACGCAGCATCAGGTAACGGGCGCGTGCCGGACCCGACCGCTCCAGAAGACCGTCGAAGGATTCGATCCATTCGTTGGTCTCGTCATTGTCGATGTCGGGTAGATACGATGCAACACCCTCGCGGATGACGCGTACCCGACCATTCGAGCCGGTGGGCCCGCTCTTCGTGCCGGCAGGGGCGCTCTGCCGATCGTCCTGGTTCAACTCGGACAACGTGTGTACTCCTCAATGTGGCGGTCGCTCGGTGCGGCGGCCGTTCCAGGTATCTCGCCTTCTGTGACGGCGAGCTACGTTCCTCATTCCGGTGATGCTCCTCAATCCTCCTACACATGTTCCGCGG
Organism: Rhodococcus sp. (in: high G+C Gram-positive bacteria); assembly: GCF_049591685.1. Lineage (GTDB taxonomy): Bacteria > Actinomycetota > Actinomycetes > Mycobacteriales > Mycobacteriaceae > Rhodococcoides. Next base: position 8,764 of record NZ_JBAWFH010000057.1, on the reverse strand, counting down.
AGGTCGTACAGAGTCCCGTTACTCACCAGTAAAAATTTATGTACGCAATTTCGGCGCGGTCAGCTTGCGCTAGCGGCTGAAACACTGTTCGCTTGCACTACTTCACCCACTATGCAAGGAGGTCACCACCGTGGTCGCCGCGGCGGACGCTCAGAACTACGCTCAGAAACTCGGAATCACCCGCGACTTGGTCGTTCAGGAACTGGGCTGGGACGAGGACACAGACGACGACCTGCGGGCGGACGTAGAGGAAACTATCGGCGGTGAAACCCTCGACGAGGACTCGGACGAGGTGATCGACGTCGTGCTGCTGTGGTGGCGCGACGGAGACGGTGATCTCGTGGATGCCCTCATGGACGCAATCGGTCCTCTCTCGGACGATGGATTCGTCTGGGTACTCAGCCCCAAGACCGGACTCCCCGGACACGTCGAACCCAGCGAAATCGCTGAGTCGGCGCCTACAGCCGGATTGACGCAAACTTCCGCGGCCAACCTCGGCGACTGGATCGGCAGCCGATTGGTGCAGCCGAAGACCCCTGCAACCAAGCGGTAGCAGGAAACGACGGGAATTCGATTTCGATGCCACTCGAGGTGGGCGCTCCCGCGCCCGACTTCACGCTGAAAGACCAGAACAACCAGGAAGTCACCCTGTCGTCGTACCGCGGCGCCAAGAACGTCCTGCTGGTCTTCTATCCGCTCGCCTTCACAGGCACCTGTCAGGGCGAGCTCTGCAAGGTAAGAGACGAACTGCCAAAATTCGAGAACGACGAAACTGCGATTTTGGCAATCTCGGTCGGGCCTCCTCCGACGCACAAGATCTGGGCTGCAGAGCAGGGCTACACCTTTCCGCTGCTGTCCGATTTCTGGCCCCACGGTGCCGTGGCCCAGGCGTACGGGGTGTTCAACGACAAAGCCGGATTCGCAAACCGGGGAACGTTCGTCATCGACAAGGACGGCACCATCCGCTTCTCGGAGATGAAGCAACCCGGAGAACCCCGCGACCAATCCGCGTGGGAAACCGCACTGGCAAGCGTCTGACCTCAAATCCATGTGGGCGAGAATTCGTACGGTTACGAATTTTCACTCACATGGAGGGCGTCCGACCTGCCGAATTGTAGATCCGGCGTCAACAAGATAAATTTCTCCCAGCGTTCCGGCGGTTCCCAATCGCCGGTAGACGGGCGTATAGCTCAGCGGTAGAGCTCTGGTTTTACACACCAGCGGTCGGGGGTTCGAACCCCTCTGCGCCCACCACTTCACCCGACGGGTTCGCTTTTGGCCGGCCTCGTGCCGGCGATGCGGTCGGCCAATTCGACGCCCGCTTCGACGAATCGTCGCTTGCCCAGCACCGTCAAGGACCGGTCCTCGGACAGGAATGCCGACGCAAAGATTTCGATTTCGGCGATCATGGCGACCGCTACGACACCGGCCTCCGCCGCACTCGCTTTTCCGCGTGCCTTCTTCACTGCGTTGCTGAGCACGGGAATGAGCACGAGGGCATTCTCACGGCGTATCGCCTCGACTTGTTGACTCGCTCCGCGCGACTGAACGAAGTAGACCGCAGCCCGAGTTCGATTCTCGGACAACCAAGCAACGAACGGCTCGATCAAAGCACCCATCGCGCGCGCAGGGACGACAACCTCGGTGGCAATGCGTTCGATTTCGGCTACGTACACCGAGGTGAACTCCCGCAAGCCTTCGAGAAGGATCTCCTCGCGCGACGGGTAGTGGTAGTAGATGGCCGCCGACGTCATCTTCGCGGACGCGGCGATATCGGCAACGGTGACGGCATCGACCGGACTCGACGCGAACAACTCGAATGCCGTTTCGACGATGACTCCGCGCCTGGACGGACGGTGCGCTGGACGCTTTGCTGCGGGTGACAAGGGACTCTCCTGAGGCTTTCACTCGTACCGGTCATCGGTCATGCAACACTAGTGCTTCAGGCGCAGCAGGGGGAGGCTTCGAGTTGAGCGAGCAGGGGACGAGCAACACGATCGAGAAGAAGTCGCCGCACAGGCCGTCGCGGCGGCAGGAAATCGTCGGCGCTGCCATCCGTGTCTTCGCGGCCAAGAGCTTCTCCGATGCCAGCATCCAGGACGTTGCGGACGAAGCCGACGTGGTTCCGTCTGCCGTGTACTACCACTTTGCAGGCAAAGACGAGCTGTTCGAGTTGGCGATGCGCCGTGTACTCGACATGGTCAACGCAGTGGTGACCGATGTTCGCACACAAGAGGATTCGGATGCCGAACCGTCACTGGAGGCCGTCATCATAGCGGTGTGGAATTGGGTGGAGGCGCACCCCGACGAATCGCGACTGCTGCACTACCACTTGCCCGGGGCCACCACCGAGGCGTCGAGCCTGCGACGTGAATTCGAAGAAGTGCACGTGCAACGCGCATTCGACTACCTGCCGGCCAGCCAGGTACCCGCCACGAAACGCGAAGCGGCGATCGAGCATGCGACGCACATGCTGTCCACCAGAACCCTCATCGAGTTACTGATGACCATCCACGCCCTTCGGATGGACGAGGGACCGCTGAGCAAGCATGCATCGAAAAGCCTGAGCCGTGCCGTGGTCACCGTCGGCCAACGTATCGTCGTCGGCGACTGACGGCACGGGATTATCGACGGCGTAGGTGCAGCTTTTCGTACCGTTCGCGTTCGTCCTCCACTGCACGGCGTTTACGGTCGCTCTGCAGATCCGATGGCAGACCGTGCAATTCGAGTCGACGCGCACGATTGAGTTCCATGAACGCGGCCGTGTAGAACAATGCGAGCAGAAGGCTGAGCAGAACCATCGACCCACGTAGCCACAGCGCGCCGGGGAAGAGGACGAAGAAGCCAATGAAAATCGGCGTGAACGGAATCATCGACCGGCAGATGTGTCGTGGTACAGCACCTTTACCGGTCAGATCGTTCTTGACCCACTCCTGCATGGAGGGTGGCAGCTTTCGGCCGACGATGTAGCCCAGCCATTGCCGAAAGTTCGGGCGAGTCGTTCCCCGGTCGGTCATGCGAGTGCTCCTGCTTCGATTGCGGCCCGGTTGATCCGACCGAGCACGGTGTGCAGTTCTTCGAGTTCGGCGATGTCGACACCCAACTTGTCGACGACAGCCGGGGGGATTTTCTCCGCCTCTCGTCGCAGGGCCGCACCTGCCTTGGTCAGATCGACGTCGAGCTGGCGTTCGTCCACAGCGCTTCTCGTGCGCACGACGAGACCGTTGACCTCGAGGCGTTTGAGAAGAGGGGACAGGGTGGGAGAATCGAGTTGGAGGGCTCGCCCGATCTCCTTGACCGACCGGGGCGACTGCTCCCACAGCGCAAGCATCACCAGGTACTGCGGATGGGTGAGCCCCATCGGTTCGAGCAGTGGACGGTACACGGCCAGCACCGCCCGATTTGCGACTGCCAGAGCGAAGCACACCTGCCGGTCGAGCGCCAAGGGATCGTTGTCGGACACGAATTCCATCGTACACGAATGGTTCGTGCACTAACTATTAATTGCCTTGACGGCCAGTCCAGCACCCAGGATGAGCATGAACACCGCGATCGCACCGTCGAGAACGCGCCACGCCACAGGCTTGGCGAACGCCGGCCTGAGCAGTTGCGCGCCGTACCCGAGGGCCGTGAACCACGCGATGCTTGCCGCTCCAGCGCCCACGCCGAACCAGACCCTGGCCGTGTCGTACGTTGCCGCGACCGATCCCAGCAACACGACCGTGTCGAGATAGACATGCGGGTTGAGCCACGTGAGGGCAAATGCCGTGAGAACCGCGGGTCCCATGCGCGTGGCAGTGGTGCCGCCATCGAGCGTCAACGATGACATCCGATACGCGCGACGTGCGGACAGGGCGCCGTACACGAGAAGGAACAGCGCCCCGCCCCAGTAAGCGAACCGCACCAGGCCGGGAACTCGGTCGATTGCATAGCCCGCCCCCGCGACGCCGGCGCCGACCAGGATCAGATCCGACAGCGCGCATACGGCGACGACGGCGAACACGTGCGTCCTCGCAATTCCCTGTCGCAGGACGAACGCGTTCTGTGCGCCGATGGCGACGATGAAGGACAGTCCGAAAGCGAAGCCGGCAAGAGTCGGTGCGAACGATGAGGGCATGCACCGAAATTATGCCCAGCGAGCGGATAAGTACAACGAATGTTTTTGACCCTGCATTAGCGAATCTTATCGGGCTCCCAGTTCCGCGGCGGCTACCGATACACGGTGTCCACCAGGTGCCGACCGAGGTCGGTACCTGAACGCCACGCGCTCTCGACACGGGGCGATCCTGTGGGGCACCACTGGTCGCCAGCGAAGTACACGCGCCCGGAATCGGAGTCGACGGAACCGTAAGTCGCATCGTGTGCGTCGGCCGGCTTACCGAAAGTCCACCGATGGGCGTGAGTCCACGTCGGCGCAGGGGTGCCGATCAACGAAAACACCGCCTGTGCCGTCGGGGCGACGGCAGCCTCGGGATCGTCGAGGTGCGCACTAGCGAACTCCGGCGTCGTGTGGACGACGAGAACCGGCGCGTCGTCTCCTCTCCTGGCGCCGTCGTGCGCGAGAAATTCGACGGTGGGTTCGTCGTTGACGAATGCCGCGTGCTCGAACGGCAATGACAGGGAATCGAAACCGAGGACGACGGTGACGACGGGGGAGTATCTGACGGCGTCCGGTACGGGCGCGAGTCTCGCGGCCTGAGGATCGGGCATCGCAAGCACCACGTGACCCTCGGGCAGCGAAGCGATGTGTTCCGTGTGAGAAGGCATGTCGTGCAACATCTCTCGTACCAGTGAGCGAAGGCCACCGGGGGTGGACCACCTCATCGGCCCGCTGCTCGTGCCAGGATCGGAACCAGGAGACAGCACGCCGAAGGTATCCGTCCACGGCCGCGTGAGTTCGGCTGCTTCCCAGCGGGCGACCAACGCCTCGAACTCGGGGTCGCGGACGGTGAAATATCCGGCGCCTATGTCTACCCGCCGATCGTGCAAAACCGGCGAGGCCATTCGTCCCCCGACTGCGCGTCCACGGTCGACGAGTCGGAACGACACGCCTGCGTCGCGAAGAACCACCGCGCAGGCCGCACCTGCAATTCCCGCACCGACGATGGTCACGACGGGAGCACTCGTACTCATCCCATCACCGTAGGCGCTGTGCGGCATCGGTGCTCGTGCGCCGACTGCGTGCAGGTGTCAGTACACGACGCGATACAGGTCGGCGATTTCGTCCGCGGTCGGGACAACGGGGTTGTTGGCAGGCGAACCAGACGCCAAAGCTTGCTCGGCCATCAGCGGAATCAGCTCATCCCAGCGTGCGCGGTCGATGCCGAAGGTGGCGGGGGTCGGCACCTCGACGTCGGCGCAGAGTGCAGTGACGAACTCGACGAGTTTGCGAGCCGCCGCGTCGTCCGAGTCGGACGGCTCCGCCGCGCCCAGCTGTCGGGCGCAGTCTGCGTACCGACCGCGCGCGCCCGGAATCGAGAACGCGGTGATCGCGGGCAGCAACATTGCGTTCGACAAGCCGTGCGCCACATGGAAGTGCGCGCCGATGGGGCGGCTCATCCCGTGAACCAGGGCAACACTCGCGTTGGAAAACGCCATTCCCGCCTGCGTGGACGCCACCATCATGGCCGCGCGTGCATCACGATCGGAACCGTCCCGATATGCCGTCAACAGGTATCGACCGATGGTTTTCATCGCCGACAGGGCCAAGCCGTCGGAAATGGGATTTGCTTTATTGCTGACGTAGGCCTCGATGGCGTGCGTCAACGCATCGACGCCGGTGTCCGCGGTGAGCCGGGGAGGCATGGACACCGTGAGCTCGGAGTCGACGATCGATGCGACAGGAAGGAACGACAACCCCGGGCACAGCATCTTCTCGTCGGTGGCGACATCGGTGATGATGGTGAATTGAGTTGCTTCGGAACCACTTCCAGCGGTGGTCGGAATGGCGATGATGGGTAACGCGAGACCGGCGGACACTGTGGGCGCCTTGAAGTCGGCCATCGCGCCGCCCTGCACCGACAGCACCGCGAGCGCTTTGGCAGTGTCCATCGGACTGCCACCGCCGAACCCGATGACGGCATCCGCGCCGTGCTCGGCCACTGCGTCGAGCCCCGCCTGCAGCGACTCCGTCGTCGGGTCGGGCACCGTCTTCGAAAAGACTGCGGGCTTGATGCCGGCTGCTTCGATGATCGACGTCAGCCGCTCGGCGGCACCATTGCCGACCATGAATTGATCGGTGACGAGTAGGGGACGCGCGACGCCGAGATCGGTCAACACCTCGCCGAGAGTCTCGACCGCGCCCGGGCCGATCTTCAGAAAACGCGGAAACGAGATATTGGCAATCACGCCTACTCCTTGGTCGTACTGCTCGAACGCAACTCTCGGCCAGACTATCTCCGGCGTAGCCGTTGTCGGCCTCGTTCGGACACACCGCGCCACGCAAGCAGCGGACTCGAAGATCCGTAGGGTGGACGAGTGGATATCGGTCGCTGGAGAAGCAGACTGCCCGTGACCAGGCCCAGTGACGGTGAACTGGTGGGGTGGACGGTCTCGGAGAATTACGACGAGTACAGCGTCGATGCAGTCAATCCCGTCGGCCACGTCGTCTCGGTGGGTCTGCCCGTCGACACTGCAGCGGAAGTGCTCGTGCGGGACGGGCTGGCGTCGTTGTCCACTCCGTGTTGGGCTCTGGCGCCTGTTCCGATTGCTGCCGACACCGACCTGCGTGCACCGAACCATTCCTGGCGCTGGCGAAGATTCGTACTCGTACAGCTCGAGGACACGCGGGTATGGATTCGGCCGGCCTATCCGAGCTGGGAAGAGCGACGTGTCGAGCTCGCGTTGCCGATTCCCGTCGACGACGTGCTGGTCATCGAGCCGCCCGACGAGCGCGAATGAAATACCTCTGGCGCTCGCCTACGGTGGCTCTATGACTGTGGACGATTTCGGCGGCCGACGCACCATCTCGGCAGAAGAACTACTCGTGGTGGTCGGCGACTACGCGCTCGTCGACGAGACGGGCGAGCAGCGCGGGAGAATCGAGTCGGTCGACCAGGACGGTCTATCTGTCGTCGTGACAGTCGCCGACGACGACGGACCGGTACAGCTCATGTTCGCCGCGGACGCGCAACTGACCATCGAACCGTATGACGGTGGCAAAGCACCCGTCGTGCCCTGACACGAAACCCGATCCCCGACAACGGCTTCGATGTAGAGGGAGTGGCCTACGCGCTCGGCGGGGTCTGCGCGGTAGCGGCGCCCCGACGCACGGCTGCTCGCCTGCGCCGACTGCGCACGATGACGAACGCCAGCAACGCGAACGCGGCGAACGCAATGACGGCACCCAGCGCGGTTGCTCCGCGGAAGCCCGGGGCCTCGGTGTCGAGCGTGCGTTCTCCGGCATGGGCTGCGTTGTTGCTCCCGAGGACGATTGTCAGCGTCAGCAGGTTCGGGATGGCGGCCACGACGGCGAGTATCAACGCCACTATCGCAGTGATCTTGCCGCCTCGCCGCTTGCGAACGGCGAACGCGGCGGTGAAGAACGCAAGAGAGAGAAACGTGCAGACGACGCCGAACGCGAGGCCCCAGGCAATGCCCTTGGTGAAGGACTGATCGGACAGATTCGCGACGCGGATACTCCACCAGCGCGGAAGGAAAGCCGACAGAATCAGGTAGGCGATCACCAGGGCGACTGCTGCTACGGCAACGACGATTGCCTTGTTGACCCAGGCGGGTCTGCCGGACGTGGTGGGAGCGGGGGATGTGCCTTCGGCTGTCATGGGTCGATCTTAGCCGCGCGGTCGTGACTGCAGACACATGTGACGGCGCCCTCATGTGCATGTTCATCGGTCTACCCGTCGGTAACAATCAAGATCAACATCGCCCGGTAACGGGCGCGGCACAGAAGAAAAATCGTTGGGGGACACCATGGCAATGCTCGTGATGACAACTGTCGGCTTCGTCGGATTGGCGATGGCAATGCTCGGCTCCGGAAGCGACCTGGACTTCGGGAACCGTCGGGTTGCGAGCGCGTACCGGCAACGCTGGGCCTGACCTCACAGTTCCGACCCCCGTCCGGATTGCTGCGCCGCGGCCCGCTTCGTTACCGTCGTAGCGTGCACATCCGGGCCGCCCGATCACGAAGCTGCGCCGCAGGACTCGCGCTAGGCCTGGTTCTCGACCTGGCGTTCGGTGACCCGCGTCGTTTCCATCCAGTAGCAGGCTTCGGTCGCGGCGCAACCGCACTCGAACGAGCGACCTACCGTCGTTCGCGGTACGCGGGCACGGCGCACACGTTACTGGCTGTGGGTGGGGCGGTCGGCGCTGGTTTGGCTGCGGATCGTCTTGCACGTCGGGGTGGCCCTGTTGCGGAAGCAGCACTGACCGCGGCGACGGCGTGGGCGTGCCTGGGCGGGACGAGCCTCGCCCGGACGGGTTCTTCGATGGCGCAGCACCTCGAGGCAGGTGATCTCGACGAGGCCAGGAAGCTGCTGCCGTCCTTGTGCGGACGAGACCCCAGCGTGCTCGCCGCGGAGGGGTTGGCTCGGGCATCCGTCGAATCCATTGCCGAGAACACCTCGGATGCCGCTGTCGGCGTTGCCTTCTGGGGGGCTGTGGGCGGCGTGCCGGCCATGATGGGCTACCGCGCCATCAACACCCTCGACGCCATGATCGGATACAGGTCGCCGAAATACCTGCAGTTCGGGTGGTTCGCGGCTCGCCTCGACGACGCCGTCAATCTCGCCCCGGCGCGGCTCACGGG
>NZ_JBAWFH010000056.1:0-2111 GCF_049591685.1 Rhodococcus sp. (in: high G+C Gram-positive bacteria) | reverse complement strand
GCTCCGAGTCGCGGCTACTGATCACCATGATCGTCCGCGAGGACTCGATGACGCTGTACGGATTCGCCGACAGCGAGTCACGAGACCTGTTCTCCCTCTTGCTGACAGTGTCCGGTGTCGGCCCGCGCATCGCGATGGCCACCCTGGCCGTGCTCGATCCCCACGCGCTCCGTACGGCGTTGGCAGACAGCAACATCACTGCCCTGACGCGGGTACCGGGAATCGGTAAGCGCGGGGCCGAACGGATGGTCGTCGAGCTTCGCGACAAGGTCGACGCCATCGTCGGAGCCCGCAACGGTCTGTCCGTCCCGAGCGGCGCGGCAACGGGCAACCTCGTCCGGGAACAGATCGTCGAGGCGCTCACCGGCCTCGGCTTCGCGGCTAAGCAAGCCGAGGATGCCACCGAATCCGTCATGGCCGCGCAGCCCGATGCATCGACGTCGGCAGCCCTCCGGTCGGCGCTGGCGTTACTGGGCAAGAGCAGATGACCGAAGATCCAGATTTCGAGTCCCAGGTGAGCCCCGACGTCACAGCGGACGATGCCGACGTCGAGACCAGCCTGCGACCGAAATCGCTCACCGACTTCATCGGTCAGCCGAGAGTGCGCGAACAGTTGCAGCTCGTCCTGACCGGCGCGAAACTCCGCGGCAGCACGCCGGACCACATTCTGATGTCCGGACCACCAGGACTTGGCAAGACGTCGATGGCAATGATCATCGCGCAAGAGCTCGGCACTGCCCTCCGTTTGACGTCCGGCCCCGCGCTCGAACGAGCGGGTGACCTCGCCGCCATGCTCAGCAACCTCGTCGAGGGCGATGTTCTGTTCATCGACGAGATCCATCGCATCGCCCGGCCGGCGGAGGAAATGCTCTACCTCGCGATGGAAGACTTCCGAGTCGACGTCGTCGTCGGCAAGGGGCCGGGGGCGACGTCCATTCCGCTCGAGGTCGCGCCGTTCACACTGGTTGGCGCCACCACTCGGTCCGGCGCGCTGACCGGGCCTCTGCGTGACCGGTTCGGGTTCGTCGCGCACATGGACTTCTACGAGCCCGCTGAGCTCGAGCAGATACTGATGCGTTCTGCAGGAATTCTCGGGGTGCCGATCGACGAGGCAGGCTGCGCCGAGATCGCCGGTCGCTCACGAGGTACCCCCCGTATCGCGAACCGCCTGCTGCGCCGGGTGCGCGACTATGCAGAAGTCCGCGGCGACGGGACGGTGACCAAACAGACCGCCCAGGAGGCGCTCGTGGTCTACGACGTCGACCAACTCGGCTTGGATCGACTGGACCGCGCCGTCCTCAGTGCGTTGATTCGCAGCTTCGGGGGAGGGCCCGTTGGAGTGTCGACCCTCGCGGTAGCCGTCGGCGAAGAACCGGCGACCGTGGAGGAAGTGTGCGAGCCGTTCCTCGTTCGCGCAGGCATGGTGGCCCGAACGCCGAGAGGCCGTGTCGCCACCGCTGCAGCATGGCAACACCTCGGTCTCGTGCCACCTCCTGATCTCGCGATCGGCGGAATCTCGGTCCGAACCAACGAAGCTCAGCAGCCCTTATTCGAATAATTGGCTGATAATCGGCGCCAGCAGGGCGACCTGGTCGCCGGGTAGTGGCACACTGTCAGGAACGCATGGCGGAATTACGACCGCCGAGCCCGAGAACATCACCGACATTTGACGAGGACTGACGTAAAAGATGGAACTGCTATTCCCGCTGCTCATCGTGGCTCTGCTCGTGCCGATGTTCCTCAATGTGCGCAAGCAGAAGAAGCTCCTGGCCGCCACGCAGAATCTGCAGGACTCCTTGAAGATCGGTGACGAGGTCGTCACGACCGCCGGTCTGTACGCCCGCGTCGTGCTCGTAGAGGAAGACACCGTCGACCTCGAGGTCGCCGACGGCATTATCACTACCTGGTCGCGCGCCGTTGTCCGCGAGGTTCTCCCTCCCGACACCGAGGTCGCCGAAGCCGACGACGACTACTCCGGTGCAGCCTTCACCGCACCCGACGATCTGTCCGGCATCGAAGGCTCCTCTCCGTCGCTGGAGAAGAAGCCCACACAGGCACCGGCCGACGAGACGGTCGAACAGAGCGCGCGCCGACTCGACAAAGAGTGATCC
>NZ_JBAWFH010000055.1:0-2681 GCF_049591685.1 Rhodococcus sp. (in: high G+C Gram-positive bacteria) | reverse complement strand
CAGTAAAATGCCGCTAGGGAGCGTGGCGGAATGGGTGACATTTTGGGAAGACTATGTTGAGCGACAGAATGATTGATTCGCCAAACATTCCAGTGCCCAAGCGGCAGGTCAATCTAGACGACCGCAGAATGCAGTATCAAAACTACGCATCTCCACGCCAGGGCGCCGAATGGATAGCTAGCTTACTTCGCGAGATGTCCATCAACATCGAACCCGTTCATCTTTATAGCATTGCGAGAAACCTTGGTGTTGGCGCCATCATTCTTGACGACCGACTCGATCGACCCGGCCATGTAGCCTGGGAATTGGGTAGGCCTACCATTCGCTTACGCGGAAATGCCAAGCCGGCCCGACGGCGATTTGCGCTCGCGCACGAACTAGCCCACGTGATTCTGGGTCACGGTGATCCTTCGCAATGCGAGGCCGAGCCCACGCCGGCGAAATTGCGGCTCGACGAGTTGCTCGCCGATAGTGTCGCGGGGTGCCTACTCGTGCCGAGGCCGGACATAGCAAAGATGTGTCGCTTTCCGGCGGTTACTCTTGCAGTTGTCCGGGAGGTCGCGGAGCGTAACCACGTCTCGCTGTCGGTAGTGGTCCGTCGGCTGTCCGACACCTGCCCTACCGAGGCTGCTCTCCTGCTTGAACTTCGGCGTACGCCATCGCACTGGAAGGTGTGGCGGATGATCGGTAATGCCCCTGGGGTGAGGAACACGCTCGAAGTGTCGAGTAGCGAGAACATCCGCCTCGATTGCGTCAAAGAGTTGGATTGCAGATTTGCGATACGGGTTCACGTTGCCGGTCGCACACTCACCCTGAGCGGAACTGGGAATCGCAGGGGCCCTCACATGCTGCTGTACGTGTCTTCCGTCGAATAGTCCGCATCTTTCAGCAGCTTGGGTCCGACAGCGATCCGAGCCGAGATTCCCGCGGCCTACGCACCGAGCTAGATTCCGCCCAACGACGAAAGCGCAACGTCGGTAGTAACAATTGTCGCCGTCCCTATGACGAGATCCTTCAACATTTTTAATCCTTGCACTCACCTGGGACAGTCGATCGAGCGCCAGATAAGGGGCTCTTCAACTTTGACCGGGCAGTTCAGCAGGAAGTCTGAATGTTGGCCCGCGCGATGCGGGTCGTGTGAAACCGTATCCGACGGGCGGAGTTGTCGACGTTTCGGAACCCACACGCGGATCGTTTCACCTGTTTGACCAGCCGGTTGTAGCCCTCGGTTTTCGCGTTGGTGATTCCGGTGGTGATGAACGCGTTGATTCGCGGCCACCAGGTGTCGACCATCTTCGCGAGCGTGAGCAGCTCCGGGATCTTCGAGTCGGCACACCACGTGAAGAATCGGTGCAGTCGATGTGAGGTTCGATGGCGGCCGCCACCGTCACGGACGGTCGACAGCAGGGTCCGCAATTCTTCTTTTGCGATGTACGCAGACAGGATCTGCGCACTGGGATCCTGAGCGTCGATCTCATTCCACATCCGAGAAAAGCCAGTGTCCGACATACGTTCCCGACCACGAAGTAGTCGCCGTCGGTTCGCCCATTCTGGGTCTATCGCCCTACCGCGACAGGCCCGGTGATCCCACGTCACCCGCTGACGGACTTTGGTGACCGCGTCGTTGGCTTTGGCGACGAGATGGAAATGATCGACCACCAGCACCGCGTTCGGCAACAAATCCGGGGTGCGCACTGCGGAAGCGTAGACAGCAGCAGGATCGATCGCCACGTACTCGATCCCGTCACAAAATCTCTCACTGCGGGCGCCGAGCCAGCCCACCACCGTCGCCGATGTCCGGCCACTGCGCTGCCCGAGCATTCCCTGAGAACCGCTGATGTCGACGAACCCGGTGTCCCACGGATCGGTGCGCACCCACGTGCCGGTCGTCTCGCAGCGATCCCATCGGGGCTTGCCGCGGCGGGTCTCATCGATCCCCAGAACTCGAACCGGGTCCGGTTCGGTCAAAACCTGCGCGGCGAGTGCAACGAATCGGCGGTGTGCGGTCGGCCACGACACACCATGACCGGCGGCGACTTCGGAAACCGATCGTGCGGCTTCATCGATCGCCCAGCCCATCGCGCGACCGAGCCGGCCGGTCACCCTTGCCCGCGGCGGTAGCTCGTCGATGCTCTCGGTGAACGATCCGCGTTGACAGTATTCTTCTCTGCATCTCCATCGGGGCTTGTTCCACCGCAACGCAATTGGACTCTCACCGTAGGGAATATCCTTCGGCCTCGTGACCGCGTGACCCTTCACCGATGTCGACACCACGCCGCAACCTGGGCATGCCGCGGCTCGGTCGTTATCGGTGAAGAACTCCACCAACCGAACGCCATCCGAATCCGTGGACACGCGGTCCACGCGTACTCCGGGCAGCCCGAACAGCACTGTCGTACTCTGATCCATACCCTTGGTCTCCCTGTCGCCTGATGCTTCGCAACATCCAGACTTCAGGGGCCAAGGGCCTTCAGCTGGTAGACGCGCCGAACGAGCTCAGGGCCAGGGTTGCCCGGTAAAAATCGAAGAGCCGGTTTTGTGGTGCGGGAGCCCGGAGAGTTTGAGGGCATTGCGGAACCGCCGCGATTCACGGACGGCGACTTCCTCGGCGAGGAGATGATCGACGAAGTCGAGGTCGCCCATCTGGGCGGAGTCCGCGCGGGCAGCGGACTCGGTGACCG
>NZ_JBAWFH010000054.1:0-6210 GCF_049591685.1 Rhodococcus sp. (in: high G+C Gram-positive bacteria) | reverse complement strand
TATGGCGGTGGCGGAGGGATTTGAACCCTCGGACGGGGGTTACCCGTCACACGCTTTCGAGGCGTGCTCCTTAGGCCGCTCGGACACGCCACCGCGAAAAACTGTACCGCAGTGGCGTCCAGACGTTAAATCGCCTGGTCACTCGCGTCGAATCAGTGTCCGGTGAGCTTGTCCTTGATGTTGCCTGCGGCGTCCTTGACCTTCTCGGCGCCGTCCTTGACAGCTGCAGAGACCTGGTCGCCCTTGCCCTCGTTCTTGAGGTCGTCGTTGCCGGTGACCGATCCGGTAGCTTCCTTTGCCTTGCCGCCCAGATCCTCGCTCTTGTTACCGATCTTGTCGTCGAGTCCCATTTTTGCCTCCCGAAGAATGCGATGTAGCGGACGCGTGTGCGTCCCGTACCTTCGGTGAGTACCCGTGGGTGGTCCGACCAAACCTGAGAACTTCATGTGCGACGTGTAGAGAAGAACGCACGCAGGGCTGCACTGCACTCTTGTTCGAGCACTCCCCCGCGCACTTCGGGCCGGTGGGTGAGGCGTCGATCGCGAACCACGTCCCAGAGCGAGCCCACCGCTCCCGTCTTGGGCTCCCATGCTCCGAACACCACTCGATCAACCCGGGCGAGCACCAACGCGCCCGCGCACATCGTGCAGGGCTCGAGCGTCACCGCGAGCGTGCATCCTTCGAGTCGCCAGCCGTCTCCGTGAACGAGGGCAGCTCGTCGGAGCGCAAGAATTTCAGCGTGCGCAGTCGGATCGCCGGTCGCTTCCCTGGCGTTCGCGGCGCGCGCGAGCTCCCGGCCCTCGGCGTCGAAAACGACAGCACCGACCGGAACGTCCAGATCCGACGCCTCCTCCGCTGCCGTCAGGGCGGCGCGGACGAGGTCGTGGTCCCGCAAAACCGTCAACGCAGAACCGTCAACGTGGAAGCTTGTCCAGCACCGCCGCGAACTCGTCCGGGAACCCCAGCCGTTGAGCAATCGATCCGAGCTGCTCGTCCGGGTACAGGTCCGTCTCGGCGACGATGATGCCCATCACCGCTTCGGGCAGGCCCAGATCGGCGAGCAACGCCATGTCACCCTCTGGCCATGGCTCCACGTCGTCGAGCTCGTCGGGCTCGAAGTCGGGGATGTCGATGTTCAGTTCGTCGAGCACGTCCGCGGCAATGTCGTACTCGCCTGCGAGACTCGCGTCCGACAGTAGAAGGCGGGTGCCGGACGGCGCCGGTCTCAACACGACGAAGAACTCGTCGTCCACATCGAGGAGGCCGAATACAGCCCCCGAACTCCTCATCTCACGCAGCTCGGTCTCGGCCGCGGACAGCGACGTCAGCGCCTGCGCGGGCAGAGGCGTCACCCTCCACTTGCCGTCCTCGCGGACGACTGCGACGCCGAAGCCTTCGAGATCGTCGAATGCGTGGCTATCCGGACCGTCGAACTTCTTCGCCTTGGCGGAGTTGTTACTCCCGCGCTGTGCAGCCATGCGCGCAACGGTAGTCGCCGAACAGCCCCAAAATGAAGTCCACCTCGCACACCCCCGATCGAAGCCCCGCCACCTGGTCGTTCCGCAAGCTCCACTCCCGACCCCACCTGGTCGTTCCGCAAGCTCCACTCCTGTGCCAACCTGGTGACGTGACCAAAGCTCCCCTGTGTGTGATCGGGCTAGGACTGATCGGTGGATCCGTTCTTCAGGCAGCAGTATGTGCTGGCCGGACGGCGTGGGGATACAACCGGTCGGCGGACGCCATCGCTGGTTCTGCAGAGGCCGGCTACGACACGGGCACCGATTTGCGGGCGGCACTGACGCGCGCAGCCGAGACGGGTGCGCTCATCGTGATCGGTGTTCCGATGCCCGCCGTCGATGCGATTCTCGACGCCATTGCCGAACATGCGCCCGACAATCCGATCACCGATGTCGTGAGCGTGAAAGCAGAAGTCGCGGCCGCGGTGGATCGGCATGGACTGTCCGCCCGCTACGTCGGCGGTCATCCGATGGCGGGCACCAACCATTCCGGGTGGGCCGCGGCCGATCCCATTCTGTTCCGCGATGCCGTGTGGGCGGTGACCGTCGACGACGGCACGGATCCCGACGTGTGGCGCGCGGTGGCGTCGCTCGCGCTCGATTGCGGGTCGGTGGTGGTCCCGGTCGAGAGCGGTGAGCACGATCGCGCTGTCGCGCGGATCTCTCACCTGCCGCATCTACTCGCGGAAACCCTCGCTCAGGTCGGCGCGACCGGTGGCTCGCTCGCGCTGGGGTTGGCCGCGGGCTCCTTTCGTGACGGCACGCGGGTTGCGTCGTCGTCACCCGATCTCGTTCGCGCCATGTGTGACGGCAACGCCGACGCGCTCGGCGACGCGCTGGACGAAGCCCTCGAGCTACTGACCCGCGCCCGCGAGGAACTGGTGAAGAAACGAACGACGCAGACGCTGGTGACAGACGGCTACCGCGCCCGCACGCTCTACGACGCGCACGAGCGGTTCGACATCGCCGAGGTCGACCCCGGAGCCGACGGGTGGCTCCAGGTGCTTCGGGCGGCGGCCCGCGAGGGCGGGGTCGTGCGTCAGATCCGCTCGGCGAGTCCTGGGTAGTCGACGACGAAACCGTCGGCGTCGACTGTCACCGAAGACGTCGACACCGGTGAGATGACGTGAATTCCGTCGGATCCGCTGCTGTAGGTCAGTTCGGCTTCACGGATGCTCAGGTCCAACAGGTTGACGTACACGACGGGCACCTGGACGTCGGCCGAATCGGTGTGCAATCCGAGTCGGCGAATCGGCAGCGTGTTGAAGAACGGGCTGAACACGACGTCGACGTCGAGCGCGCCGTGGTACGTCGAGCGCTGATGGTTGGCCGATTCGATGATCCAATACCCCTCGGCGTCGCGGCTGACGGACGCTTGCTTCTCTCCACCTGCGAGTGAGGTGCGGAGCGAGAGGCGTCGGGTGATGCCGTTCTCGTCGGTCACCAGGTCGTAGGACGCACTGAACGCCGGGTGCTCGGAGCATTCCCCGCCGATGATGCGTCCGGCTGCCTTGATCCGGTTGCCGGAGAGCTGCACACGAACCGACTCCATTCGGGGAACTTCGTGTGCTCGCCAGGTCAAGACTGCCGGCCAGGGCTGCGTCGCGTCTGAGGTGGGCGCTGCCGGTGCTTGCGCTGGGTTCGAAGCGCGCTCTACACCCGGGGTTGGAGTGGTCACCCGACTACGGTAAGCGACAGGTGGGGCCGAAGATCAAGCGGTAGTGACTTTTCTCGTCCCAAGAGCCCACGCTTACCCCGTCCCACCGAGTTTCTACCCTCCAAAACCGGCGTTTTCGACGACGACTACGTGGTCTCCATACATCGGCCCACCTGTCGCAGACTGCTCACGCTCACTAGTCTGAGCGCGTGACTGCAGGCGACTTCGACTTCGCACACTCCGAGCAGGCCGCCAAGAGCCGGCAGGACAAGGCAACGGCGCTGGCCCGGTACATCTGGGAACGCGGTGTAGACGGCGCCGAACTACTGGCGCTCACCGATGCGGTCCGTCGCAAACTCGCCCGCGCGGCCGATATCCACCCGCCCAGCACGATGGAGACCTGGACCATCACCGCCGAACTGCTCGACCGCAAGAACGAGTGGGCGGCGGCCAATCCCACTCATCCGGCGGCGACCCCCGGGCATGCAGACGAGAAGATCATGTGGGTCAAGCCGCCGATCCAACCCTGGTAGGCCGCTCTGCGGCCGTGTGCCAAAAACGTTGTTGGAACATCACTTTTCACGCACGGGTGCCGCAGGCGCACTACTGCTCTCCCACGCGTCGTGTAGACCCGCGAAGTGCCCGTGCCCGGCGATGAGCTCTTCCGGGCTGCCGTCCTCGACGATGCGGCCGTTCTCCATCACCAGCACGCGGTCGGCGATGGCGACGGTGGAGAGTCGGTGCGCGATGATCAACGCTGTTCGGCCCTGCAGTATCGTTTCGAGAGCCTGCTGCACCAGTCGCTCGCTGGGGATGTCGAGGCTCGAGGTCGCTTCGTCGAGAACGATCACCGCGGGTGCGGCCAGGAACACCCGGGCGAACGCGACGAGTTGGCGTTGGCCCGAGCTGAGCCGTCCGCCCCGCTTGCGTACGTCGGTGTCGATGCCATCCGGCAGCGATTCGATGAACTCGGTCAGGCCGACGGCTTCCGCTGCGGCCGCCACTTCGGCGTCGGTCGCCGACGGTTTGCCGAGGCGGATATTGTCCGCGACGGACCCGGAGAACAGGAACGACTCCTGCGTGACCATGACGATGTGTTGGCGCATGTTCTCGTCGCCGAGCGATTTCAGGTCGACGCCGTCGAGGCTGACGCTGCCTTCGGTGGGATCGTAGAACCGAGCGAGCAATCTCGCGAGGGTCGACTTGCCCGCGCCGGTGGCTCCGACCATCGCCACGACCTGTCCCGCCGGGATGTGAAGCGAGAATTCGGGCAGCACGACGCGCTCGCTGTTGTAGGCGAACCGAACGCGATCGAAGTCGACGGTTCCCTGCGCGGTCCCCAGGTGTACGGGGCGTTCCGGCGCGAGCACCGACGGCTCCTCTTCGAGCACACCGGAGATTTTTTCGAGCGCGGCCGCTGCCGATTGGTACGAGTTGAACACCTGGGCGAGTTCGTCGAGGGGTCCGTAGAACCGGCGCAGATACAGCACGTAGGCCGCGAGCACACCGATGTCCATGTGTCCGTTGATGACTCGGTAGCTTCCGAAGACGAGGATGATCGCGAGCGTGACGTTGCCGATCCACCGCACGATGCCGGTGTAGCTCGCCATTCCCCGTAGCGCCGCGGTGGTGGCGTCGCGGTACTCGGTGTCTTCGGTCGAAAGGATCGTGTCGTTGCGCTTCTCGCGACGAAACACCTGGACGGCTCGGATTCCGCCCATGGATTCGACGAAGTGAACGACGACCTTGGCGATGGCCACGCGCGTGCGCCGGTAGCCGGATCGTTGCGCACGCTGCGACCACCTGGTGACGAGCACGAGCGGTACGAAGCCGGCGAGGACGATCAACGCAAGGGGCAGATCGAGATACACGAGGATCACCGCAATGGTGGCGATGGACAGCACCGCCGACAATGCGTCGTTCAACGCACTTTCGAGAAGCGTCTGCAGCGACTCGATATCGCTCGTGATTCGAGAGATCAACCGACCCGAGGTGTACTTCTCGTGGAACGACAGGCTCAGCTTCTGCGCATGCTCGAATACCCGCCCGCGCAGGTCGTAGAGGATTGCCTGACTGAGCCGCCCGGACACGATGAGAAACGTGTACGTGGTGACCGCACCGAGGATTCCGACCGCGATGTAGCCGAACACCGTCCACGCCAACGGTGTCCAGTCTCCGCCCGTGGCCGCGGAGATCCCGTGATCGAGGGCGTAGGCGATGAACAGCGGGCCCGCAACGAATGCGAGATTGTCGACGAGAATGATGGCGAGCGCCAGCAACGCCTGCTTCTTGTACGGACGAACGAGCGACATCAGCAGTCGCCGCGAACGTCCCGCAAGCACCAGGTTGCCGGTCGAGTCGACGTCGGAATCCTCGTTTCCTACGCCGCGCCAGTTCTTTTCGGTATCCGTGTCAGCCATCGATCGACCCCATGACGTAGCGGTACTTCGCCGACGTCGCAAGCAGACGCTCGTGCGTTCCCTGTTCCACGATCGTTCCGTTCTCGAGATAGAGCACTCGGTCTGCGAGTGCGGCAGTGGACGGACGGTGCGCAACGAGCAACGTCGTCGAGTGCGTCAACACTCTCCGAAGGTCTTCCTGCACCATCGCTTCGGTGTTCACGTCGAGTGCCGACAACGGATCGTCGAGCACCAGAATTCGCGGTTTTCCGAGGACTGCGCGCGCCAACGCCAGTCGTTGACGCTGCCCGCCGGACAGGCTCATGCCCTGCTCACCGATCCGAGTGTCGAGTCCCCACGGCAGACGGTCGACGAAATCCCGCGCATGCGCAATGTCGAGTGCTTCGTCGACGTCGGCATCGGTGGCGTCGGGGCGTCCGAGTGCGATGTTCTCGCGCACGCTCGCCGAGAACAGCACGGGATCCTCGAACGCGACGGACACGACCGAGCGCAGGTCGGACAGCGCG
Source organism: Rhodococcus sp. (in: high G+C Gram-positive bacteria) (assembly GCF_049591685.1). GTDB lineage: Bacteria > Actinomycetota > Actinomycetes > Mycobacteriales > Mycobacteriaceae > Rhodococcoides. The sequence goes on along the minus strand of NZ_JBAWFH010000054.1, from coordinate 110 downwards.
AGTTCTCTGATGTCGATGCCGTCGATCGTCACCGCCCCGGCAGTGACGTCGAACAATCGCGGAACCAGGTTGGTCAGCGCGGTCTTACCGCTTCCGGTCACGCCGACGAG
>NZ_JBAWFH010000053.1:0-6156 GCF_049591685.1 Rhodococcus sp. (in: high G+C Gram-positive bacteria) | reverse complement strand
TACTTACGACCGCGCCGTCGAGGCCGCGGGAGCCGCCCAGCTCGTCCGCGGATACGAGGGCATCAAGCTCGCCAACGTCGACACCTACTACGCCCGGTTGGCCGAACTGGGACTGTAGGCGCCAATCAGCCTGTCGCCCGATAGGTTTCGTACGCCGCCTCGAGGGCACCTGGCACCCCTGTTGCCGACCGAGCACCCCTGTTCCGACGCGAGTGGGTGTGCCAACTCTGCAACGAGGGTGCCGGCTTCGCTCGCGGCACTTTGGACGCGTTCGGTCGCTCGAAATCCGCGAGGTCACCGGCTCGAGGACACCTGGCACCCTTGTTGCCGACCGAGCGCATCTGCTCCGACGCGACATGGTCGACCTACGCTTGCCGTCATGTCGAACAGTGATTACGAGAAGTGGGAGTCCGGCGGCTCGCCCCAGAGGTCGAGATCTACGACGGCACGCAGCCCCCGCTCGCCGGAGCCTGACCTCGGCGTCTACCGATTCGGCACGTATCCAGGCTCGAAGCTAAGCGGGGCTGTCTGTCGAGTTCGCGCTTCGGCGAGATGCTCCCGGACTGACGGAACCGGCGGCGTCCCAATACTGGGCGCGTAGTTTGAACTTCTGCAGCTTGCCGGTGGCAGTTCGGGTGAGTTCATCCCGGAATTCCACCGATGTGGGTGCTTTGAAGCCGGCGAGCCTGGACTTGCACCAGCGAATCAGTTCAGCCTCCATGTCGTCGGTGGGGCCCGAATCGGGAGCGAGCACGACGAGCGCCTTGATCGTCTCGCCCCACTTCTCGCTGGGCACTCCGATGACACACACTTCGGTGACCGCGGGGTGCGAGAAGAGCGCGTCCTCCACTTCGACGGACGAGACGTTCTCGCCGCCGGTGACGATGACGTCCTTCTTCCGGTCGGAGATCGTCAGATAGCCGTCCTCCGAGATCGAGCCGCCGTCGCCGGTGTGAAACCATCCGCCGGCAAGGGCAGCTTCGGTCTCGGCCGGCTTGTCCCAGTAACTTTCGAGAACGATGTTCGATCGAGCCAACACTTCGCCTGCAGAATCCTCGGACTCGTCGATCTTCAACGTGACGCCCAGGGCCGGCGCACCCGCCCGTGTGAGCTTGCGTGCTCGGTCCTCGGGCGAGAGGCCGTCCCATTCCTCGCGAGTTCGGTTGATCGTCAGCACCGGACAGGTCTCGGTCAAGCCATAGACCTGGATGAACTCCCATCCGAGCTCCTGCTCCAGGCGGACAACGGTTTTGGTCGGCGGCGGGGCACCGCCACCGATCATTCTGACGCGGCCACGTCCGGGAAGCTCTCCCTCCCACGTTCGGGCTGCTTCGAGGACGGCCGCGGCGACGGCTGGTGCACCGCACAAGACGGTGACGCCGTGGTCTCGAACGCGCCGCAAGATCTCGGTACCGTCGACCTTCCGCAGCACGATATGGCGAGCTCCGACGCCGGTCATCGCAAAGGGCATGCCCCATCCGTTCGAATGAAACATCGGCAGGGTGTGCAGGTACACGTCTCGGTCGTTCAACTGCGCATGCAGACCGAGGGTCACGGCGTGGGTCCATATGTTGCGGTGCGTGATCTGGACACCCTTGGGTCGCGCTGTGGTTCCGGAGGTGTAGTTGATCGTCGCTGTGGCGCCTTCGTCGTGTTCCCATGCACGGGGCTCGGCACCCGGTTTCGCGTAGAGGTCGCCGTCGTCGCCCAGCACAAATGTGTGCTCGCACCGAACCCCGGCCAAGGAGGCCTGCAGGTCCGGATCCACGTACAGCACACGTGCTCCCGACTGATCGACGATGTACTGCACCTCATCGGCGCTCAACCGGAAGTTGACGGGAACCAGAACTCGACCCCAGCCGCTCACCCCGTAGAACGACGTCAACAACCGGGTGCTGTTCTGGCTGATGATCGCCACTCGTTCGCCCGCCTCGATACCGAGTTCGTCGAGCTTGGCGGCCTGACGCCTCGCCAACTCGCCGATCTGCCGATACGTCAGGTGACCGAGGTCGGGTGCAGGCTGGACCGGCTCGTCGATCATGCCGATTCGATCGCCGTAGGCCGTGACCGCCCGGTCGAGGAAGTCGTTGACACTGAACGGAACGAACATGCAAGCCTCCGTTTATCTTTCACGATGACGACGAAATAACGGGCTCTCGCCTGGCCCGTCCGCCTCGAACTCTCCGACGGGCATTGCTCTTTGCCCGCTCAGGTTTCAGCCTTTGGAGTGTGAGTCGGTTACATCTTCGTTGCCGTGGATTACGTACAGTACCTCGTCGTTTTCATCGAGAACGGGCGCATTCACTGCGGTGAACCAGCGCTCTTCGTACCCCCCACCTTCACTGGCAGGACGCTCGACGGGGTAGCGCACGGCGCCAGGAATCCACTCGGTCTTCTTGTTTCGCAGAATTCCTTCGACGGCCGATAGAAATACGCTGTTTCCCTTGGCGTCAGGATCATTGGGATCGTCCGGGAAGGCTTCGACAAACAGTTTTCCGGTCAATTCTTCGCGAGTACGCATGACCATTTTCAAGTAGCCGTCGGTCGCAGCCACTATTCGGAAATCGGTATCGACGACGACCAGATTCGCGGGGGACTGTTCGAATATCGCTGCGAAGTCGAGGTTGGATAATGCCATTTACGTTGACCTTTCGTGTGATGGGAGACTGCCCGGGTCCGAGCTGTTCAGGCGAAAGCGAGCGCAGCGAGCCCGATGGCTACTGCGGGGACGGTCGTCAGAACAGTCGAAAGCACTGCCGACCTTTTGTGAACTGCAAAGAGGGGGATAAGCCCGGCCCCGTCGTGACTGACCAAATAAGCCAACAACGCGGCCAACGGCATCCCGCCGACGACGAAAAGACTGGCCATCGCGACTTCGAGCCCACATGAGGGCAACAGGCCCAGCGCAGCGGCGAGGACAACGCCCATCAGTCCGTAGAAGGGCAACGACTCGGGATCGAGGCCAGTCAAAGCGGTGACTACCGTCAGCAGCGTAGACACGACACCGACTATGACGATCATAGTTGCCGCCTTGAAGGCAGTGTGCCGAAGAATAACTTGCCTGCTTGTGATGTCTACACAATGACAATGACGGCGGTGAAAACGACCACGGACAGCGACGACTGCGGCGACGGCGAAGCCGACGACACCAACGCCGACAAAGGTATGCGATCCAGCGAGACCCGAAAAGGCGTCTTCCTCGATACCGAAGAACATCGTCGGAACAGCGAGTAGCGCGCCGACTGCAATCATCGACCAAAAGGCGAAGACGTAACCGGCGGACCGCGCAGCGCTCGTGCTCGCAGTCGTCTCGACGGGAGCGAAGCAGCAAGGCTCCATTCTCTCCCACGCGCTGGAACCCGATCCGCTCACAGGTGGTGCCTGCGGACCAACGGAAAGAGTGGACACGGTTTCAGTGGGATCGGTCTTCACCATCGACCGGCTCGGGCGAGAATCCGCGCGCAACGCCGATACAACAGTTCGATCTGCCGACCCGACCAATCCGGTGAGCGCATGCGCCCGCGGTTCGATGCGAGCCAGGTCCACCAGGTAACCGCCGACCGCACCCACGAACATGAACAGGGCCTTGAGTTCGAGCGCCAGAACAGGATCGAAGGCAATCAAGATCCACGCGGAGTCACCCATCGTCGCGAGCAATGCCGCGACCACTGTCCCGTACGTCACGCGGCGTTCTCCGTACAGGGTGACGGTGACGATCACTCCGCTGCACCCCGGCGGGACCGACAGCAACGCGGCCACGAACGGGCCGGCCTGAGGGAACCGCGTCAGCCACCGATCCCATCGAGAGCCCCAGCGAGCCCGGGCCCATCCGATCGAGATCAACATGAGCGCTACGAGAACGCCAACGCCGAGAAACGAGTCGGCAAGTGGATCACCGACTGTTTCCGTCCAGTCAAACATCGGTGCGCTCGAGGCCGGGCACAACGGCCGTGGAACCGAGGTCGAAGGCGAACCATCCCGGGTCGCTGAGGTAGCGACGCGCAAGGGACGCGGTTTCGGAGGCAAGGTGGCCGCCGAGGGTTTGAGCAGGCACAGATTCGGGGTGGGTCGAGATCCAGGCAGTGATCATCAACCGTCGCAGCATGACAAAGGTCGGGATTTCGGCGATATCTTCGGGCAACAGTGGTGAGACGCTGATGTACCCGTGCAGCCAGTCCTCGACTATCGCCTGTGATTCTGCGTGTGCTTCGTTCCACGTGATGACCGCAGCAAGATCGGTCAGGTACCAAGACCAGCCACAATCGTCGAAATCGATTACCACGATGTCGCCGTCTTGCACGATGAGGTTCGACATCCGTAGGTCCGAGTGCACCAACCCGTAACGGCCAGGCTCTGTTCCGTATTGTTCGAGCCTTCGCCGCACCAGTTCCTCGGCTGACTCGATCACGTCGCGATCGACGGCCGACAGGTTGGGAGCATGTCGCCAATTGCCCCAACGTCCGCCCTCCCCCAGCATGGTGTCCAAATCCCACCGGAAGCGTCGAAATGTCTTCGGCGGCGTCCACTGTTGTACGTGCTGATGCAGTGCCGCCGTGATCGCTCCCAGGTCTCGGTAGCGGATGCCCGAGTGTTCGTTCTCCGCGCTGATTCCTGGAACGAATTCGAATACATCGACGAACCGTGTCGCGCCGTCGATTTCGATGGCCGAGACCGAACGACCGTCTGCAGCGAGTCGGACTTGCGGCGTTCGCACCGTTGACTCGGCTCGCACGCTCGCCATCCAGGAAAGTTCGGACTCGATCTCGACGAGGCTGTTGTAATCCGGTCGGTGCACGCGGAACACGGCCTGTTCGACGCCGCGTTGGGCAAGGTATGTGGCGTTCTCGGAGAAACTGAGCAGCGTCAGCGCAGCACCTTCCAAGTTGTACGCAACGAGTGCCGCGCGGGCGAACGGTTCGTAGTCGGCAGCGGTCTCCGGCATGTGTGAATCTCCTTGAAGTTAAGGCAGTACAGGCGAGCAACGCTGCTCACGAGACGAAGCGGCAGTACGGGTGACCCCAGTCACAGCATTGGTACACCTTATAACGACCATATGCAAACCACAACCGCTGAGCCGCGACTCTTCGCACCGTTCACCCGGCGGACCACCGACGCTTAAGCCGCCCGGCCTGCATGTTTTCGTTCTTGACACGACGATGGCAGCGTGAGACGGTGGACACAACCTTTTACAACCATTTGTTTGCGAAACCGGCTGGACAGTTGTCTGACCGACTTGCATCGGATCAACCCACGGAAGGTCGAAGTGAAGACAACGACAACAGGATCCACTCTCTCTGCCGAAGTCGACGCCATTCTGGGACGCGCACATCAGGCATCGAAGGCATTCGGCGTATACGACCGATCGCAGATCGACCGGATCGTCAAGGCGGTTGCCGACGTCGCGGAGCGCAACGGTCGGCAGCTCGCAGAGAAGGCAGCAAATGAGACCGGATTCGGGGTTTTCGAGCACAAAGTCGCCAAGAACGAAGCGCTATCGGCCGGATTCCTCCGCGAGTACGGCAATCTGGATTACGTGAGTCACCAAACCGACCACACCCGGAAGACCCTGCTCTACCCGGTTCCGGCGGGTGTGATCTTCGCAGTCACTCCGTCCACGAGCCCGGTAGCAAACCTGTACTTCAAAGTGTTGTCCTGCTTGTTGACGCGCAATGCCATCGTCATCAGCCCGCACCCCGCAGCGGTGCAGACGAGCATCGAAGCTGCTCGCATTCTCAGTCGTGCTGCGACAGACGCGGGCGCGCCCGACGGTGTAATCCAAATCCTCGAGCGCCCGTCCGTGCCACTGATCGAATCGGTCATGGCCGATGATCGCGTCAACCTCATCCTTGCAACTGGTGGAGGAGCCGTCGTCAAGGCGGCCTACCGGTCGGGTACTCCGGCTATCGGCGTCGGCCCGGGCAATGCTCCTGTGGTGGTCGACGAAAGTGCGGATGTCGAGAAAGCCGCACGGGCTATCGTCGAATCGAAGTCGTTCGACAACAGCATCCTGTGCACCGCCGAGTCCGTGCTGATCGTGTGTGAATCGAACGCCGACCGCCTCACCGAACAGCTCGTTCACCAGGGGGCGCATCTCTGCAGTGCTTCCGAGACGCAGTTGATTCGCAAGTACATGTACCCGAGCGGAAAGTTCAACAC
>NZ_JBAWFH010000052.1:0-57202 GCF_049591685.1 Rhodococcus sp. (in: high G+C Gram-positive bacteria) | reverse complement strand
GCCGGGTTGAGATGGGGCTGTGGGTCGGTTGAAACGCGATTCGGTGGTCGTTTTGCTCTAGTTGGACGATCGACTCCGTGTCCAGCAGGTATGAGGCGGGCGCCACAAGGCCCACACCTCGGTTCTGACGACCATTGAGGTGGTTCTGATCCGACGGAATGGTCGGAGCGGTAGCAACCTTCCAGTCGTCGAACGAGGACGACCGACGGGTCGGTCTTGCTACCGACTTGTAGGTCGACACCTCTGATGCCATGAGTCGATGTGGACTAAAACGGTGGTGGTGCGTTCCTCTCACGTAGGCGGCGGATCGACTTGTGTTCGCGAAACCGTCGCCGCAGCAAGCGGACTCGGGTACGGGCGGCGTCGGTCGCCGCGGCACGGTAGTCGGCTGCGGTAGGAGATGGGGCGTCGGGAGCCATGTGTTTCTCCCACCAGGTTTCCTGCCCGACATCGGGTTCTGCGTGCTTTCGGCCCCGTTTTCGCTTCCGCGGAAGGGTGGGACAGCCCAGCTCGGGCAATGTCAGCGACCGGATGCCGGCTCGGGTGGTCCACAGAATGACTCCGCCCGCCAGATAGGCGACCGCGGCGGACCTATTGGTCTTGAGCAGGTGGTGCCCCGTGCACACCGGGTGCAGGTTCGTCTCGATGGTCCATCCTCCACGAGCAGGATCGTCGTGGTCGAAGGGAACAATGTGGTCGAGTTCGCAGCGCGTCGACGGGACGTCACATCCGGGATGTGTGCACATCCGGTAGGTCATGCGCACGCGTGCAGCAAGCTCGGATCCTGGGCGGTATGTCAGCGCAGCCTCGTCCGGTGTTGTGCGACCGCCGTGGCCGTCCGGATGCAGTCCCGCAGCCAACGCCGGGTCGGACTCGATCGCAGTCAAGAGCGCAGCAACGACGCGGGCGCGAACCGCCTCCTCGGCCGCAGACCCCGAAGCGCCGAGCACTCCGTGGCTGGGTGTCCGTTCACGAAACGCGGGTACCGTGCCGCCCCGTCGAATCCTGCCGCGGGACAACAACCGAGGCAGCTGGAGCACATCACCCCTCGGCGCGGCATCGCCCCGACCATCCCCGTTCTGGGAACCACCGCCCCCAGAATCACCGCCCGGACCACCGCCCGGACCACCGCCCGGGCCACCGTCGTCGGGGCCCCTGCCTCCTGGACAGCCATCGTCGGGATTCCAGCCCAAGGGATCGCATTCGTCCGGACCATCAGCGTCCGGACCAGCACCGTCCAGACCACCACTGCCCGGGCCGCCGCCATCCGGACCACTGCCGTCGGCCATTCTGCCACTAGATTCGTCGGGCACACCGCTGCGGCGGGCTTCTACGACCTCGAGCAGTTCGGTGAGCAGGCCCTGCCACTGGGCGTCCTCTGCAACGAGGCGGGCGGTCTCGGCATCGAGCGGAGTACCGTCGGGCAGCATCGCTGGGTCCTGGTTCAGCCCCAACAGTGTCTGCACATCGATCACGATCTGAATCAGCGCACCGCGCCGCCTATCCGGTGAGTCCGCCACACCGAACTGCGGGCACAGATCGCCTTGCCCGCACTGGCATTCGAGGGCGTGTTCGCCGTGCAGCAACGCCATCAAACCGTCGACGCGCACGGCCTTCGACGACCTCGGGTCCTTAGCGCAGACGGTCGACACTATTTCCTGCACGAGGGCTTCGGCCTCGGCGCCCTCGAGATCGGTGAGGGTGGCCTCGAGCACCGACCCGCCGTTCGGATCGGAGCGCACATGCACTCCCCGGCCCTGCTCTCGGGCCTCGGCGTGCGCGATGGCCGCCTCGTCACGGTCGTACGCACACCACATGCGCCACAGCGAAGATCGCAAAGCCCGCGGGTTGAGCCTCTCCGCCGCTGCCACTGCCCCGAATTCGAGCGCAGCGATCGTCCGGTCACTTGCTTTGCCGAGCACCGATGTCAACACGTGCACGCGCGCCCAGTCGAGTGCGCCGCACACGAACCTGACGGCGGTCAGCGGTAGTCGGCCGAGGGTGCACCCCACCTCGACAAGCGGACGGGCGACCTGCCGAGACACTCTCAACGCGACAGCGACTTCGCACGCCACCTCGTGCATGGTCTCCAACGCATCACCGTCGTTTCGCGCCGCGTCGGCCAAGCGGATGTCGGCTATCTCGCAGACCGTCTCCACGGTCCGTGCGCGCGCACGGTTTTCTTGCACACGGCACCTGGCCGCAAACCCGGACAAACCCGCAACACACGCATTCGCGGCGGCACTCCCGAGCGCACCGTCACCACCGAGCGCACCGTCACCACCGAGCGCACCGTCACCACCGAGCGCACCGTCGCTACCGAGGACACCGCCACCGTCGGACAGACCGGTGGCGTCCCCCGCCGAAACCCCCGTATCGAACATACTTTCGAATCTACCGCATCCCTCCGACACATTCCCAGGACTCGTTCGCTCACGCAGAATGGCACCGAGCCCGTTGGCGAACTCCAACCGAGGAAAAAGCGAGGCGCATGGCTGAGAGAAGGACCTCGCAGTCGTGCTGGGGAACGTCGACCCATCGGTCGACGGCTAGGCCATGGGCTCGACGGGGTCGGCACGTTGGATGCCGCGTCGAGTTCCGCTATGTCGTTCTTGTTGAGCATGATTCGCGCGGAGGCGATGTTGGCGTGCAAGTGAGCGATGCTGGTGGTCCCATGTAAAGGAATGACCGTCGCCGCGGCTTGTCGACCACGGTGATGGATCCACACAAGTGCGATCTGACCGGCTGTCGCTCCCGTGCGCGAGGCGATGCCGGCGAGTGAGCGGGCAACCGGGTTACAGCTGGTTTGATGGAGATTCCCGTGCCCGAGGGGTGAGTGCGCGACGAGTATGATCTCGAGTTCGGCCAAGATGCAAGAACGATTCCGTCGTTCGATGCGTCAAGGACCATTGCTCTTGCCGGCAGCGATGGGATGAACGGCATGAGCGCGTCGGACGTCGTCCAAAGTCACGTTGGACAGTCCCAGCGCCCGGATTTCCCGGCCTCGCGCAGTGTGGCCATCGCGGTGACGCTTTCTTCGATGGGTGTGTCTTCACTGCGATGGTGGAGGTAATACAGGTCGATGTGGTCGACGTCGAGGCGTTTCAACGAGCCATCGTCGCGACGTACCTAGGTAGATACCAACTTGCTGCATAGCGTGATGTTGTCGCGGTTGGCAGCGATAGCGCGGACGACCACTTCTTCGGGGGGGGGGTGTCCATACCCGCCCGGGGTGGCCGATGAGTTTCGCGCGCGGAGCGAGTCGACCCCTTCATGGACATACGAACACTGGCCCTTCCAGACGCAACGCTGACCTTTGACGTCCGCGGTGAACTCGCGCCGGGGGTGACTCCCCTCATGCTCATCGGATCGCCCATGGACGCCACCGGATTCACGACGCTGGCGTCCCACTTCGCCGACCGAGTGGTGATCACCTACGACCCCCGCAACACCGGTCGTAGCCTCCCTGCTGACGCCACAGCCGCCGTCACTCCTCGGCAACATGCCGACGATCTACATGCGCTGATCGAATCCCTCGCTTGCGGCCCGGTCGACATCTTCGCCTCGAGCGGCGGCGCAGTCAACGGACTGGAACTGGTCACGCATCATCCGGACGATGTGCGCACGCTCGTCGCCCACGAACCACCGGCCGGCGGCACGCTGCCCGACTGCGAGCACCTACACCAGGTGTGTTCGAACATGGTCGCGACCTACGACGCGAAGGGACTCGGACCGGCGATGGCCGCATTCATCGCCCTGGTGATGCACCGTGGCCCGATCGACGACGCCTACCTCGCGCAGCCCGCGCCGGAGCCGGCCGCGTTCGGAATGTCCGACAGCGACGACGGATCGCGGACGGATCCGTTGATGGCAAACATGCGCGGCGGCGGCGCGAACTATGCGCCCGACGCCGACGCGGTCCATGCGTCGTCCACCCGCGTTGTCATTGGCGTCGGCGAAGAATCCGGCGGGCCGGTCGACGGCGAAATGGCCGGTCGCGCAGGTTATGCCGTAGCAGCGCTGCTGGGGATCGACCCCACCGTGTTCCCCGGCGGCCACGCAGGGTTCGCCGGTGGCGAATTCGGCCAAACAGGAAAGCCCACCGAGTTTGCAGCAACATTGCGCACGGTGCTCGGGTGACCATCGGGACTTGTAGATGCAGTGTCGACAGGTGATTCTTTCCTTACCGGTCAGCGCGTACGAACAGGCTGTCCGGCATCGAAAGGTCGACACCCAGGATCCTCACGTCCATGTCGCTCCCGTTCGCGGACCCGCCGGGGGCAGACCCGACGTAGACGCAGATACCGGTCTGTACGTCGAGGCGCACGATTACCGGTGGTCCTGGAACCCAACGCTTGTGGGCGTAATCCCAGTGTCCGCTCAGCAGCGGGCAACATTCGCACCGCGCGTCGTACTTGTCCGTGGTGCGGGCGATCACCTGCCAAGCCGGACGGCCGTGATGCTCGACCGCTCGTACGTCGGAGAGTACGGTGACCGTCTCCGTAATCGAATGGTCGTGGGGAGAGCGGACGATTTCGATGGGGTTGAGCATCGCAATCCATCGGTAGTTCTCGTAGAACGGATCATCCCAGTCGACGAGTCGGGACTCTGTGTCGGAAGGCAGCGCCGACACCAGCCCGTCGGCGTCGAACTCAGGGATCGTGTCCGAAGCCCACCGCGCCTGCGGCTGCCGGGATACTCCGTCCGAATACGTCATCATCGTTCCTGCGAACGGCACCGCATCCCTAATGATTTCGATGATCGCGCCGTCCGCGGTTTCCACGCGCAGCGAACCGGGCCGTCGAATCCAGGCGTGCACCGGGGCAGTATTGCTATCGTCAACAAATTCGAACTCGGCTGTCCTCCAGCGCCACGGGGACGACTGAGCCAGCCGGCGGAACTGTTCGACGGTCGGGTTCTCGATCACGTCGAGTAATCCTGCCAGCGCTGGACCACCTGACGCGCGCCAATTTCATCTGACGACTGTCTTGCGCCGGGGCGAACCCATTCTTAGGTCGCCGCGACGAGGCCAGTTCGAGAGTGTCAACCGGACGCGAGTAGGCGTCGTCGACACCAGGCGCCGCGGGCGGCAGAATTGCCAGCATGAACGCACCGGTGTCTTCGTTCGTCCGTGACGTTCGAGCGTTGACGACGAAGTTGCTCGACGGCGTGATCGCCTTGCATTTGGAGTTGTGGGATCAGCCCGCGGGTTCGTTGTCGTGGACACGGTGGGAGACAGCGGAGCATGTCGCCGACGATTTGATGGTCTACGCCGCGACCGTGGCCGCGCCGACCTACCCCGACGACATCCCATTCGCGACGACCCGGCGTCGCACCGGTGCGCCCGACGAATTGACGCACTGCAATCGTGACGCAGGTCCCCACGGCCTCGCGGCGGTGATCGAGGCTGCGTCGAATATTTTGATCGCGACAGTAACGGTGAGTTCGCCGAACGTCGCCGTCGCCCACGTGTTCGGCAGGGCCAACGGCGAAGGTTTCGCCGCGATGGCCACAGTCGAACTGGCCGTGCATGGTCATGACCTGTTCGACGGGACCGGCGTCGAATGGAAGCCGGACGGCCCGCTGTGTCGTCGAGTCCTTACACGGCTGCTTCCCGACGTCGATGTCCCACCGGAGGAGCACCCCTTCGACCTTTTGTTGTGGGCGACGGGACGAAAGAAATTACCGAATCTACCGATGCGGACCGAATGGCGTTGGTACAACTGATATCTGCCGGTCGCAAGATGCCGCGAGTTGGGCAGCGCCGACTCGTGTGGTCGAGACCGGCCTGTATTCGAATGGCGCCGACCGTCGAGGAGTGATCTTCAGGTTCGTCCAGGTGATCGAACGGACGAGCTCGGCAAACTGCGCTGACGAGCGGTCAGCGCGACTTCGACAACAGCGAAGACTTCGACGAATCGCACGGACTGTCGGACCCCAGTCGTACCGTCCGAACACACAACTCAGTTCAGCCTTCGTTCCCACCGGCACGATGCCCGGCCCGGTGCAGTGGTTCGCCGAAAGCCAGCCCGTGACGTCGATCGTCGACACGATCCGCGCATTGTTCGCGCAGCAACCGGTAGGTCGAGAAATTTGGATGACACTGGCCTGGTGCGTTGGGAACCTGGTAGTGGCCTACTTCGCTGCTACGGCTGCCTACAAGCGGAGGATCGCATAGCTGCAGTAGGTTGGAAGCGCAGCCGAAGGGGAGGACGCGGGCGTGAGCAGTAATCACTACCACCATCTGATGTTCGGCCCGGCGGCGCTCGCGCGCCAACGCTCCAAGGGGAGCTACCAGGCCTACGGGTCACACACCGAACGTCCCGACACCGGCCCGATGCGTCTCGACACCCGAGAGACGGCGATCATTCGAGACGCCGACCAGTTCTACGTGTCGACCGTCGCCGAAACCGGCTGGCCGTACGTGCAGTATCGAAGTGGCCCCAAAGGATTCCTGAAGGTGATCGACGAGCGCACTGTTGGTTTCGCAGATTTCAGCGGCAACAGCCAGTATGTCACCGCGGCAAATCTCGACCACAACAGCAGAATTGCCATAATCCTGGTGAACTACCCGCTTCGACAGAGATTGAAGCTGTATGGCCGCGCTCGGGTCGTGGAGGCTGTCGAAGATTCGGAATTGATCGAACAGCTGAAGCGACTGGGCGAGAAGACCGTTGCATCGCAATGCGAGCGAAGCATCGTGATCGATATCGAGGCGTTCGATTGGAACTGCACCCGCAGCATCATCCCGCGATACGACGACGAGTACGTCCGCCGACTGTCCGCGCTGTATCAGCGCGACGCAGCGAAACGTGAGGAAGAGTTGCTCGGGCGAATCGCGGAACTGGAAGCGAAGCTCGGCAAAGGATCTGGGTAAAGGGCAGGCGTGCTCCGTTACATACGTGTGTTCACGAAGCGGTCATCCCGAAGTACTGGAACGACGCGGCTGGCATCGACTTCCGCTGCAATGGAGACATCGCGAGGAAACCCGGCGTCGATGAGTTCCCTTCCGCCTGCAGACATATTCAGTAGGGTCGAGATGTCGTTTCTCGCGTCGAGCCATGCCCCGCGAGCACTGTCGGATTCCGGCGAGTAGTTCCCGGTGTCGAGCCCGTGTTTTGCGAGACCCACTCGAACCGCATACCGTACTGACCCTGGCTACCGATGAAATGCACTGCAACAGCCTAAGTGCGGCAGGCATATGGCGGGGCTACGCAACTGCCGAGAGCCCGAGCGATCGGGAACCGAGCACCCCTACAACGAACCGAGCACCCCTGCTCGATGATCAGCAGGGGTGCTCGGCTTACAAAAGTGGTGCTCGCTAGATCGTCCGACGCTACGGAACCCACCAATTACCCTGTCCGCGAACGAGAGTAAATCCGCCGGGGATATCGATCCAGGCCGACACGTCGCCGGATCCGGTGCGGATGGGGCCGGTATCGAGCGGACCGGGGAATGCGACGCCGCCGGTCTGTGAGGTGTGGTTGAACCAGTTGATGGCGCAGTTGCACCAGTTGTTGAGCGTGAAGTCCGTCAGACCGGGGAGGTACGGGTCGACGCGGACAAAAATCGGCTGGTTGACGAAGGCTTGGTCCAGGCGCCACTCGACGACGGCGGCGGGATCGAATCCGATAGTCGGGCTGATGGCGCCGGCGGGCACGAACTGCGCCGGTCGGGCCTGCGCCGTTGCCGAGCCGAGGATGGCCGACGCGAGAACGAACGCAAGGGTTGCGAGCGCTGCGCCCATTCGAAAGGCTCGCGTCGTCAGCGTTCGTGTCATAGGTGGAGCCTCTCCGGGTCGGACTTCGTCGGCGGAAATGTTACCCGAGCGAACCGTCGCGGACGGCCCGAGAAAAACTACGGGCCCACGGGGTAGTGGCTTGCGATGGCGATGCGGTTCCATCCGTTGATCACTACTGCGAGCCATGTCACGGCGGCGATTTGTTGTTCGGACAACGCGGCCGCGACGTCGACGACAGGTTCGGGTGCCGTGTGTTCGTCGCCGATTCGGGTGATGCGCTCGGCGAGGATGAGTGCGGCCTGCTCCGACTCGGTGAAGTACTGCGTCTCCCACCAGGCGGGGAGCACTGCGAGCCGATCTGCGGTTTCGCCAGCTGCCACGGCGTCGCGCACGTGCATGCGCAGGCAGTGCGCGCACCCGTTGAGCTGCGAGACGCGTATTTTCACCAACTCGGTAAGGATCTTGGGGACTCCCGCGGCGTCGGCGGCGTCGGACGCCTTCTTGTCCACCTCGACGTATGCCCGGTAGGCGTCGGGAAACTGCTTGCTGATGTTGACGTGCGGAAGCATTCGACTGTCCTCTTCTTCGGGGGCCCTGGGTGAGGCCGTCAATCGATAGGACGAGGTAGCTCGTCGAAACGTGACGGCGGTGCCCGGTAGCTTTGGTCGGGTGAGAATTTCTACTGTCGGCGCCGTCGCACTACTCGTTGCTGGAGCCGTTGCCGGGTGTTCGTCGCCCGCGCCCGAACAGGCTGCGGCCCCGGTGCCGAATCAGGTGACCGTCGCAGACATGTCGTACTCGCCGGCGGACATCACCGTCGGCGTCGGCGACACCGTCACCTGGGTGTTCGACGACGGCGGCATGGCGCACGACGTGGTCGCCGACGACAAGGCCTTTCGTAGTCCTCTGGCAAAGTCCGGTAGCTACTCCTTCACTTTCACCGAGCCCGGCACGTTCACGTACCACTGCACTCCGCATCCCGACATGGTCGGAACCGTGACTGTTCAACCCTGACGCACGGTCGCGGTGAGGCGGAGAGGGCTCCGCTCTGACACGATGACCGGCATGACCAACGCGGTGCGTCCGGCTGTCTTCACGGCAGGCACTTTCACGCTGCTCGGGTCGCTGTACTTCGCGCAGGGTCTGCCGTTCGGCTTCTTCACCCAGGCGTTGCCGGTGGTGCTGCGCGAATCGGGATACTCGCTTGTTCAGATCAGTGCGGCGGGTGTGCTCTTTCTTCCGTGGGCATTGAAGTTTCTGTGGGCGCCGTACGTCGATCGCTACGGAAGTCGTCGACGGTGGCTCCTGGCGCTACAGTGCGCCTCGGCCGCCGTTGCGTTGGCGCTGTCGTTCCTGGACCTGTCGTCGACTCTGCAGTGGTTGTTCGTCGGCATCTTCGTGGTGAACGCACTCTCGGCGACGCAGGACGTGGCCACCGACGGAATTGCCGTGCGCACGCTGACCGTTCGGCAGCGAGGGCTGGGCAACGGACTGCAGGTCGGCGCCTACCGCATCGGCATGGTGTGCGGTGGGGGATTGCTGCTGTGGCTGTTCAGCTTCGCAGGGTGGCGGGCACTGTTCGTCGCTATGGCCGCGCTGCTTGTCGTCGCGACCATCCCCGTGTGGTGCATGCGCACGCAACTGAGCGAAGCCGACGCAGCGGGCGACCAAGACACCGTCCGTGAGGCGCCGGCCACGCTCGCCGTCGCGTGGTGGCGTCGACTCCGTCGGCCGGGGATGCTCGCCTTCA
Source organism: Rhodococcus sp. (in: high G+C Gram-positive bacteria) (assembly GCF_049591685.1). Taxonomy (GTDB): domain Bacteria; phylum Actinomycetota; class Actinomycetes; order Mycobacteriales; family Mycobacteriaceae; genus Rhodococcoides. The sequence continues at coordinate 47,711 of NZ_JBAWFH010000052.1, read as the reverse complement.
TCGCGCTGATCGTCGCCTTCAAATTCGGTAACTCCATGGGCTCGGCGCTGGTCGGACCGTTTTTGTCGGACAGCGGTCTCACACTTGGCCAGATCGCGTTGGTGGAGGGAGGGGTGTCCTCGGTCGCCGCACTCGTCGGCGCCGCGCTCGGCGCCTGGCTGGCCTTCCGCTTCGGACGCCGACACGCTCTGCTGTTGGGCGGCGTCGGACAAACACTCGCATTGGGCCTGTACCTCGTCGCGTCGTTCGGTGTTGGCGGATTCCCGTTGCTGATCACCGCCAACGTCACCGAACATGTGTTGGGCGGCGCAGCAACCGTCGCGGTGTTCGCGCTGATGATGGATGCGTCGGAAAAGCGTTTCGCAGGAAGCGAGTACACACTCATGGCCTGTGCGGTCGTCTTCGCGCAGGGCGCGGCCGGGATCGTCGCCGGGATCGTGGGGGACCTCTTCGGCTACACGGCCATGTTCGGATCAGCCATGATCCTGTCTGGCATCGGATGCGCGGTGCTCGTCGTCGCCCTGAGCCGCGCCGTCGGTCCGACAGTGCTTCGGACGAGTCCACTCGCTTAGTCTGGGCGTATGGCTCCGTCGACTTCTCGCACCCTCGCGGGGCCGATGGCGGTCGCAGCCGGCGTAGTGATCGGCGCAACCACGCTGTCTGTTCGCGATCCCCGGACGTCGGCGTACCTTCCGTGTCCTCTCCACGCGGTGACCGGCATGTGGTGCCCGGGGTGTGGAGCGACGCGGGCATTCGGTGACCTCGTCCGCGGGGACCTCCCGTCGGCGATGTCGTCGAACGTCGTGGCGGTCGTGTTGCTCGGCGTCGGAGTTCTCACGTGGGGGCTGTGGGTCCGTTCGCGTATCCGGGGCACAGCACTGGCTACTCCGCCGGTGTGGGTCATTGCCTCCGCTGTCGTGGCTGTCGCCGCGTTCACGGTGGTCAGGAACATTCCCGCGGGCAGCTGGCTCGCACCGTAACGAAAGGAGCAGCTTTCATGCTGCTGGAAATTTTCTCGGTGGTCGTCCTGGTCGGCGTGCTCGTGGCGCTCATTCCCACCGCTCGCCGGGTGTTCAAGAAGGGTGACGACGACGGGCACTGACTTACCCCGTGTCTCTTTAGTGTCGTCCCAGTGTGCTTCAACGCACACGGGCGCGGAGCGCACCAGCATCTAGTATCTATGTTGTGTCCAAGATGCCTTCCGCCTCCGAGCAGGCCTATGCCACGGTCAAGGAACTGATCGTCACCGGTGAACTGCCGGGCGGTGAGCTGGTCAGCGAAGGCGACATCGCCGGACGCATGGACATCAGCCGCACCCCCGTGCGCGAAGCCTTCCTGCGCCTCCAGGTCGAGGGCTGGATGCGGCTGTACCCCAAACGCGGCGCACTCGTCGTCCCCATCGCACCCGGCGAGGCCGAGCATGTGGTGTCCGCGCGCTGGCTCGTCGAAACCGGGAGCATGCGCACGATCGCAACCGACGACCGCGTGCGCACCGAGCTGGTGGCTGCCCTCCGCCGCAGCCTCGCCCGACAGCGCGAGATCGCCGCCACCGGGACGAACGCAGAATTCAGCGCCGCCGATGCAGACTTCCACCGCCTCATCGTGCGGGCCGGCGGCAACCCACTGCTCGACGGCTTCTACGCCGGACTCCGCGAACGGCAACGGCGGATGACGACGCACTCGCTCGCGCGCGAGCCCGAACAGATCCTGCGAATCGTCGACGACCACCGCGAGCTGGCAGATCTTGTCGAAGCCGCGGATGTCGGTGGATTCGCCAGTGCAGTCGACAAGCACATGCGTCGCACGCACGGTCTGAACGAAGGGGGCACGAGATGACGCTCACGCAGGAGACGCATACGAGAACGGGTAAGTGGATTCTGGTTGCCGCGGGCATGTTCGCGGCGGCTTGGGGCGGCAACGAGTTCACGCCGCTGCTGGTGATGTACCGACTCGAGCACGGCTTCTCGGCTGTCACCGTCGACACGTTCCTGTTCGCCTATGTCGTCGGAATCGTCCCGGCCCTGCTGATCTGCGGGCCCCTGTCGGACCGGCTCGGGAGACGGCCCGTCATGCTGCCTGCGACGGCGGTCGCGGCAGCGGGTTCGGTGCTCATCGCGCTCGGATCGGACAGTGCGGCATTGCTGTTCGGCGGACGCGTGCTGAGCGGAATCGCACTTGGTATCGGGATGGCCGTCGGCGGCAGCTGGCTGAAGGAACTGTCCGACGGCATCGGCGTCGGCGCGCGTCGAGCAGCGATGAGTCTGACCGCGGGCTTCGGACTCGGTGCGGGCGTCGCAGGCGTCCTCGCCCAGTGGGCGCCCTGGCCGACGCACCTCGCCTATGTCGTGCACGTGACGATCTGCCTCGTCGCAGGGCTTTCCATGCTGACGGTCCCCGAAACCCGGGCACGTGAGCCGAAGGAACTCCGGGGCAGGTTGATCGACGACCTCAAGATCCCCGCCGCGTCACACAAGCGGTTCTTGCTTGTCGTGGTTCCGTTGGCGCCCTGGGTCTTCGGCGCAGCCAGCGTCGCGTACGCGGTGCTGCCGTCGCTGATGGCCGACCGCAGCGGCGGGTATCCGATTGCACTGTCCGCGTTGATGTCCGTGGTCGCCCTCGGATCGGGCTTTGCCATTCAGGCCGTCGGCCGCCGCATCGATACGCCCGATGCCGCGCGCGGCGCACTGGTCGCGCTGACGATCCTGGTTGTCGGCATGCTGCTCGCAGCGTGGGCGGCGTCGGTGCTGACCATTGCCGCGGCCCTCATCGCGGCGGCAGTCCTCGGCTGCGGCTACGGCATGGCCATGGTGTCCGGCCTGCAGGAAGTGCAGCGCATCGCCGGGCCGAACGACCTGGCCGGCCTCACCGCCGTGTTCTATTCGCTGACGTACCTCGGGTTCGCGGTGCCGGCCATTCTCTCCGCCATCACCGAGCGTTGGCCAGGGGCGGTGACCTACCCCACCATCTTCGTTTTCGGCGCAGTGATGGCCGCACTGTGCTGGGGATTCGTACGGACCCAGTCGAGTTCTCACCTACCGAATACGCGGGTGCTGGTGGACGAAACCCGCGCTTGAATGTGACATACGAGCTGGCCGATCGTATGAATGGACCATTCAAGCGGTGGGAGGCGGGCCGAACTACGGCATCTTCGGCAGCGTCGTGTTGTCCAGCCAGGCGTCCCACTGCGATCGCGGGCAACCGAATCGAGAGGTGAGGTCGACGAAGTCCTGCGTCGTGACGGTGGAGTAGCGGTACTCCTCGGTCCACAGCTGGATGAGCGAAAAGAATCGGTCGTCGCCGATGGTGGTGCGCAGCGCATGCAGCGCCAACGCACCGCGCTTGTAGACGCGGTCGTCGAAGAGCTTGTCCGGGCCCGGATCGCCCAGGATCAGGTCGTTCGGAAGGTTGCGCTGCATCGAGTGAACGCGCCGGGCCTTCTCGTCGGCGGACGCGCCGCCGGAATTCTCGGCCCAAATCCACTCGGAGTAGCAGGCAAAGCCCTCGTGCAGCCAGATGTCACTCCACTTGCCGAGGGTGAGGCTGTTGCCGAACCATTGGTGCGCGAGTTCGTGCGCGACAAGCCGTTCGAAGCTGCGGTTGCCGGAGCAGTGGTTGGCTCCGAAAATCGACAACCCCTGTGCCTCGACGGGAATCTCGAGGTCGTCGTCGGTGACCACGACGGTGTACGCCGCGAACGGGTACGGGCCGTACAACCGGACGAAGGTGTCCATCATCTCGGACTGACGGCCGAAATCATGGTCGAAATTGCGTCGAAGACGAGGCGGCAGAATCGCTTTCATCGGCACGTTGCCGCCGGGAAATGAGTGCTCGACGTACGGTCCGATCTGCACGGTCGCGAGATACGTCGCCATCGGCTCGGGCTGCTCGTACACCCACGTCGTGCGACTCGCCCTCGTCTGCGTGCGGACGAGGGTGCCGTTGGCCACCGCGTAGTACGGCGAGTCCGTCGTGATCGTAATGCCGTAGCTGGCCTTGGAAACTGGATGGTCGTCGCACGGGAACCACGACGCCGCACCGTTCGGCTGGCTCGCGACGATCGATCCCTCGGACAGCTCGTCCCAGCCGACCTCACCCCAGAACCCCTTGATCGGCTGCGGAGTTCCCGCGTACTGGATCGTCACGTCGAGGGCCGCACCGGACGCAACGGGCTTGGCGGGCACGATCTTCAGCTTGCTGTTGTTTTGGCTGAACTTGACGGAGCGAGAACCGTTGACCGACACCTTGGACACTCGCAGAGCCGGCCCGAGGTCGAGGCTGAACTTGGCGATCGTTGCGGTGGTCACCGCAGTGATGTGTGCCTTGCCCGCAAGCCTGTTGCTGTCGACCTTGTACTCGAGGTCCAGTTCGTACCGCGAGACGCGATAGCCCCGGTTGCCGTTCTCGGGCAGGTACTCGTCGATCGGGCTGTCCCCGGCGTCGACGTCGAACACCGGTGTCACCAGTTTCGAGCCGAGATCCTTCACCGGCCGTCCTCGGCCGTCACGATGCGGGTGAACGGGTCGCCCTTGGCCCAGGGAGCGATGGGGTTGCCCTGCCAGCGCGTGTGCGCGGGTACCGTGTCGCCTCGCATGACCAGTGACGCCGGCCCGACGGTGGCTCCGTCACCGATGCCCGCGGCGGGAAGAGCGACGCAGTGCTGCCCCAGAGTGGCTCCTCGTCCGAGGGTGACGGTGTCCATGGACATGATCCGATCATGGAACAGGTGTGTCTGCACAACGCACCCTCGGTTGACGGTCGCGCCGTCGGCCAGCGTCACGAGATCTGCCTCCGGCAGCCAGTACGTCTCACACCACACCCCTCGTCCGATGTCCGCGCCCAGCCAGCGCAGCCACATGTTGAGTACGGCAGTACCCTCTGCTGCACGCGCGAACCACGGCGCCGCCACGGTTTCGACGAACGTGTCGGCAACCTCGTTGCGCCAGACGAACGAACTCCACAGCGGATGTTCGACCTTGCCGATTCGGCCGACCCACGCCCACTTCGCGGCGGCGGAGATCGCGGCTGCGACGGCGCCTGCGATCAACAGGACGATGCCGCTCAGCAGTGCCGCGAGCCAGTATCCGTGCCGTTCCGCCAGCGAGGTGAGACCGAACAGCACACCGAGACCGATACCGAACGTGACCACGACGGGAATGAGCCTGCAGGTTTCGACGAGTGCGCGCGCGATCTTCAGCCCCCGCGGCGGATCGAACGTGCGCGACGAGTCCGATCTGCCTGCGGCACGGCGTAGCCGCACCGGTGGGCTACCCAGCCACGACGACCCGGACTTCGCCTTGTCGGGCGTCGCCGACAGCACGGCGACCAGACCGTTCTTCGGCACGGTACGGCCCGGACCGGTCATGCCGGAGTTGCCGAGGAACGCACGCTTGCCGACCTTCGCGTCGCCGAGGTGCATCCAGCCGCCGCCGAGCTCGTAGCTCGCCACCATCGTGTCGTCGGCGAGGAAGGCACCGTCGGCGACGGTGGTGAACTTGGGAATCATCAACACGGTCGACGCTTCGACGTCCTTGCCGATCTTCGCCCCGAGCAACCGCAGCCAGTGCGGCGTCAGCAGAGATGCGTACAGCGGGAACAGGAACGTGCGCGCGGAGTCCATGAGGCGCTCGGTGGCCCACACCTGCCACCCGATACGACTGCGCACCGGGTGGTAACCCTCCGCGAGTCCGATGGAGAGCAGCCGGACAGCGGCGAGCGTGATCGCGGCAAACGTTCCCAGTGACAGCAGCGTGGCCACGGGCAGCATGATCAGCGCGCGGCCCAGCGCACCGAGCAGCGTCGTCGCGGTGTGCAACCACCAGCCCATCAGGACCAGCGAGACACCGATGGAGAAGATCGCCATGCCCGAGAGGAACAGGGAGGCGACGCCGTACGCGAAAATCCACTGCGGTGCCCGCGGCGGCGCGTCCTGCGGCCAAGGATGCTCGGCCTTGCCGACCTTGCGGGCGGGCGATCCGGCCCACAACTGCCCCGCCTTGACCCTTCCGACGACGGCCGAACCCGCGCTCACGACGGCGTTCTTGCCGACGGATGTGCCGGGCAGAAGCGTCGAACGTGCGCCGACGGCAGCGCCTGCGCCGATCTTGATGGCTCCGATGTAGACGATGTCGCCGTCGATCCAATGACCGGTGAGATCGACCTCGGGTTCGATTGAGCAACCGTCGCCGAGTTCGAGCATTCCGGTGACCGGCGGCAACGTATGCAGGTCGACGCCCTTGCCGATCTTGGCGCCCAGAGCCCGCGCGTAGTAGACCATCCACGGTGCGCCCGACAGATTGGACGCGCCGCTCGCATCGGTCAGACGGGTGGCCACCCACAGCCGCAGATGTGCGCTACCTCCCCGCTGGTAGGCGCCCGGCTGCAGACCGGCCAACAACATCCGGGAGCCGACGACCGAGATCGCCATGCGCCCGACGGGCGTGATGAACAGGACGAACGCCGGCAGAATCCACCACCACGACACCGTCGGCGCCCACGGCACCTCGGCGAACCAGGACAGCACGTTGAACAGGATGCCCAGCCAGGTGATCCACTGCAGACCGGTGAGGGTCGTCAGCGGAACCGTTGCCGCGATCTGTGTCCACTGGGCTTTGCGTGATGTGGGCTCGACCTCGCGCGGAACGACCTCGACGGGCGGCTTCAGCTCGTCGAGGTACGCCGCGAGCGACCCCAACCGCGGATGGTCGTAGAGCTGCGCGACGGTGATCTCGGGAAAACGTTCGCGTAGAGCCGTGACCAGTTGCGCCGCGGACAGCGAACCGCCACCGTTCTGGAAGAAATCGGCATTCTCGTCCGACACCTGAGCGCCGAGAATAGTGGTCCACAGCTCGGCGACCCACCCGGCGGTACCGCCGAGTTCGGAGGCGTCGCTCTTGCCTGGCAGCGGCCACGGCAGTGCGTTTCGGTCGACCTTGCCCGATGTGCGGGTCGGCATCTCGGCGACGAGCGCCAGCCGGGGAACCAGCGCCGACGGCAACTGCTCGGCGAGCAGTGTCCGCGCTGCTTCCAGATCGAAATCGGGGTCGGTACTCGCGAGGTAGCCGACGAGCACCGAGTTGCCGGCGCCGGTCTTGCGCACGGCCGCGGCCGCGCCTGCGACGCCGGGAAGGGACTGCAGTGCGTTGTCGATCTCGCCGAGTTCGATGCGGCGTCCGCCGAGCTTGATCTGATCGTCGGCACGCCCCTGGAACAGCAGGCCTTCGAGCTCGAGCTTGACAAGGTCGCCACTTCGATAGGCGCGGTCCCACCCGAGGCTGGGCATCGGCGCGTACTTCTCGGCGTCCTTCGCGGGATCGAGGTACCGCGCGAGGCCGACCCCGCCGATGACGAGCTCCCCGACCTCACCGACCGCCACCGGCCGCCCGGAGCCGTCGACCACCGCGAGGTCCCAGCCGTCGAGTGGCATACCGATCCGGACCGGACCTTTCCCGTCCATGATCGACGCGCACGCCACGACGGTCGCCTCGGTCGGGCCGTAGGTGTTCCACACCTCTCGGCCGTCGACGGCGAGACGCTCCGCGAGTTCCGGCGGGCATGCCTCGCCGCCGAAGATGAGCAGCCGGACCGCTTCGAGCGCGACGGCAGGCCACAGCGCGGCCAGCGTGGGAACCGTCGACACGACGGTGATGTCGCGCGAGACCAGCCACGGGCCGAGGTCGAAACCACTGCGGACCAGCGAACGAGGCGCGGGCACCAGGCACGCGCCGTACCGCCACGCGAGCCACATCTCCTCGCAGGAAGCGTCGAACGCGACGGACAGGCCGGCCAGCACCCGGTCGCCCGGGCCGAGCGGGTCCTCCTGCATGAACATCCGCGCTTCGGCGTCGACGAACGCAGCGGCATTGCGGTGACTGACTGCGACGCCCTTGGGAGTACCCGTCGAGCCCGAGGTGAAGATGACCCATGCGTCGTCGTCGGGTACCGGCGTCGTGAGGGTGTCGGGCATCGGGATGTCCTGCTTGTCAGCCGTGCCCGCAGCAATGCCCCCTGCCGTGACGACCGCGCTCACCTTGGCCTCGCCGAAGACGAGTTCGGCACGCTCGTCGGGATCGTCGGCGTCGACAGGCACGTACGCGGCGCCTGCGTTCAGAATGGACAGGATCGCGACATAGAGGGAGAAGGAGCCCGACGGCATTCTGATGCCGACGCGGTCACCGCGCCGAACACCGGCCCTGGCCAGCCACTGAGCGCCCTCGTCGATGTCTTCGAGGAGCTCACGGTAGGTGACCGAGACGGTACCGTCGTCGATCGCAGGTGCGTCCGGAAACTGGGACGTCGTGGAGCGCAGGATGTCGATGAGCGTCCGCTCTTCGGGAGCGCGCCCAGAGCGCAGGAATTCGGCGGGCACTGCAACGGACTGCTGCAGCTCGGCTGATTCCGATTGTGATTGCACAGACAACCGGGTGTCCTTCTTCTCGTTTGGCAACGGACGTCGGGGTGGGGACGTCGGGGTGTTATCTCACGTTCTGATTGCCGGAAGGTGAACGGACGCGATGTCGACGGGGCTGATGCACTGGGCGGATTCTACTCGGTTTCGGGTCTGCTGGATGGTCGGCAAGCGGCTCCTCCGCATGTGCACAGTGCTCCGGTTGACAAGTCCGCTCGATATTTGTCATTCTCTTCGGCAGGTCATGAGTACCAGCATCAAGCCCCGGCTCGCTGGTCGGCAACCCTCCACCGCGGTGGGGTGCTCCGGGTGACGACCAGGCCGACGCCGGAAAACCGGTGTGGCAAGCGCGGACTCGAAGCTTTGATTTGTCTCGGTGTTCTCTTCGGGTCCCTTGATGTACAAGGGGATATTTGTCATGACTGCTGTTCTCGAAGCATGCCCGCCGTTCGCTACCGTCAGTGGCGCCGACCTGCAGGTGCCGCTCGTCGACGGAACCACCTGCTCGTACGCCAATTTCGACTACGCGGCCAGCGCCCCGGCTCTGGCTGCGGTGACTGAACGCGTAGCGGAGTTGCTGCCCTACTACTCGAGCGTTCACCGCGGCGCTGGCTACGCCTCGCGGGTGTCGACGGCCGCTTATGAGAAGGCGCGGGTCACGGTCGCGAATTTCGTTGCTGCCGAGTCCGATTCGGTCGTGATCTTCACCCGGAACACCACCGATTCGCTCAATTTGCTGGCACGGTGCGTTCCCGGTGACACCGTGGTGCTCGACATCGAACACCACGCGAACCTGCTGCCGTGGCGTGACCGCCGCGTCGTTGTTGCTGCCGAGTCGATCGCGCAGACGGTGGCCTGCATCGAAGCCGAGCTCGCTGCGAAACCTGCTGCGCTGCTTGCTGTCACAGGCGCGTCCAATGTCACCGGTGAAGTACTGCCCATCGCCGAACTCGCTGCCCTCGCGCATCGATACGGCGCGCGCATACTGGTCGACGGGGCGCAGTTGGTTCCGCATCGCCGCGTCGACGTCACCGAGTTGGGTGTCGACTACCTGGCCTTCTCCGGGCACAAGCTGTACGCGCCGCACGGCGCCGGCGTGCTCGTCGGAAAGCGTGACTGGCTGGACGCAGCCGAGCCCTACCTGGCCGGCGGCGGCGCAGTCCGCACCGTGAGCCTCGACCGAACCGAGTGGGCGCCCGTACCCGCACGGCACGAGGCGGGTACGCCCAACGTGCTGGGCGTGGTGGCCCTCGCCGCGGCATGCGAGGCGCTCGCCGCTTGCGAGGCATCGGGGTCTGCCGTGCACGAGCGCCGACTCTCGAGCCGCTTACGCGAGCGTCTCCTCGCCGTACCCGGAGTCGCCGTTCTTTCGGTGTGGAACGACGCATCCGACACCGTCGGCATCATCACCTTCACGCTCGAGGGCTACACCCCGGGCGAAGTTGCCGCCTACCTCTCCGCCGAACATGGCATCGGCGTCCGTGACGGCAAGTTCTGCGCGCACCCACTGCTGGTGCGGCTCGGCCATGCCGACGGAGCCGTCCGTGCAAGCCTGGGGTTGGGCAGCTCCGACGCGGACGTGGACCGGCTGATCGCGGCAGTCGAGCAGCTCGTGACCAGCGGTCCGGCGTGGACCTACGCCGAAGACGGCGGCTGGTGGAACCCGGTTCCCGATCCGCGGCCGTTCCCCGAGATCGCCGACGGTGCTGCCGGAGTGGGCTCGCCGTGCGGGCAGTCGGCGGCAGGGAACTCGCTGTGACAGACTCCTCGCTGTGACGGTGGTTCTGATGCCGAAGAAGAGCACGTGGGAGAACAGGTTCGTCGACCTTCCACGCTGAGGGGTACCGTCATTCCACGCTGAGGGGTACCGTCATTCCACGCTGAGGGGCACCGTCATTCCACGCTGATGGCCAGGCCCGCTGTGATGCGTAGGAGCTCCGAACACGTCGTGCGGAACAACGTGTTCGGATGCCCTGCTGCAGCCCACAATTCGGGATAGCGCGCGAGCGTTTCGTCGACGTAGGTGGCGAGGTTGGTGGGGTGGCCGACCGGTGCGATGCCGCCGATGGGCTGCCCCGTCGCCAGAGTCACCAGATCGAGGGGTGCACGTGTCAACGTGCCTTCGAGCCGGGCTCCGGTATTCGGCAGGTTCACCTGGTGGGCACCGGACACGAGCAGAAGTATCGGCTCGTCGTCCAACAGGAACACCAGCGACTTGACGATCGCGCCCACGTCGACGCCGACCGATGCGGCCGCGGCTTGCGCGGTTGGAGTGGGCTCCGGTGACGTGACGACGACTCCGTGGTGACCTCGCTGGATCAGGACGTCGGCGACGTGGGCTGCGTTCGGGTGAAGTAGCCGGGTCATACTTCACAAGAGTATTGCCTGACCGCAGCTTTCGCAGTCACCAGCTTTCGCAGTCACCAGCTTTCGCAGTCGCCAGCGCAGTCGCCACCCGGGTCCGGGTCACGTGGCAGGGGTGCCGAACAGTCGCAGCCTTGCCATTCCGCCGTCGGGGAAGATGTCCATCCGCACTTCGGACACCGCATCGGGTACGTCGATCGCGAAACGATGGCGGGTGTCGGGTTGCAGGGGAGTGCGCGGCAGCAGGGTTATCCATTTGCCATCGCCGGCACTGTTGCCGTCGCCGACCCGACCCGTCAACGCCGCTGCGCCCGGTGCGTTTCCGAGGAAGCACGTCGTGTCCAGCTCGGCGAGCTGCACAACCCCCGTGATCCCGAGCGTCACCTGCACCCAGTCGTTGGAGCCATGTCGACGGCGGGAAGTCTCCCATCCTTCACCCATGGATCGGGGAGGTCCGGGGAAGAGCAGGTTGTTGGGCGAGCTGTAGAACATGTTCGAGCACGCCGACACGTAGCCGCCGTTCTCCAACGCAGCGAGATCGAGCGGGCCCCCGCCGACAAGCGCCGGGTCGGGCCTGCCGCGCCCGAGAACGCGCAACCGAGCGACGCCTCCGTCGGGATAGATGGAAAGTTTGACGTGCGTCCAACGCTCGTCGGAGGAGACCTCGAAGCGGTTCTCGGTATCGCCGCCGACGGGACTCCTGTTCACCAGCGTGACCCAGCGGGCGTCCTCGTACACCTCACGCGCGGAGGGGAATCCGTCTACGACCGCCGCCTCGACGGAGACTTCCGGGGGATAGTTGCCGGTGAACCATGCGGTGTCGACGACGACGGCGTCGACCACCCCGGGTGCACCGAGCCGAACGACCGCCTCGTCGTGGCCCGACTCGCGGCGGCGTCGGGTTTCCCACCCGTCGTAGATCTGGCCCTTGTGGCCGAAGGTCGCGGGACGATAGTCGGCTTTGCCGGGCTTGATCAGATTCTCCTTCTCGGCGAACGTCTCGTCGTTGGCCCACACGACGGCGCCGCCGAGAGTACGAACCGCGAGATCGGGAAGGGGAAGCGGGAACGTCTCGGCCATAGGGCGAGATTACTGGCCCGTGCTCGCCTCGGCGCTCCGAGATGAACGCGCGCGTCGCGCCGTGAACCCGAACAGCAGGGCAATGCCGATCACGGAATAGACGGCCAGTGCGAGTGCGGGCTGCCCGAGCCCCGTGCCCGCGAAGTACACGATGCTGCGCACGCCTTCGGTTCCGATTCCCGGCGTGATCCTCCGGCCTACGGCCGCGTAGAACTCGGGCAGTACATTCGGGCCGAATGCTCCACCGGCGCTGGGGTTTCCGAGGATCACGAACACGATGATCGCAATGGGTACCGCTGCGACGCCGATGGCAGCCCGTAGGCCGAGAGTGAACACCGATGTCGCGAACACCACCCCGGTGCCCAGGAGCCACAGCGGGAACCAGTGTCCAGCGAAGGTTTCCATCACGTGAGTAACAAGAAACGCGCCAAGGGCCCCGGAGAGAAGTGCGTACGCGGCGAACACACCGAGTTGGGCGGCGGCGTCGCGCATCGACTTCGGAGCGCCGACGAGCAATCCGATGGCGGCGGCAAGAAGATAGCCGCCGACGACCCAGCCGATCGCCAGATAGAAGCCGGACAGGCCGCGATTGTCGTGGATACCGACGGGGATGTCGTCGCGGACGACGAACTGCCGATTCTGCGACTGCTCGACTTCGGTGAAGATCGATTCGAGTGCGGCCGAAATGGAGCTACCCGCAGCGCTCGCGGTGATCAACGTATCGGTGCCGGACGGGCTGACGACATAGGCGCCGAGAACCTCGCGGTCGCGGAGCAATGCACGGGCATCGGCAGTGCTGCCCGCCGTACGCGCAGCCAGCGGAGTGCCGTCGATGGCGTTGAGCTTGTCGACGGTGTCGGCGTCGATGCCCGCGGGTAGCCCCTGCTCGGCGACCACGGCAATCGGGATCTCGTGCGGTGTCGGCTGATGGAACGCGGCGACGTAGCTTCCGATGAAGCCGAGTTGCAGTATCAATACGCCGAATGCGAGCCAGACAACCTTGCGCATGTGCATCTCCCAGCGAGACGGATTGTGGATACCTCAGGTATTGAATACTCTAGGTATCGTGAACGTAGACGGTCAAGGTCAGTGGGAAGCACCACAGCACGAGGCTCGAGACCGTCGCATCCCGATCCAGCGTCCGGGCCGCGAAAACGTGCGTGAACGCCTGCTCGACGCGGCCGCCGACGAGTTCACCGAGAACGGCTACGCCGCCGCCAAGCTGGCGGACATCGCCCGGCGAGCGGGATTCACCAAGGGCGCCGTGTACTCCAACTTCGAATCCAAGCAAGCGCTGTTCGCCGAGGTGCTGTCGAGGAAGTCCCTCGAACTCGCCGAACACGTCATCGCAACCGTGTCGGGCCTCGGCCCCGGTGACGCAGCAGGAAAAGGCGGCGAAGCCATCTCCTCCTGGATCGTCGCCGAACCGCGATGGCCGCTGCTCGTCACCGAGTTCGGCATCCAGGCGGGGAGAGACCCGGCGCTGAAATCCGGATACAAGCGAGAGCGTCGCCACCTACGCGACCGACTCGAGGCGCTGATCGTCGAACGCGCTGCCGAATGGGGTGTCGCATCGTCCCTCGACGCACGCCGGGTCGCCACGTCGCTGCTGGCGTTGATCTCGGGCCTCGCCGTCGAGCATTCCGTCGATCCCGAAGAGATAGACCAGCGGGCGATAGGCGACGCGATCGCCGCATTGTTCGCCGGTGCGATTTCCCGCGCGCAGCAGCAAGGTTGACTCGCGGGTTACCGGGTAATCGGTGCCCATGACTGCTCAGAATCCTGAACCGAACGACACTGCTGGCCTCGAAAGCGGCGGTAGCGTCACACCCGGGGACACACCTCCCGCGGAGACAGGTGTCAGCGGTCCGCAACACGAACCGCCACAGCGCACCCTCAAACTACCGATCATCTTCCTCGGCGTCATCGGCGTCATCGTCCTGATTTTCGTCATCGGCCTGGTCGGCCGAATGGTCGGACTGTTCTAGGGCGGCGCCTATACATACGACTTCGAGGCCGCACGCGTTCGCCGCCTTCGACACTGCCTTCATCGCTGGGAAGCCTGCGTCGTTGGTTACGCTCGCGGGATGACGGAACGCAGCTGGAACGCATTCTCGGTCGACACGGTCGACCACATCGCGACGGTGACGTTGCTCGGGCCGGGCAAAGGCAACGCCATGGGCCCGGACTTCTGGAACGAGTGTCCCCCGCTGTTCGCCGAACTGGACGCAGACCCGAACGTGCGCTCTGTTCTCCTGACCGGTTCGGGCAAGAACTTCACCTACGGTCTCGATCTCGCTGCCATGGGCGGAGAATTCGCACCACTCATGGCCGACAAAGCCCTGGCAGGACCGCGCACCACCTTTCACGACACCATCAAGCGGATGCAGCGTGCCACGAACGCCGTCGCCGACTGCCGCAAGCCCGTCGTGGCGGCGGTGCACGGGTGGTGCATCGGCGGGGGACTCGATCTCATCAGCGCTGCGGACATTCGGTACGCCAGCGCGGATGCCAAATTCAGTGTGCGTGAGGTGAAGGTGGCCATCGTCGCCGACATGGGCTCTCTGGCGCGGCTCCCCGCGATCATCGGCGACGGTCACCTGCGTGAACTGGCTCTGACCGGCAAGGACATCGACGCTGCCCGAGCCGAGAAGATCGGCCTGATCAACGACGTGTTCGCGGACCACGACGCTCTGCTCGACGGGGCCCGGGCGACGGCCGAGGCCATCGCCGACAATCCGCCCCTGGTCGTACAGGGCGTCAAGACCGTTCTGGATCATTCTCGGTCCGCTGCGGTCGAGAGCAGTCTCCGGTACGTTGCGGCGTGGAACGCAGCGTTTTTGGCGTCCAACGACCTCACCGAGGCCATCACCGCGGTGTTCGAGAAGCGCCCCGCGAACTTCAGTGGAACCTGACATGACCGACGCGCTGACGCACTACCCCGCCGAGCAGGTCGACCACGCCGAACTGCTGGGCACCCAGCTCGTGCGGTTGCAGCGCATCCGCGAACGGAAGCTTGCCCAATTGTCTGCCGAGTCCGAGGGGGTGGAAGGCGCCGCGTTCGTTTGCCTGTTCAGGTTGCTGCGCGACGGGCCGATGCGATCGAGTGAGCTTGCCGCTCTGATCAACTCGGATCCTTCGACGGTGAGCCGTCAGGTCGCGCAGCTGGTCGATCACGGTCACGTCGAGCGGGTCCGTGATCGGCTCGACGGCCGCGCCTACGTCCTTGCGGTCACCGAAACCGGACGCATCGTCGCCGACCGCATGCATCGTCAACGGACCGCCAACCTCGGACTTGTCATCGAAGACTGGTCACCGGACGACCGAGCCGCGCTGGTCGGTCTGCTCGACCGGTTCCTCACCGACTACGAACGGGTGAGACCCGACAGACAGGCGTCCCGCGACGGACGCAACTGACCCTCGCTTCGCGCGAGGCAGCGAAGAGAAGTGGGGGAGGCGCGGTGCCGGGAACCGCCGGTCGGTGGGTCGCACGTGCTGTGCGTGGACGCACGAAGAGCAGTGCCGCGGAACGACTCGAACGGCGAGTGGGGCTGGGAATCGCCATTCTCGTTCCCATGTTCGCCGTCATCGGAACCGTGGCCATGCTCTCCGAGGAGGGCCCCAGCTCCACACCGCGACGCGTGTTCTGCGTGCTGGTGCTGCTCTCGACATTGCCAGTCGGTGCATGGTGGTGGATTCACGGCCGAGAAGTCGTTCGTATGCCCGGCTGGTTCGTGGCCTACGCCGACCTCGGCGTCGCCGGCGTTCTGTTCACTCTGTCGGATCGCGGTCTGGCGCTGCACGCATCGGTGCTCTTCGCCGTCATCGGCATCTACATCGCTTACTTCTCGACCCGGTCGGTGCTACGCCTGCACTACGCTTTCGTCAGCACGGTCATCGTGGTGATCGCCGTCGGCGCAGCCTTCGAAGAAACCCACGACGTGGCATCGATCGTGGCGCAGACGCTCATCACGCTGGTGGTCGTCAACTCCGTGATCGTCTTCCGCACCGTCATCAAGGCTCAGCTCGATCTGGCGAACACCGACTCGCTGACCGGTCTGCTCAACCGTCGCGGATTCGAGATCCAGATCGACAGGTTGCTGGTGGGTACTGAGGAGGACGGCATCGTCGCGGTGTTCGTCGTCGATCTCGATCGCTTCAAATACGTCAACGACACGCATGGCCACGCCGCAGGCGATGCCGTATTGCGTACGACTGCGAGGCGGCTCGCGGCGGCGGTACCCGAGGGATCTTGCGTCGCCCGCACCGGCGGTGAGGAGTTTACGGTCGCGGCGAGCTTCGAACCCGCAGACGCATCGGCGATCAGCGCGATGGGTGACCGGCTGGCCAGCGCTCTACAGGAGGAGACCGACGACATCCCGGTGACGGGAAGCGTCGGTGGGGCCACCCTGTCGGTACGCCGTTGGAAAGAACTGCCGGTGCCCGAAGCCGGGGAGATGGTGCACGCAGCGCTGTTGCGAGCGGACGCTGCGATGTACGAGGCGAAACGCTCGGGTGGAAACAGGGCCATGACAACCGAATACTGACCGTTCAACACGTACATCCGGCAATGCGCAGCCTGCTTGGAAGCAGACCGCGCATCGCGAATGGCTGAGTCAGCGCAGGGCGCTCTTCGGGTCGTTCCAGAGCTGATCGGTGAAATCTTCCAGCGCGACCAGCACGACCGTGTCCTCGGCGCGTCGCAGAATCGACTTACTTGCGCGAACTTGAACCACGTCCCCGGTCTTGTCGGTCATCCGCCACAGTGAATCCGCGCGGGTGGCGACCGTCGTGAGAAACATGTCCGCGACGTTGACGCCTTCGGGCGCCTGGTCGGGGAAGATATCGTGCAGGTGGAAGTCCGAACGCTCGGATCGGTCGGTGCCGAACAGCTCGTCGAACGCCTCGTTGGCGAAGACGATTCCACCATTGGGGTCGACAGCGAGGATCGGGACGGGGATGCGGTCGAGCACTACCGTCACCGGCAGGTCGGGGAACTGAGTCGGATCGGAAATGGCGCGTGAATCCGAGTTTCGCCGTTCACCCGTCGCATTGCTGTCGGTCATGGTTCTCCCCACCTGATGCTTCGCTCGTCGAGCCGTACCTGTCGATCCCGCTGGAGGAGCCTGAAAAGAACTCCTCGAACCCCTCTCCGGAAGATACAGTCCCGAGTAGGTCAGTGCCCCGGATTGTCCTTCAAACGCTGGAACGACGCAGCGATTTCGGCTTCTGCCTCCGCGCGGCCCACCCAGTCGGCTGCCGTGACGTGCTTGTTCGGCTCGAGGTCCTTGTAGTGAACGAAGAAGTGCTTGATGGCGTCGAGCTCGAACGTCGACACGTCGCCGAGATCCTGGATGTGGTCCCAACGTTGGTCACCTGCGGGGACGCAGAGAACCTTGTCGTCGCCGCCTGCTTCGTCGACCATCTTGAACATTGCGACGGGACGGGCCTCGACGACGACGCCGGGAAACACGGACTCGGGAAGCAGAACGAACGCGTCGAGCGGATCGCCGTCCTCGCCCAGGGTGCCCTCGATGAAGCCGTAATCGGCCGGGTATCCCATCGCCGTGTACAGGTAGCGGTCGAGGCGTACGCGACCGGTTTCGTGGTCTACCTCGTACTTGTTGCGCTGACCCTTGGGGATCTCGATGGTGACGTCGAACGGCACGTGCAGCCCTCGCTCTTCTTGTACTGGCGTACGTCTCGTGTGACGCACGGTGGTGGCGGCGCAAGCGTACCGGACCCGGGGATACTGTTGGCGTTGCTGCCGCCGGGCAGTTCGGACACCGATGGAGGAGACGTTGGCGGGGTTGCGGAAGCGGTTTCTCGGTCCGACCGCCGGTCGAAAGCGGCGCAAGACACGATCTCTGCTCGTTCTCGGGGTGGTCGTTCTCGTCGCTGCCGGAGGCACGGCCGTCGCCGCGATCGTTCCCACCCGCGACTCGGGCAGCTCGGAAGCCGAAACTGCTCCCGAACCCGATCCGGTAACACTCAGTCCCGCCATTGCGCCCCTTCCCGACACCGCGCCCGCCCCGACTCCGGCGGGACTCGCAGCCGCGCTGGCCCCTGTCGTCGGCGCCGCCGGTCTGGGCAATTTCACCGGCTCGGTCGCCGACGCGGTCACCGGAGACGTTCTCTGGTCGGAAGATTCGAACGCGCCGATGACCCCTGCGTCGACGACGAAAGTATTGACGGCGGCGGCGGCGATGCTGGCACTCCCGGCGGAGCACCGCCTGACGACGCGTGTGGTCAAGGGCCAATCCGACGGCGAGATCGTCGTCATCGCAGCCGGCGATCCCACCATCACCGCCCAGCCGACCGGCAGCCCCGGCTTCTATCCGGGCTCGGCGCGCATCGACGACATGGTCGAGCAGATTCGCAAATCGAGCGTGCCGGTCGACCGTATTGCCGTCGACACCTCGATCTACGAGGGCCCGACGATGGCCAAGGGCTGGTTCGAACCCGATGTCGCGGCCGGCTACATCACTCCCATCGAACCGATCATGATCGATGGTGGTCGCTCGATCGCCCTGGAAGACGAGTCCGCACGCAGCCCCGAGCCCGCCCTCGACGCAGGCAGAGCGCTCGCCCGAGCGTTGGGGCTCGACCCCGCGCGCGTGACGATCGGGACTGCTCCCGCCGGATCCGACCAGGTGGCCAGCGTGCAATCGGCGCCGCTGCGCGATCGGCTCGGCCAGATGATCGGCCGATCCGACAACGTTCTCGCCGAAGCCGTCGCGCGTGAAATAGCCGTCGAGACCAACACCGCAGCGTCGTTCGCCGGCGCCATCGACGCGATCGGTCAGGCGCTGTACACCGCCGGATACGACCTCGCCGACGTCACGCTGCACGACGCCAGCGGCCTCTCCGTCGACAACCGCATTCCCGCGCGACTGCTCGAATCGATCCTTACGTCCGCCGCCGGAACGGAACGGCCCGAACTACGCCCCATGCTCGACTACCTGCCGGTGGCCGGATCGACGGGAACGCTGTCGGACCGCTACGCCAGCGCAGATCGCATCGGTGCCGGATGGGTGCGGGCCAAAACTGGCACACTATCGACAGCAAGCGCTCTCGCCGGCTACGTCGTCGACGTCGACGGCAGGGCACTCACGTTCGCCCTCATGTCCAACGACCGGCCCCCGGAATTGTCGAGGCCCGCGCTGGATGCGGTGGCGTCGACGCTCAGATTGTGTGGTTGCCGATGACCGAGACCGTAACCAGCGACAAGGGAGAGGGCAGGTCCAATTTCGGAGCTGCCGTCGACTGGTCGCTTGCCTCCAAGACGGGCGCGAAGCTGGCACCGAAGGAACCGTCCACGTCGCGGTACACCGCCGATGCCGTGCTCGCCGAACTCGCGGACGCGTCGATCCGCGCCGAAGGGCCCGTTCGCGACACGACAGGACTCGCCGACGGCCTTCCCGTTCCGGAGGCCCGCATCGTCGACCGAGCGGGATGGATCGACGCAGCCGCGGCGTCCATGAAGCACCTGACCAGCGAATCCGACGCCGAGGCGCCGAGCGGACTTCTGGCAGGCAAACCCGCCGGGCTGCAAGCGGGCGCAATGCTTGCTTTTCTCTCCAGCGCCATTCTCGGTCAGTACGATCCGTTCACCGGCGAACACGGAACGCTTCTGCTGGTCGCCCCCAACATCATCGCCGTCGAACGAGCACTTCGTGTCTCTCCCAGTGACTTTCGGCTCTGGGTGTGCCTGCACGAGGTGACGCACCGGGTGCAGTTCTCGTCGGCCCCCTGGCTGGGCGAGTACATGCGCGATTCGGTGGCCGTGCTGTCCGACGGGGTCGACGAACCGGTCGGCGAGTTCGCCGGCAGGTTGACGAGCGCACTGAAGAACCGCAAGGACTCCGACCGCGCCGAGGACGCGGGCATCGTCGGTCTCCTTCGCGCGACGCAGGCACCCGCGCAGCGAGACGCGATCGATCGGCTGCTCGTGCTGGGCACCCTGCTCGAGGGGCACGCCGATCACGTGATGGACGCTGTCGGACCGGCGGTGGTTCCATCGGTCGAGGCGATCCGCAGCGCCTTCGACAGCCGTCGGCGACGCAAGCAGAACCCGGTGCAGCGGCTCGTGCGCGCGCTCCTCGGGATGGACGCGAAGATGGCACAGTACGTGCGCGGCAAGGCATTCGTCGACCACGTCGTCGGGGTCGTCGGCATGGAACGGTTCAACACGGTCTGGACCGACGCCACCACGTTGCCGCTGCTCGACGAAATCGAGAACCCCGACCGCTGGATCGCGCGCGTACTGAACTGATGCTCCCCGAAGGACCGGCGATTCTCGAGGTCAGGCATGCTGTCCGCTCGTGGCTGCGCGCACGACCCGGGCCGGTGGCAGTCGCACTGTCCGGTGGCGCCGATTCTCTGGCGCTGACCGCTGCCGTCGTAGCCGAGGCGGACGACGTCCGCGCGCTGATCGTCGACCACGATCTCCAACCGGCATCGGGCGCAACAGCCGCCGGTGCGGCGCGCACTGCCGTCACGCTCGGAGCGGTCGACGCGCGAATTCTGACGGTCACCGTCGGAGTCGACGGCGGCATGGAAGCGGCAGCGCGGAAAGCGCGTTACGACGCCCTCGACGGGGCACGCGACGGCCGGGTGGTGCTCGTCGGGCACACCCTCGACGACCAGGCGGAGACGGTTCTGCTCGGTCTCGGTCGCGGGTCGGGCCCGCGGTCGATCGCCGGAATGACCGACTGGGATCCGCCGTGGGGGCGGCCACTGCTCGGGGTTCGTCGGTCGGTGACGCGACAGGCTTGCGCGGAACTCGGGCTCGCACCGTTCGAGGACCCGCACAACGCAGACCCACGTTTCACCAGGGTGCGATTGCGACACGAGGTGCTGCCCCTGCTCGACGAAGTCCTCGGTGGCGGCGTGAGCGAAGCTCTCGGCCGAACCGCGGCGCAGGTGCGTGAGGACGCCGATGTGCTGGACGCTCTCGCCATGGACGTCCTGCGGGCCGCCTCGGTGGGAGACGAACTGGACGTGACGACGCTCACGCATCAACCCCCGGCTCTCCGACGGCGCGCCGTGCGTTCGTGGTTACTGCAACGCGGCGCAAAAGGCATGTCGGACAAGCAATTACGATTGGTCGATGACTTGATCGGCGCCTGGCGCGGGCAAGGCGGCGTCGCGGTGGGCGGGGGCCCTCCCGGTGCGAGGTTGGTGGTGGGGCGTCGACATGGCAGGCTTGCTATGGCACTGGAGTGGAGCTTGCGGAATGACCGTTAAGCACTGGAGTGGAGCTTGCGGAATGACTGATGAGCGCGTGCCGAGCTTGCGGAATCCGTGTGAAATGACGAGAACCTACGAAGGGACGCGCCGTGTACGAGGGCGACATCGAATCGATTCTCATCTCCGAGGAGCAGATCAAAGCCCGTACTGCGGAGTTGGCCGAGGAGATCGCGAAGCGGTACCCGCCGGATTCGCCCGAGGGTGATCTGTTGCTGGTCGGCGTCCTCAAGGGCGCGATCATGTTCATGACGGATTTTGCGCGTGCATTGCCGATTCCGGCGCAACTCGAATTCATGGCTGTCAGTTCGTACGGTTCGTCGACGTCGTCCTCGGGCGTGGTGCGGATTCTGAAGGATCTCGATCGCGACATCAACGGGCGCAATGTGCTCATCGTCGAGGACATCATCGACTCCGGTCTGACGTTGTCGTGGCTCAAGCGCAACCTGGCGACGCGCAATCCGGCGTCGCTGTCCGTGGTGACGTTGCTGCGTAAGCCGGACGCGATCAAGGTGGACGTCGAGGTGGCCAACGTTGGCTTCGATATCCCGAACGAGTTCGTCGTCGGCTACGGGCTCGATTACAACGAGCGGTATCGCGATCTTCCGTACATCGGCACGCTCGAGCCGCGCGTGTACGGCGGCTGATCGGTCTCGTCGTCGATTCGCAGGCAGTGTCTCGCGGGTCGTGATGCGGCCGAGCCGCGGTCGTGACGCGGTCTTACCGCGGTCGAGCCTCGGGGAACCAGCGGGCCCGCGGGTGCGTTGGACGGGTACGAGCGCGAGAATTGCTGCGCATGTCGCGGGCCGGGCGTCGGTCTGGTCCGCTGACCTCGGGGTGCAACGTCGGTACCTCGCGGTAGCCTGGAGTATCCGGTGTGCGGCCGGAATCCGCGCATTGGAGATGACTGGAAAGGACGAGGCCGTCTCGGCTGAAGCTGTATGAATCGGAAGACAGTAATACGGAACCTGGCCATCGTTTTCGGCATCCTGCTGGTGATCTTCGCCTTCAGCTACTTCGGGAACGACACCCGCGGCTGGAAAACCGTCGATACGTCGGTGGCGATTGCCCAGCTGGATTCGCAGAACGTCGAGAAGGCCCAGATCGACGATCGCGAACAGCAGGTCCGCCTGTACCTGAAAGAGGGCATCGACGGCGACACGCAGGTGCTCGCGAAGTACCCCGATTCCGCGTCGGAAACCATCTTCGACAAGGTCAGTGCCGAGGGTCTCGACAGTTACAACACGGTCGTCAGCCAGGAGAGCTGGGTTTCGTCTCTGCTGCTCTTCGTGCTCCCGATGTTGATCCTGCTCGGTGTGTTCATCTTCATCATGAGCAAGATGCAGGGCGGTGGCCGCGGCGGCGTCATGGGCTTCGGCAAGTCGAAGGCCAAGCAGCTGAGCAAGGACATGCCGAAGACGACGTTCCAGGACGTCGCCGGCGCGGACGAGGCCGTCGAAGAACTGTACGAGATCAAAGACTTCCTGCAGAATCCGGCGCGCTACCAGGCACTCGGCGCCAAGATTCCACGTGGCGTTCTGCTGTACGGCCCTCCCGGAACCGGTAAGACACTGCTCGCCCGCGCGGTCGCAGGCGAGGCAGGCGTACCGTTCTTCACCATCTCCGGTTCGGACTTCGTCGAGATGTTCGTCGGTGTCGGCGCGTCGCGTGTTCGCGACCTGTTCGAGCAGGCCAAGCAGAACAGCCCCTGCATCATCTTCGTCGACGAGATCGACGCAGTCGGCCGCCAGCGAGGCGCAGGCATGGGCGGCGGCCACGACGAGCGCGAGCAGACGCTCAACCAGCTTCTCGTCGAGATGGACGGCTTCGGTGAACGCACCGGCGTCATCCTCATCGCGGCCACCAACCGTCCCGACATTCTCGACCCGGCACTTCTTCGTCCCGGCCGCTTCGACCGGCAGATTCCCGTCGGCGCCCCAGATCTCGCGGGTCGTCGCGCCATCCTCGCCGTTCACTCCGCAGGCAAGCCCGTCGCGCAGAATGCAGATCTCGAAGGTCTGGCCAAGCGCACCGTCGGAATGTCGGGCGCCGATCTGGCCAACGTCATCAACGAGGCCGCGCTGTTGACCGCGCGCGAAAACGGAACCGTCATCACCGAGGAAGCGCTCGAGGAGTCGGTCGACCGCGTCGTCGGTGGGCCGCGCCGCAAGAGCCGCATCATCAGTGAGCACGAGAAGAAGATCACGGCGTACCACGAGGGCGGCCACACCCTGGCTGCCTGGGCGATGCCCGACATCGAACCGGTCTACAAGGTGACGATTCTGGCTCGCGGTCGTACAGGTGGTCACGCCATGACCGTTCCCGAGGACGACAAGGGACTCATGACGCGGTCGGAGATGATCGCTCGTCTCGTCATGGCCATGGGCGGCCGCGCCGCCGAAGAACTCGTGTTCCACGAGCCCACCACGGGCGCGTCCTCCGACATCGACCAGGCCACCAAGATTGCCCGCGCCATGGTCACCGAGTACGGCATGAGCAGCAAGCTCGGCGCCGTCCGGTACGGCCAAGAACAGGGCGATCCGTTCCTCGGTCGTTCGATGGGCGTGCAGTCCGATTTCTCGCACGAAGTCGCCCGCGAGATCGACGAAGAAGTGCGCAAACTCATCGAAGCAGCACACACCGAAGCGTGGGCGATCCTCAACGAGTACCGCGACGTCCTCGACACGCTGGCTACGGAATTGCTCGAGCGTGAAACCCTCACCCGCAAGGATCTCGAACAGATCTTCACCGGTGTCGCCAAGCGTCCGCGCATCACGTTGTTCAACGATTTCGGTGATCGCATCCCCTCCGACAAGCCACCGGTCAAGACGCCGGGGGAACTCGCCATCGAGCGCGGCGAGCCATGGCCGCCGCAGCCTATTGCTCCGAAGCCCATTGCGCCGCAACCGAGTTACGCCGGCCCGCCGCAGTTGACCAAGGGGGCGCCTGAGGGATACGGCGCGGGCAACGCACCGAACGGCTACACCAACGGTGGCCCCACCAACGGCGCACCCGCCAACGCCGGGCCCGGTTACGGTGGCCCGAACGGCGGCGGTGGTTACAACGGCGGCGGTGGTTACAACGGTGGCGGTCGCGGCGCCGGGCAGCCGTATGGCAGTACCCCGTACAGCGGCAGTGCCCCCTACAACGGCGGCGCGCAGAACGGTGGCGCTCAGAACGGTGGCGCTCAGAACAGTGGCGCTCAGAACAGCGGGCAGCACGCCGGCGGCAACCACACCGGTGGCTCGTACCGAAACCCCGAGCCGCGCCCACAGGGCTCGCGTCCCGACTACGGTGCTCCGGCCGGTTGGTCGGCACCTGGATGGCCCCCGCGCGATCCAGCCGGGTCCAACGGACGCCCCGGCGGGCCCGACAACGGCAGCCGATACAGCGAGGGCAACCGATACAGCGAGCCCACCCCGCCGACGGATCAGACTCCGCCGACCTACCAGGCGCCGCCCACGTATCAGTCGCCTCCCGCATATCAGACACCTCCGACGTATCAACCCCCGCAGTACCGTCCGCCGCAGTATCAGCCGCCGGAGCATCGGGAGCCCGTCGGCGACGGGGACGCTCACGCTGATCCACAGGCGGGTCGGGGTGCCGACCCGGCACCGCAGTACCGCGACCCCGCTGGTTCGCAGTGGGATCCACTCGGCGGTCTACCCCTCGGTGGTCACGATCGACCGAGCGAGGCGCCCGAGTCCCAGCAGAACGAGCAGCAGGATCCTGAGCAGCACGATCCCCAGCATGGTGGTGATGAGGGCCCGCGCACTCAGCGGTGGGAAGGCCCTAACGGCCATCGGTAGGGCGCCGGGCAACCTCGGCGATAGGCTGACAGCAATTCCTGGGGCAACGACGCCCCGTAACCGGAGGTAGAGACACGTGTCAGTCAGGCAGATCGACGACGAGGGTGTTTCCGTGGCAGGCGAGCAGAACGAACTCATCGCGGTCGCGACGGGAAACACGTTCGACCAACCGCGCGCAGAGGCGGCCGTCCGCGAGTTGCTCCTCGCGGTGGGCGAAGATCCGGATCGCGCAGGGCTGGCGGACACCCCGGCACGTGTCGCTCGGGCTTACCGCGAGATGTTCGGTGGCCTGTACGTCGATCCCGATTCGGTGTTGAACACGACGTTCGACGAGGGCCATCAGGAACTGGTGCTCGTGCGCGACATCCCGATGTTCTCCACCTGCGAGCATCACCTCGTCTCTTTCCACGGTGTCGCACACGTCGGCTACATTCCCGGCAAGAGCGGCAAGGTGACGGGTCTGTCCAAGCTTGCGCGCGTGGTCGACCTGTATTCCAAGCGTCCGCAGGTGCAGGAACGTTTGACCAGTCAGGTCGCCGACGCCGTCATGCGCAAGCTGGATCCGCGCGGTGCGATCGTCGTCATCGAGGCGGAGCATCTGTGCATGGCGATGCGCGGTATCCGCAAGCCCGGTGCGAGCACCACCACGTCTGCGGTCCGCGGCCTCCTTCAGTCGAGTGCGGCGTCTCGATCCGAGGCGTTGGATCTGATTCTGCGCAAATGAAGTTGCCCGGCGGCCCGGTCGTTATGGGCGTCCTCAACGTCACGGCCGACTCGTTTTCCGACGGTGGCCGATACCTCGACGTCGACTCGGCCATCGCCCACGGCGTCGAGCTCCACCGAGCGGGCGTGGCCATCGTCGACGTTGGGGGTGAATCGACCCGCCCCGGCGCCGAGCGCATCGATCCGAAGGTCGAAGCCGAACGGGTCGTGCCCGTCATCGCGGCTCTCAGCGAGCAGGGCATTCTCACCAGCGTGGACACGATGCGGGCGTCCGTGGCTACCGCCGCAATCGATGCCGGCGTGTCCATCGTCAACGACGTTTCCGGCGGACGAGCCGATCCGGAGATGGCCGCGGTCGTCGCCGACGCAGGCATTCCGTGGATCCTGATGCACTGGCGGGCGGCGGACTCGAATACCGAATCGGCGGGCTCCTATGCACATTCGGGAGCAGCGTCGCACTACGACAACGTGGTCGACGACGTTCGGCGCGAACTGCTCGAGCAAGTGGAGCTGGCAGTCGCGGCCGGGGTGGATCGCTCGAACATCGTTCTCGATCCCGGGCTCGGGTTTGCCAAGAATGCGCGCCACAATTGGCAGCTGTTGAATGCATTACCGACATTCGTCGAGTTGGGATTACCAATTCTGATCGGCGCCTCCCGCAAGCGTTTTCTGGGATCACTACTGGTGACGGCCGATCAGCCGCGTCCACCCGACGGACGCGAGGTAGCGACCGCTGTCGTGTCGGCGCTCGCTGTCGCGGGCGGCGCCTGGGGCGTTCGAGTGCACGACGCCCGTTCGACGCTCGACGCGGTTGCCGTCGTCGGCGCATGGCAACGAGGGGGAGCGGAACATGAGTGACCGAATCGAACTTTGCGGACTGAAAGTGCGCGGCAATCACGGCGTCTTCGATTTCGAGAAGCGAGATGGTCAGGACTTCGTCGTGGACATCACCGTGTGGATGGATCTGCGGCCGGCCGCGGCATCCGACGACCTGACCCGAACGCTGCACTACGGAGAACTTGCCGAAGCAGCGGCGGCAATAATCTCCGGGCCTTCGCGCGACCTCATCGAGACGGTCGCCGCGGAGATCGCCGACGGGGTCATGGCCGATGAGAGGGTCGACGCCGTCGAGGTGGTGCTGCACAAGCCCTCGGCTCCGATTCCGCTCGAATTCCGCGATGTGGCCGTCGTGGCCCACCGAACCCGGACGGCCGCATGACGACGGTTGTCCTGTCCATCGGGAGCAACGTCGGCGACTCTCTCGCACACCTGCGATCCGTCACCGAGGCGCTCGGCGACCACCTGCTGACCGCATCGCCGGTGTACTCGTCGGCGCCGTGGGGAGGCGTCGAACAGCATGACTTCCTCAACGCAGTCGTCGTTGCGCAGGATTCGAACCGCGGCCCGTACGAGTGGTTGCAGTTCGCCCGCGGATGCGAGACGGCGGCAGAACGAGTGCGTGTACAGCGGTGGGGCCCGCGAAGTCTCGATGTCGACCTGGTTGTGTGTCGCAACGAGGGCGATGACGGCGATGACGTCGTCAGCGCCGATCCGGAGCTGTTGTTGCCGCATCCGCGCGCGCACCAGCGCGCTTTCGTTCTCGCACCGTGGCTCGACGTCGAGCCGGACGCATCGTTGGCAGTCGGTGAGGATCGCCGGCCTGTGAAGCAGTGGCTCGCGGGCCTCGACCACAAGGAGAAGTCTGGTGTGCGCCCGACCGACATGACCCTGGACACGTCCGGATGAACGACATGAAGGCGACGAGAATCCGGGACCTCGCCGGGCTGTGCGTCGTCGCGGCAGTCGCGGCGTGGTTGCTGGTGCGATCGTTCTACGGGTCGCTGCCACCGATCTCGGTCGTTGCCGGCGCATCGCTCTACCCCGTCGCACTGGGCGAGGTTGTTCTCGGGTTCTACGTCCGTGCACGCATCGCCGACAGGCGGGTGGGCGACGGCCCACACCAGCTCCACCCGATCACCGCCGCCCGTGCATTGGCGCTGGCCAAAGCCTCAGCGCTCGTCGGCGCCGCGGTGACGGGAGTGTGGATCGGATTCCTGCTGCACATCGCGCCGATGGCGTCGACCGTGCGCGCAGCGTCCGAGGACCGAGCCGGTGCGGTAGTCGGACTGATCGCGGGCATCGCACTCGTCGCATCGGCTGTGTGGCTCGAGCAGTGTTGCCGGGCCCCGAAAGATAACCACGAAGCCTGACGCTGGGAGTTCTCACTACGGTGCCGGAACGAACCGCCTTCCCCGGTTGAGCGATGACCGGGCCTTCGCCGGTTACCCTGGTTGGCATGACCGAATCGACTCGCGCGAAGGCCGGCCGCCGTCCGAAGCGGAGTGCGAGCCAGCTGTTCATCGCAGCCTTGGTCGTGTTCGGTATCGCGGCAAGCGTCCTCCTACTGTTCAGCGAAAATATTCAGTGGCTCCGAGTCGGCCTGGTATCCGCACTGTGGGCAGCTATCGTCGGCGCCTTCGCCATGACGAAGTACCGGCGCGAAGCCGTGGCCGACCAGACAAGAGCCAAGGACCTTCAGACCGTCTACGAACTACAGCTCGCCCGTGAGATCTCGGCTCGCCGTGAGTACGAGTTGAGCGTCGAAGCCCGCGTCCGCAGCGAAGTGCAACTCGACACCAACGAGGTCGCGGCACTGCGCGCCGAGCTCGCCCACCTGCGCAACAACCTCCAGGTGCTCTTCGACGGCAACCTCCCCACCGAACGCGTCGCACTGCGAGCAGAAGCAGTTCGTATGCAGGAGATCGGCGGCGGCCGCAATTACGACGGCTACCAGCCCGCCCCGTCGGGCCTCTACGTCCCCGGCCGTCCGGGCACGGAACAGAACAATGGTGGACAAAACGGTGGACAGAACAGCGGTGGACAGGGCGCTGACCGGCCCTCCGACGCCGTCGTTCCCGGTCTCGCCACCCCGTACGACGAGCCGGTGACCGCCGAGACGTCGGTGCTGTACCCGGACGTGCCCATCGGAGACGAAATCCCGGCCGGCTACACCCCGCGGACGACAGCCCGTGCAGCAGCACCGAACGAAGCAGTGTCGAACGAGGCAGTGTCGAGCGAGGCAGTGTCGAGCGAGGCAGTGTCGAGCGAGGGAGCGTCGACCCAGGCTCCATCGCACCGTCCCGTGCCCGCATCCTTTTCGGGGTCCGACCAGCGCCAGCAGCGCCGTACGCCGACCCCGCCGCGAGCGAGTTTCGTACCGGACAACTCGAGGCCGGATGTTGCAGAGCGGGAGCCCGTCGAGGAGGAAGCCGTCGCGCCGAGCGTTTCGGTTGCCGAACCCGCCTCTTCGGACAGCTCGCCCGAGCAGTCGACGCCCGTCACCGATGCCGTCGTCGTCGACGATGCGGTTCCCGTGGCCGAACCGGACCCCGCGCCCGAGCCGGAAGCCGCGCCCGATCCGGAAGCCGCGCCCGAACAAGAACCCGCGCCCGAATCGAATCAGTGGGATCTGCCCGAGCCCTCCCCGCGACGCCGACGCCGCGCCGAACCGGACGCAACGGGTACCTCCGGTGCCCACAGCAACGGTCGTTCGGTAGCCGAGATCATGGCCGGCCTGCAGTCGGGGAGCACTGGAACCACCGAGCGTCGTCACCGTAGGCGCGCGGACTGACCGCTTAGCGCGCTCGGCCCTGGTGGTGAAGTAGATCACCTCGTACGGCATGGCCGACACCGCTGCGCGACCGCTATCCTCGTGCAAGGACGTCTGGTACCCGCAGAGCGGGACTGGAACGAACGAGAGGAAATTTTCGGTGACCTCACCTGAGTTCAGGAGTGGAGCCGGCGAACCATCCCCCTTGACTGTGGATCCTGCTCCTGCCCGTTTGACGGTGGGAATCGTGTCTGCTGGTCGAGTGGGTACGGCACTCGGCGAGGCGCTCGAGCGCGTCGGACACCTGGTCGTCGGCTGCTCCGCGGTGTCGGAAGAGTCGCGTCACCGCGCGCGCACCCGGCTGCCCGATTCCCAGGTACTGCCCGTCGACGAGGTCGTGCGGCGTGCCGAGCTGCTGGTGCTAGCAGTTCCGGACACCGAACTTGCCTCCATTGCCGCCGGACTTGCCGCGACGGGGGCCATCGCCCCGGGCAAACTCGTCGTACACACCTCAGGCGCCAACGGCGTCGCCGTTCTCGAACCGCTCGCCGCGCTCGGTGCAATCCCGTTGGCCATTCATCCGGCGATGACGTTCACCGGGCATCCAGAGGACACCGACCGCCTCGCCACTGCCTGCTTCGGAATCACCGCGGCGGACGACATCGGGTATGCGGTTGCTCAGGCACTCGTGCTCGAACTCGGGGGCGAGCCCGTGCACGTTGCCGAAGCTCACCGCGCGCTGTACCACGCGGCGCTGGCCCACGGATCCAATCATCTCGTGACACTGATCGCCGACTCCGTCGATGCGCTGGGTGTCGCACTGGACGGGCCGGGCTTTCCGGGAACGGACAGCGAGTCGAGTCTGGATCGCAGCCTTCGTGGTGATGTGCATCGTGCTGTGGCGCAACGGGTTTTGGCTCCGCTGGTGACCGCGGCGCTGGAGAATGCTCTCCGACGTGGACAGGCTGCACTGACGGGTCCCGTCGCGCGGGGCGATGTCGCAGCAGTCCGCACACACCTCGACGTCCTCGGTGACGTCGACCCCCGTATCGCAGCCGGATATCGCGCATTGTCGTTGCGGTCGGCCCAACGAGTCGGCTCCTCAGCCGAACTCGTCGACTTTCTGGAAGGTGAACAGTGACGCTCGCAGGGAGTTTCACCGCGGGATCGCTGACGGTTCATCATGATCCGTCCGTGGTCACCTCGGTATCCAAAGCCCTTCGCGCCGTAGGCAAGACCGTTGCTCTCGTCCCGACGATGGGTGCGCTGCACGCCGGGCACATCCATCTCGTCCGGCAAGCCAAGCTGACGGGCGCCGTGGTGATCGTATCGATTTTCGTCAACCCGCTGCAGTTCGGCGAGAACGAAGACCTCGACGCATATCCGCGGACTCTCGACGCCGACGTGGAGTTGTTGCGCGAGGAGGGCGTCGAGCTGGTCTTCGCTCCGTCGGCGTCCGACATGTACCCGAGTGGTCCGCGGACCACCGTGCACCCCGGTCCGCTGGGAAACGAACTCGAAGGTGCCTCGCGGCCCGCGCATTTCGCGGGAATGCTCACCGTCGTAGCCAAGCTCTTGCAGATCGCGGCGCCGCACGCGGCCTACTTCGGCGAGAAGGACTATCAGCAGTTGACGTTGATCAGGCAGATGGTGCGCGACCTGAATTTCGACGTCAAAATCTTCGGGGTCCCGACAGTCCGTGAGCAGGACGGTCTCGCGCTGTCGTCACGCAACCGCTACCTCGACCCAGCTCAGCGACAAGTTGCGATGGTTCTCTCGGCCGCGCTGGTGGCGGGCGCGCACGCAGCAGCCGGGGGAGCGGACGCCATCGTTGCCACCGCCCGAGGCGTACTGGAAGCGGTCCCCGAGGCGAAGGTCGACTACCTGGAGGTCCGCGGCGTCGATCTAGGTCCGGCACCGGAGCGCGGCGACGGCCGACTGCTGGTCGCTGCCAAGATCGGTACGACGAGGCTGATCGACAACGTCGGTGTTGCCGTCGGAACGGGCTTTCTGGAAGCCGGAGTGGAGCCTGCGGAATGACGGCAGTTCGGTATTCGAACCACAGAACTCATACAGGAGAGGTAACACCATGTTTCGCACGATGATGAAGTCGAAGATCCACCGGGCTACCGTCACGCACGCCGATCTTCACTACGTGGGTTCGGTTACGGTGGACCAGGATCTGATGGAGGCGGCGGATCTGCTGGAGGGCGAGCAGGTGACGATCGTCGACATCGACAACGGTGCACGCCTCGAGACGTATGTCATCACCGGTGAGCGCGGCAGTGGTGTCATCGGAATCAACGGTGCAGCAGCTCATCTCGTCAACCCTGGTGACTTGGTCATCCTGATCGCCTACGGCGTGATGAACGAGCAGGAGGTGGCCGATTATGCGCCGCACGTGGTGTTCGTCGACAGTCGCAACAAGCCCGTCGAGCTCGGCACCGATCCGGCTCATGCGCCGGAGGGCTCGGGCCTGATCACGCCTCGAACGCTGCGCGCAGACTCCGTGCTGGTGTAGCGATGCTTCTCGCGGTCGACATCCGCAACACGTCGATGACGCTCGGTTCGTTCACCGGGAGCGGGGATCACGCGAAGTTGTTGCGGGACTGGCGGATGCGTACGGACCCGCGGGTCACCGCAGATGAGCTGGCGCTGATGCTGCGCGGCTTGCTGGGCAACGATGTAGACCAGATCACCGGGGTCTCGGCTCTGTCGACGGTTCCGTCGGTGCTGCGTGAGATGCGAACGATGTTGAACCGCTACTGGAAGCACGTGCCCCACGTAGTCGTGGAACCCGGTGTGCGAACGGGTGTTCCGCTGCTCGTCGACAACCCGAAGGAGGTCGGCGCAGACCGAATAGTCAACACCCTTGCCGCGCACGATCTGTACGGAACTGCCTGCATCGTTGTCGATTTCGGGACCACGACGTGTGTGGATGTGGTGTCTGCCAAGGGTGAATTTCTCGGAGGTGCCATCGCGCCGGGGCTGGAGATCTCTGCGGCCGCGATGAGTTCGCGTTCGGCTGCGCTGCGTGAGGTGGAGCTGATCCGCCCGCGCTCGGTGGTCGGTAAGAATACCGTCGAATGCATGCAGGCAGGGGCTGTGTTCGGCTTCGCGGGCCTGGTGGACGGCCTTGTCGGACGGATTCGTCGTGAGCTGCCCGAGTTCTCCGGCAGCGACGTGGCGGTCATTGGAACCGGCGACAGTGCGCCGCTCGTCATGGCCGAGAGTTCGGCGATCGAACACCACGAGCCGGATCTCACGCTGGAAGGTCTGCGCCTGGTGTACGAGCGCAACCTGGCCAAACGAAGGACGAGGCCCTAGGTGGCTCGGTAGCCGAGCCCTGCCAAAGATGATGCGCCGGCCGCATGTGCTGCGCCGGCCGCATGCGCGGTGCTGGCCAAATGCGCTGCGCTGGCCAAATGCGCGGTGCTGTGCCAGTATCTTTCCCGTGATGTCGTGCATGGGACCCCAGGAGTGTTGTCGAGGCTGACCGCTGCCTCGTCCTATCACCGACCCTGGAGTACCTTCCCGTGCTTTCCACACCTGTATTTTCTGGATCTCCGTCCGTTTCCCACTCGGTTCTGCCGACTCGCTTGCGGCCCCACGACCTGTTGCGTATTGCCGATCAGGGCGCGTCCGACGTGCTCGACGGCCGCTTCGATCACCTGCTGCCCGCTGGTGGGATCTGGCCTTGCAACGAACGCTGGTCCACCAGATTGCACTCCGACGACGACGTCGACGTGTGGATCATCAATTGGGCCGCCGACCTCTCGACCGAACTGCACGACCACGCCGGCTCCCTCGGCGCATTGACGGTCCTCAGTGGATCACTCGTCGAATATCGTTGGACCGGCAATTCTTTGGAGCGCCGACGGTTGGACGTAGGCGACCAGGCCTCGTTCCCGCTCGGGTGGGTTCACGATGTGATGCGAGCTCCTGAGCCGGCCGCGCACTCGCAGTTGCCGACTCTCAGCGTTCATGCTTACTCGCCGCCGCTGACGGCGATGTCGTACTACGAAGTGACCGGTGGTTCGCGTCTGCGCCGAACCCGCACAGAGCTGACCGACGAGCCCGAAGGACGTTCGAAATGACCATCGTCGAAATGTTGGAGCAGGCGCGTGACCGAATCGACCGCCTGACCGTGTTCGAGCTACGCGACGCCGTCGCCCGCGGGGCCATCGTTGTCGACATCCGTCCGCAGGCGCAGCGCGCCGTCGAGGGAACACTGCCGGGCGCACTCGCCATCGAACGCAACGTCCTCGAGTGGCGTCTCGACCCGACGAGCGACGCGCGCCTCGCAGCCGCCGTCGATCACGACGTGGAGTGGATTGTCATCTGCTCCGAGGGCTACACCTCGAGTCTCGCGGCGGCATCGTTGCAAGAACTGGGATTGGCCAAAGCGACCGATCTGGCAGGCGGCTACCAGGCGCTCAAATCTGCCGGTCTGCTCGGCGTGCTGTCCAAGGCCAGGCACTGCGTGCGCGAGGCAGAGGCCGTCACCGCGCACTGATTCTCGCGCGCTCTGATTCTCGTTTGTCGCACGTGGCGGATAAAGTGTGCGGCTGTGACTGATGCAGCTACCCCCACCGTCGACGACACTCTGGAACAGGCCGATTCCCCTGAACAGATGCGGATTCGTCGTGCCAAGCGGGACCGACTGCTGGAGCAGGGGCGGGAGGCCTATCCGGTGTCCGTCGCTCGTACGCATTCGCTGCGTGAGATTCGCGACCTGTATCCCGATCTGGAAGCCGACACCGCGACGGGTCATCCCGTCGGCGTCGTCGGACGCGTCATCTTCGTCAGGAACACGGGCAAGCTCTGCTTCGCGACACTGCAGGAGGGTGACGGCACTCAGCTGCAGGCGATGATCAGCCTCGCGGGCGTCGGAGAAGACGCGCTTGCCTCGTGGAAGTCCGACGTCGATCTCGGTGACTTCGTGTTCGCGCACGGTGAAGTCATCAGCAGCCGCCGCGGCGAGCTCAGTGTCATGGCCGATTCGTGGCAGATGGCCTCCAAGGCGCTGCGGCCGTTGCCCGTCGCGCACAAAGAGCTCAACGAGGAAACGCGCATTCGGCAGCGCTACCTCGACCTGATCACTCGACCCGAGGCGCGCGAGGTCGCCCGTAAACGCATCGCTGTCGTTCGCGAATTGCGCAGCGCTCTCGAACGACGCGGCTTCCTCGAAGTCGAGACCCCGATGCTGCAGACCCTGCACGGCGGCGCAGCGGCACGGCCGTTCGTCACACACTCGAATGCCCTCGACACAGACCTGTATCTACGGATTGCGCCCGAACTGTTTCTCAAGCGTTGCGTCGTGGGCGGCATCGAGAAGGTGTTCGAGATCAACCGGAACTTCCGCAACGAGGGCTCGGACTCGTCGCACTCGCCGGAGTTCGCGATGCTCGAAACCTACGAGGCATACGGCACGTACGACGACTCCGCGCAAATGACCCGCGAACTGATCCAAGAAGTTGCGCAGGCAGCACTCGGAACGCAGATCGTGCTGCTGCCCGACGGAACCACGTACGACCTGAGCGGTGAGTGGACGACGCTGGAAATGTATTCGTCGCTGTCCGAGGCCATCGGCGTCACCGTCACCCCGGACACCACCGTCACGGAACTGCTCGAGCTCGCAGAGCGGGTCGGTCTCGAGGTACCCCGCAAGGACGGCAAGCCGATCTACGGCCACGGCAAGCTCATCGAGGAGCTGTGGGAGAACCAGGTCGGCGACGGTCTGTCCGCCCCGACGTTCGTGCGTGACTTTCCGGTGGAGACGTCGCCGCTCACCCGTCAGCACCGCAGCAAGCCGGGTGTGACGGAGAAGTGGGACCTCTACGTCCGCGGTTTCGAACTGGCAACGGGATACTCCGAGCTGGTCGACCCGGTCATCCAGCGTGAACGGTTCGAGGACCAGGCACGTCAGGCGGCGGCAGGTGACGACGAGGCGATGGTGCTCGACGAGGACTTCCTCGCCGCGATGGAACAGGGAATGCCGCCCACCACCGGAACTGGAATGGGAATCGATCGCCTGCTGATGGCGCTGACAGGATTGGGAATTCGCGACACGATCCTCTTCCCCATCGTCAAGCCGCAGTCCTGACCGGCGCGGTTACCACTTCCGCGTCCTGTTCGCCACCAGCGGACAGGAAATTGGAAACGTTTTCGTTTGCGCTCGCGTTATGAACGGTAAGCAGGCATCAAGGAACCCGCGTCGGCACCGCCGGTGACGGTACGGGGACCGAGGGTCGGCACGTGAACCATCGGCCAACTACAGTTGAGTTACAGGGCCCAGACGCATCCGCGTCGGCGTGAGACTTACCTTCAATGCCGAGCGACCCCGTTTGCTAGATACCGTGGTGCTGGAAAGACCTGGTGGGTGCGTGCTACCACCCGCCGAGAAGTGAGGGAGAGCGATGTTCGAGAGGTTCACCGATCGCGCGCGGCGTGTTGTCGTCTTGGCTCAAGAAGAAGCCCGGATGCTCAACCACAACTACATCGGCACGGAGCACATTCTGCTCGGCCTCATCCACGAGGGTGAGGGCGTTGCAGCCAAGTCTCTGGAGTCGCTGGGTATCTCCCTTGAAGGAGTCCGCAGCCAGGTCGAGGAGATCATCGGCCAGGGCCAGCAGGCCCCGTCCGGTCATATCCCCTTCACCCCGCGCGCCAAGAAAGTCCTAGAGCTCAGTCTCCGCGAGGCGCTGCAGCTCGGCCACAACTACATCGGCACCGAGCACATTCTGCTGGGCCTGATCCGCGAAGGCGAAGGCGTCGCGGCCCAGGTTCTGGTCAAGCTCGGAGCCGACCTCAACCGGGTACGTCAGCAGGTCATTCAGCTGCTCTCCGGCTACCAGGGGAAGGAGCCGTCCGAGTCCGGCACCAGCCGCGGCGAGGCGGGCACCCCGTCCACCTCCCTGGTCCTCGACCAGTTCGGACGCAACCTGACTCAGGCCGCCCTCGAGGGCAAGCTCGATCCGGTCATCGGCCGCGCGAAAGAAATCGAGCGCGTCATGCAGGTCCTGAGCCGTCGTACCAAGAACAACCCCGTCCTCATCGGTGAACCCGGTGTCGGTAAGACCGCGGTCGTCGAAGGTCTCGCGCAGGCCATCGTCAACGGCGAGGTCCCCGAGACGCTCAAGGACAAGCAGCTCTACACTCTCGACCTCGGTTCGCTGGTCGCAGGCAGCCGTTACCGCGGTGACTTCGAAGAGCGCCTCAAGAAGGTCCTCAAGGAAATCAACACCCGCGGCGACATCATTCTGTTCATCGACGAGCTGCACACGCTCGTGGGTGCAGGTGCGGCCGAAGGTGCCATCGACGCAGCGTCGATCCTCAAGCCGAAGCTGGCTCGTGGCGAACTGCAGACCATCGGTGCAACCACCCTCGACGAGTACCGCAAGTACATCGAGAAGGACGCAGCGCTCGAGCGTCGATTCCAGCCCGTGCAGGTCGGGGAGCCGACCGTCGAGCACACGATCGAGATCCTCAAGGGTCTGCGTGATCGCTACGAGGCGCACCACCGCGTGTCGATCACCGACGGTGCTCTCGTCGCCGCTGCGACCCTGGCCGATCGTTACATCAACGACCGGTTCTTGCCGGACAAGGCAATCGACCTCATCGACGAGGCGGGCGCACGGATGCGCATCCGTCGGATGACTGCGCCGCCAGACCTCCGCGAGTTCGACGACAAGATCGCCGACGCTCGTCGGGAGAAGGAATCCGCGATCGACGCACAGGACTTCGAGAAGGCTGCGAACCTGCGCGACAAGGAGAAGCAGCTCGTCCAGCAGCGCGCTGAACGAGAGAAGCAGTGGCGCAGCGGCGACCTCGACGTTGTTGCCGAGGTCGACGACAACGAGATCGCCGAGGTTCTGGGCAATTGGACCGGCATCCCGGTGTTCAAGCTGACCGAGGAGGAGACCACCCGTCTGCTCCGCATGGAAGACGAGCTGCACAAGCGGATCATCGGCCAGGTCGAAGCAGTCAAGGCCGTCTCCAAGGCAATTCGTCGTACGCGTGCAGGTCTGAAGGACCCGAAGCGTCCGTCGGGCTCGTTTATCTTCGCCGGCCCGTCCGGTGTCGGTAAGACCGAGCTGTCGAAGGCCCTGGCGAACTTCCTGTTCGGCGAGGACGACGCGCTCATCCAGATCGACATGGGTGAATTCCATGACCGCTTCACAGCGTCGCGTCTGTTCGGTGCGCCTCCCGGATACGTCGGCTACGAAGAGGGCGGTCAGCTCACCGAGAAGGTCCGCCGCAAGCCGTTCTCCGTCGTGCTGTTCGACGAGATCGAAAAGGCACACCAGGAGATCTACAACACGCTCCTACAGGTGCTCGAAGACGGTCGTCTCACCGACGGCCAGGGACGCACGGTCGACTTCAAGAACACCGTGCTGATCTTCACCTCGAACCTCGGTACTTCGGACATCTCGAAGGCAGTCGGCCTCGGTTTCTCCTCGGGCGAGGGCACCGGATCGAACTACGAGCGGATGAAACTCAAGGTCAACGATGAGCTGAAGAAGCACTTCCGCCCCGAGTTCCTCAACCGCATCGACGACATCGTCGTGTTCCACCAGCTCACCAAAGACGAGATCATTCAGATGGTCGATCTCATGCTCAACCGAGTCGAGGGTGCGCTCAAGAACAAGGACATGGGCATCGAGGTCACCGAGAAGGCGAAGTCGCTTCTCGCCAAGCGCGGGTTCGATCCGGTACTGGGTGCGCGGCCGCTGCGTCGCACCATCCAGCGTGAGATCGAAGACGCCTTGTCCGAGAAGATTCTTTTCGGCGAGGTCGAGGCAGGTCAGATCATCCTGGTCGACGTCGAGAACTGGGACGGCGAAGGCGCGGGCGAGGACGCCAAGTTCACGTTCCGCGGCGAGAAGAAGGCGATCAGTGTTCCTGACGTCGTTCCGATCGACTTGGCCAAGGCCTCGGGCGACGATGGCGAGTAAGTAGTCGGACTGCACACAAGGGCCGCACCCCACCCGGGGTGCGGCCCTTGTTGCGTTCGGCCACGTTGCGTTCGGCCACGTTGCGTTCGGCCACGTTGCGCTCGGCCCTTGATCCGCTCGGCCCTTGATCCGCTCGGCTGGGGCGCACGCACCACCCACCGCCGCTTGAATGGTCCATCCATACGATTTATCAGCTACCAGGGTCCATTCGAGCGGTGGGTGCGGGCAGGTCGGGACTCCAAAAGTAAGTTCGCACGCCGAAGGTGAGGCGCTTGGGGCCGAGGTGGGCTTGACTGTTCTGCGTGACCGTCGACAAGGGTTCGGTGCCGCCGCGGGCGACGTTGGTGCTGTTGGTGCTCGTGCTGGTGGCGGCTGTGGCGAACTTGAATCTCGCTGTCGCGAACGTCGCGTTGCCGGAGATCGGTCGTGACTTCGACGCGAGTCAGACGCAGCTCAATCTGATCGCGGTGGCGTATTCGCTGGGTCTCGCGGCGTCGGTGTTGTATCTGGGGGCCATCGGCGATCGGTACGGGCGCAAGCTGTTGCTAATTCTGGGCATGGCGTTGTCGATTCCGGCGTGTGTGATTGCGGCCTTTGCGCCCAATTTCGAGGTTTTGTTCGGCGCGAGATTGCTCGGCGGTGTGTCTGCGGGGCTCGCGTATCCGACGACGCTCGCGTTGATCACCGCGTTGTGGTCGGGTCCGCCGAGAACGAAGGCGATCGCACTGTGGTCTGCGTTGGGAGGTGCGTTGTCGGCAATGGGGCCGTTGTTGTCGGGCGCGATGCTGGAGAAGTTCCATTGGGGCTCGGTGTTTCTGGTTACCTCGCCGCTGGCGGTTCTGGCGCTCGTCCTCGCGGCGCTGTTCGTCCCCGCCCACGTCAACGAGTCGATCGATCCAGTCGACAATCTCGGCGGCATCATCTCGGTGGTGTTCATTGCAGCTCTGGTGCTCGGCATCAATTTCGCACCGGTCGACGGGATGGGTACGACAGCGATGGGCGTTGGAGTGATTGCCCTTGCGGCCGGTGCGGCGTTCGTCGTTCGGCAGTCGAGAACGAAGTTTCCGCTCTACGACCTCGCGATCGCGCGGCGTCGCACGTTCTGGGTGGCGGGACTCGCGGGGATCATCGTGTTCGGGTCGTTGATGGGCGTCATCTTCGTCGGGCAGCAGTTTCTGCAGAACGTCCTCGGTTACTCGACGCTCGCAGCCGGTGCGTCGACGCTCCCTGCGGCTGCGGCCATGGTGGTGGTCGCACCGCAGTCCGCGAAATTGGTCGAATCGCGTGGGTCTCGGTTCACCCTTCTTGTTGGGTATGCGTTCATCGTCGCTGGTCTCGTGGTTGCCTGGGCGACGTGGAAGGAGGACGCGTCGTACGGGTCCGTCGCCGCCGGTTACGTGTTGTTCGGGGTGGGGGTCGGCTTTGCAGGTACTCCTGCGTCGCGGTCGTTGACCGGTTCGGTTCCGGTCGATCGAGCCGGAATGGCCTCGGGCACCGCCGATCTGCAGCGCGATCTGGGCGGGGCGATCATGCAGTCGACGCTGGGTGCCTTGCTCACCGCCGGGTACGCGGCGTCGCTGTCGGCGCAGATTGCGAGTTCGCCGAACGCGGGGTCGATCAGCGCCGACACCCAGGCGGCTTTGACCAAATCTTTCTCGTCCGCCGTCGATCTTGCGGAACGGTACCCGCAGTACGGTGATCAGATCGTCGCTGCTGCGAAGCAGGCGTTTCTGGACGGCGATCAGCGATCGTATGCCGCTGCCCTCGGTGTGGTTCTCGTCGGCGCGGCACTGGTCTTCTGTGCATTTCCCAAACATGATCGCGAGAAAGCCCTTCTGAGGCAATACCATTCGATCGACGTCGTGCGATCGGGAACGCCCGACGTGGCAGCCGGTTAGCCTGGGGCGGACGACTCCGCCGATCGGTGGAGTCCGAAACGAAAGGACTGACACAACCATGCCAACACGTACCTCTCGCACGGCCTGGAACGGCAGCTTGGAAGAAGGATCCGGTCAGGTCGAGCTCTCGAGTTCGGGTGCCGCGACCTTCGACGTGTCGTTCCCCAAGCGTGCCGCCGAGAACGCCGACGGCACCACCAGCCCGGAAGAGCTCATTGCCGCCGCTCACTCGTCGTGCTTCGCAATGCAGCTCTCGGCACTCATCGCCGAGGCGGGTGGCACTCCGCAGAGCCTGGAGGTCACGGCTGACGTGTCGTTGGGGCCCGACAACCCGGGCTTCAAGTTGACGGGTATCAAGCTCACGGTTCGCGGGGAGGTCGACGGCCTCGATGCAGAGGGCTTCGCGAAGGCGGCCCAGGATGCCAAGGACACGTGCCCGGTGAGCAAGGCGCTGACCGGTGTGGAGATCACCCTGGATGCGTCGCTGGAGTCCTGACCTCGGCTGTTGACTGCGTGCGACCGGCCCGTTACCGGTTCGATTCCCCGGCATCGAGCACAGTGAAACACCGCTCGACGGCCATTGCCGGGGAACCGCCATAGCGGGCCGGTTGTGTTGTCTGCAATTGTTTGGAGGATCAACCGATCCATCAGGCAATCGGTATCGAATGCCAGGCGCGCAGGTTGTTTTCTGAGCGAGCGGACACAACGGTGGTTGGGGGACCAGGAAAGGACACACTCGAGGTATGAGGTGGTCGTGGTTCCTCGCAGCGGGGTCAACGGGTGTCGTCGCATACCTGTTGGTGCCGGCAGGCGTCCCCCGTATTGCGGTGTACGCCGCAGTCACGACGGCCTGTGTGCTCGCATTCGGCTTCGGCGGACACCATCGGCACGAGATCAACAGGCGCTCCTGGCAACTGCTGCTTCTCGGGCTGACGTCGTGGGCGGTAGGTGATCTGGTGACAGGAATCCGCCTCCTCGGCGGGGACGTGGTTCCCATCGTGTCGTCGGCCGACGCCGCCTATCTCCTGGGACACGGTCTCGTCGTCGCCGGACTGCTGTCGATCAGGGACGAGAGAGGCCGCGTCTTCCACATCCAGGACGTACTCGAAGGATTGATCGTCGCGACGGGCCTCGGGTTGACGGCGTGGATCTTCGTGGTCGGCACCAAGACGTATGTCGCTCTGGGCGTCGAATCGTTCTCCTTGTACTGGCCCGTGGTTGCGTACGCTAGTGCCGACGGGTTTCTGGCGTCGCTGATGATCGTCGTCCTGCTGTCCAAGCGGGCTAGAACGGTCCCGTTTGCGTTCACCGGTATGGCGTTGCTGGCGGTGTCCGCTTCAGGCTGGGCGATGTACACCGCGGTCGACACCCTCCGGTTCCGTGAGCTCACGTACGTGAGCGCAGGCTGGCTGGTCGGCTACGTGTTGTTGACCTCCGCCGCCCTGTATCCAGCGCGGAAACTGTGGGCTGCGCGGGAGGGGTCGCTCGGCGCTCGGCGCATCGTCGATCGCGCCCGGTTGACCGGACTGTCCATCGCAGCGCTGATGTCTCCCGCCGTGATGGGTATCCAACTCGCCCGCGGAATTGCCGTCGCCGAATGGGGCTGGGTGGTTTTCGGCGCGTCGGTCGTTGCCGTCGTGCTCGTTGCCGCCCGGATGGCTTGTTTCCTGTCGGTGCTGCGCAAGCAAGCCGACGCATTGACCGTCGCCGCGGTGTCGGATCCGGTGACGGGTCTGGCCAACCGCCGGCATCTCGGCGAACTGCTCGAACTGTTGATCGTCGAGGCCGAAGACGACGGCGTGATCGTGTTCATCGTCGACATCGACCGTTTCGCTCAGATCAACGAGACGTTCGGTTACCCGGTGGGTGACCGCGTGCTGCGCAGGATCGGGCAGCGTCTGAGGTCTGCTGCGACGACCGACTCCGTTGTCGGGCGGCTCGGCGGGGATCAATTCGTGGTGTCCATGACGGGTAAGCGCATGCCGGGAACCGCGCTGGAATGCGCCGAACTTTTTCTCACCGCCGTGAGCCGGACGATGTTCGTCCGTGACATCAACGTTGCCCTCGACGCCACCGTCGGTGTCGTCCAATCTTCCGACCTCGTTGATGTGGACGCGGAATGCCTTCTGCAACACGCACATGTTGCCCTCACCGCAGCCAAGCACGGCCACGCCCGTGCGTCCGTGTACCTGCCGTACATGGACAGTGACCGGCACGATCAGATGAGACTTCTCGGTGAACTCGAAACAGCTCTGCGCGAACGTCAACTCCGCGTGTTCTTTCAGCCGTGCCTGAATCTGCACACGCGCAAGGTGTCCGGCGTCGAGGCAC
This sequence comes from Rhodococcus sp. (in: high G+C Gram-positive bacteria), assembly GCF_049591685.1. Lineage (GTDB taxonomy): Bacteria > Actinomycetota > Actinomycetes > Mycobacteriales > Mycobacteriaceae > Rhodococcoides. The sequence continues at coordinate 5,286 of NZ_JBAWFH010000052.1, read as the reverse complement.
TGCTCCGCTGGCAGCACCCGCGTGAAGGGCTGATCGCTCCCTGCCTGTTCCTGCCCGATGCCGAGCGCACCGGAATGCTGCCCGCCATCACCGCATACGTGCTCGAAGGCTCCCTCGAATGCTGCAGCACGATGAGAGCGCGTCGTCCCGACTTCGGTGTTTCGGTCAACCTCTCGGTTCGTAACCTGCTGGACCCGACGCTGGTGGACCAGGTGTCCGGCGCGCTGCAGAGACACGACGTTCCCGCTACCGCAGTCGAATTCGAAATCACCGAGACCACCGCGATGACCGACCCCAGGCGCTCGGTGGACTCGCTCGTCGCCCTCCGCGACATGGGGGTGACCGTGGCCATCGACGACTACGGAACCGGATACAGCTCCCTGGCGTACCTTCGCACACTCCCGGTGCAGACCCTCAAGATCGACAAGTCGTTCGTGACTGCGATGAATACGCAGCCGACCAACAGCTCGATCGTCGGCTCCACCATCGAACTCGCACGGAGCCTGGGTATGACCGTGGTGGCGGAAGGCGTCGAGGATGCCGAGACCCTCGTGCGGCTCCGCGATTTGGGCTGCGACGGCGCACAGGGCTTTCACATCGGTCGGCCCGTTCCACCAGAAGAACTGGAAGCGCTCGTCGAGCGCATCGAAACCGAGCTCGATCCCTGCGCATTGGAGTGGGGGAGCACGATCTCGCCGGCCTCGCTCACCCGCACTGTCGCATCGGCTGCGTCGCGAACCTGAATTGTGTGTTGCCCTGACCGGGAGCGTGAACTCCCGATGACAGCTGTAACCGACCCGTGTGCGGGTCGACGTGGGCCGAGTGGAGTGCGAAAAAGCGGAGCCGTACGTCGAGGACTGGGTGGCCGAATTCGCCGCTACAGCCGACAGGTGTCTACAGCGCCGACCCCAGGCACTTCGAGGACGGTGAGCCCTCCTTCCTTCACACGGTCGCCGGAGTGCTGTCCGCTGCCATCAGGCGTGACGAGCTCGAGAACGAACTCCGGCGGCGAACCATGCACGATCCTCTGACGGGTCTGCCGAACAGGGTGCTGGCTCGGCAGCGAAGCGAGGACGTGCGAACCCACGGAAACTCCTGTGCAATAACCGTTCTGGTGATCGACCTCGACAATTTCAAAATGATCAACGACACGAAGGGACATGCCGTCGGCGACCGTGCACTGCAAGCAGTAGCCCACGTCCTCGCCGGCGCTGCCGCGGAGGGTGACACCGTGTCCCGATTCGGCGGCAACGAGTTCGTCGTACTGCACAGGGGTCCGAATCCCGAGGAGCTGGCCCGCGGGATCCTGCGCGATCTCGACGCCCCGTTCAACATCGACGGTTACGGCATCACGGTGTCCGCGAGTATCGGCGTCGCCGTGGACGAGCAGTTCACCGCGGACCCCGACGACCTCCTCCTGAGGCGAGCGGACATCGCGATGTACACCGCCAAAAACCGCGGCACCGGATTCGCGGTGTACGGCGAGCCCGAGCTCGCCAGGTCAGGCCTTGGCAGGCACGTCCAGTACGACCTCGAATTCGAGCAGTGAGGCCCCCGACGCCACCGGCTTCGCTCGTTCGCCGGAGTGTGCTTCGCGCGCAGGCCCCGACGCCCACTGCTGAAACGCTTCCTCCGTCGCCCACTGCGTCACGACGAAGTACCGAGATTCACCCTTGACGGGCCGAAGAAGCTGGAACCCGAGGAATCCCGGTGACCCTTCGACGGCTCCGGCGCGCGCGGCGAACCGCTTTTCCAACTCGGGGCCTGCGCCCTCGGGTACCTCGATTGCGTTGATCTTCACGACTGCCATGTCGGTCAGGCTACCTGCGTCACTACGCTCGGAGGGATGTTGCACGACGAGGGTGGATCCGGTGATCCGATCCTGCTTCTGCACGGGTTGATGGGCAGCGCTCGAACGTGGCGCAGGCAGGTGCCGTGGCTGCGCGAGTTCGGCCATGTCTACTCGTACGACGCGCCGGGGCATCGGCGCCCACCACCGACGTCGCTGCGTACCGAGGAGTTCGTCGCGGACCTCGCCCGGCACGCGGACACGATCGGGCGCACGACGGTCATCGGCCATTCCATGGGCTCGCTGCACGGTTGGTGCCTCGCGGCCGAGCGGCCCGACCTCGTGGCGGCCCTCGTCGTCGAAGACATCGCCCCCGATTTTCGTGGCCGAACCGCCGCCGCTTGGGCGGCCATGATCCGGGAGTGGCCGCAGCCGTTCGCCACCGAGCAGGACGTGCTCGACCACTTCGGAGCCGTCGCGGGCAGATACTTCATCGATTCGTTCATCGAACGTCCCGACGGCTTCTACCTGCACGGCGATGTGACGACGTTCGAGGCGATCTCGTCGGAGTGGGGCACGCGGCACTTCTGGGACGAGTGGGACGCCATCGCCGTTCCTTCGCTGCTGATCCAGGGTGCATCCGGAATCACCCCCGACGGTCAGATGCGCGAGATGCACGCCCGGAACCCGCACTCGACGCATGTCGTCGTGCCGGATGCCGCACACCTGGTCCACGACGAGCAGCCCAAGGCATATCGGGCGGCAGTATCGGAGTTCCTGACGCGGCTACCATGACGCGAATGTCGTCGGCAAAGATCAACGGAATCGAAATCAACTACGAGGTCACCGGCAGCGGCCCACTCGTCGTGCTGGTCATGGGCACCGGTAGCGGTGGGCGGGTGTGGAAGGCACATCAGGTCCCGGCGCTCGTCGGAGCCGGGTTCACGGTCGCGACGTTCGACAACCGCGGTATCGCTCCCTCGTCGGAATGCGCCGACGGAATGGTGCTCGACGATCTAGTCGCGGACACCGCGGCCCTCATCGAGCATCTCGGCGGCATGCGTGCGCGTGTGGTCGGAACCTCGATGGGCGCCCGCGTCACACAGGAGCTCGCGTTGGCGCGGCCCGACCTCGTCTCGCACGCGGTGATGATGGCCACCTACGGTCGGTCGTCGGCAATGCAGAAAGCAATGGCGCAGGGTGAACGAGACCTCTATGACGCGGGCGTCACGCTCCCGGCGTCGTACCGCGCAGCGATCACCGCGATGAACAACTTCTCCCCGGCGACGCTTCGCGACGAGCAGGCCATCGGCGATTGGCTTGCTGTCCTCGAATTCTCCGCAAGCGGACGGAGTCCCGGAAAGCGAGCGCAGATCGGACTCGAAATGCGCGTCGGCTCGGAACGGTTGGCGGCGTACCGCGGTATCGCCGCTAAGTGCCTCGTGGTCGGATTCGCCGACGACCGGCTCATCCCGGTACATCTCAGTCGCGAGGTGGCACAGGCCATCCCCGGTGCACGCTACGAAGAAATTCCGGACACGGGGCACTTCGGCTACCTCGAGCGCCCCGCGGTCGTCAACAAGATTCTTGTGGACTTCTTGCGCTGACGCACCCGGAAGGCGCTGACGCAGCCGGAAGGCGCTGACGCACCGGTGTGCGAAAAGTGCTGTTCCAGCAGCACTTTTGGCACACGGGCGGCGGAGCCGCCTTTTGCACACGGGCGGCGGAGCCGCCTTCACACGGGCGGCGCAGCCGTATCCCCTTCGCCGGCCAGGGCGAACAGGCCGGACTCGGTTTGTTCGACGAGACCGTCGGTCAGCAGGGAGTCCAGTGCGCGGTCGCGTTGGCCCGGGTCGGTGAGCCAGACGATGTCGAGGCTTGCGCGTTCGACCGGGCCGTGACTGTCTCGCAGTACGGCCATCAGTTTGCCCCGGACCTGACGGTCGGTGCCGGCGAATTTTTGTACCTTCTTCGCCGGCCCGGTGTGCGGTGGCCGGCCCGCCTCGATCCACGAGCATTCCGGCAGCGGGCACAGCAGACACGCCGGGTTCCTGGCCGTACAGATGAGGGCGCCGAGCTCCATCAGGGCTGCCGAGTAGCGGGCAGCGCGGGGTTCGTCGGCGGGGAGCAGGGCTTCGACGTCGGCGAGATCGCGGGTCGTCGACGGGTTGCCGGGCTCTGCGAGTCCGTGCACGGCCCGGGCGACGACTCGGCGAACATTGGTGTCGACGACGGGTACACGTCGGCCGTAGGCGAAGCACGCGACCGCCCGCGCGGTGTATGCCCCGATGCCGGGTAACCCGAGCAGCGTGTCGACGTCCGCGGGAACGACATCGCCGTGTTCGGCGGCGAGAACCCGCGCGCACTCGTGGAGCCGCAGCGCCCGTCGCGGATAGCCGAGCTTGCCCCAGGCTCGTAGAACTTCCGCCTGCGACGACGCCGCCATCTTCGACGGGACCGGCCACCGTTCGACCCAGTCCAACCAGATCGGCGCGACCCGGGACACCGGCGTCTGCTGCAGCATGATCTCGCTCATCAGGATCTGCCACGCGCTGACGCCCGGTCGCCGCCAGGGGAGGTCGCGTTCCTCTGCATCGAACCATCCGAGGAGAGCGGTCGTGTCTATCGGCACGTGAACTGCAGCCTTTCTTCGAACACACCCGACTCGCCGGTAGTCCGCGGTCGGTGCACAATGACATCCATGCCAGCTACGAACCCAGTCTCAGCATGGAAGTCTCTCAAGGAGGGTAATCAGCGCTTCGTCGCCGGCGAGCCCCTGCACCCCAGCCAGGGCATCGAGGACCGAACGCGACTGGCCGAGGGTCAGAACCCCGGGGCCATCCTCTTCGGGTGCGCGGACTCCCGCGTCGCCGCCGAGATCATCTTCGACCAGGGTCTCGGGGACATGTTCGTCGTCCGCACGGCCGGCCACACCATCGACTCGTCGGTGCTCGGCTCGATCGAGTACGGAGTCGCGATCCTCGGCGCGCCGCTGATCGTCGTTCTCGGACATGACAAGTGCGGTGCCGTGCAAGCGACCATCGACGCGCTCGACTCCGGAAACACTCCGGGCGGATACATCCGCGACGTGGTCGAGCGGGTCACCCCGTCGGTCCTGGGCGCGCGACGCGATGGGTTCACCGCGGTCGACGATTTCGAGGCGCGTCACGTCGAGGAGACGGGCAACCTGTTGATGCAGCGTTCGCGGATCATCGCCGACAAGGTCGAATCCGGCGACGTCGCAATCGTGGGTTTGACCTACGCACTGGCCGAGGGAACGGCGCGGTTGCGCGAGGTCATCGGCAATATCGGCGAGCTGCCCTGACGCGAAAGGCCAACGCGTTCCGCGACACGCCGCATGCGCTTGCCCGGCGCCTGAGCTGGTGACGCATACGGTTGTTCTGTGTTGCAACCATCCGGGCCCTTGCCTCCCGAAATCTATTGGCGTCGTCGTGCGCTCGCCATCGGTGCGGCCGTCGTCGTGCTCGGTCTGATCG
>NZ_JBAWFH010000051.1:0-2853 GCF_049591685.1 Rhodococcus sp. (in: high G+C Gram-positive bacteria) | reverse complement strand
AAGCCCCGGCGGGTACCGCGCGGCGCTCCGAGGCTTTGACGCCGATTCCCGCATCGGCGATCCCGCCTGCCGCGGCCGTCGTTCCGTCGCGGACCGTGGATCCACCCGAGTTCGCGGTGCCGACGGTGGTACCCGAACCAGGGAAGTCGCAGGAACAGCTCGAGCAGGAAGCCTGGAACCGGCACTGGCAGCAGACCACGCAGTGGCTGCAGCAGGAGATCGTCGGAGGCTGATTTGTCCTGGTGACAGAATGTGGCGAGTTCGCCCATCGAGTGTCAGGAGTGCCCGTGCCGAGCATCGAATCCATCGTCGCAGCCGACATGCCGCGCGCCCGGCGCGAGCTCGCGGAGCTCGTCGCCTTCAGGTCGGTTGCCGACGAGCGGCAGTCCCCGCGGGAAGAGTGCGTGGGCGCAGCCGAATGGGTGCGCGCGAAGTTCGTCGACGCGGGCATCGACGATGTGGACCTCATCGAGACGCGCGACGGATCGTTGGCAGTGGTGGGGCACCGGCCCGCTCGCCCTGGTGCTCCGACGGTATTGCTCTACTCCCACTACGACGTTCAGCCCGCAGGAGATCGAACGCTATGGACCGGTGAGCCATTCGAGCTCACCGAACGCGACGGCCGTTGGTACGGGCGAGGTGCCGCCGACTGCAAGGGCAACGTCGTGATGCATCTGCTGGCATTACGGGCGCTGGCCGATGATGCGGGCGTGGGGATCACCGTCGTCTGCGAAGGGTCGGAGGAGATGGGAACCGGCGGCCTGGAACATTTCGTCGCCGCGAAGCCCGAGCTGTTTGCCGCAGACGTCATCGTCATCGCGGACACCGGCAACGTCGCCGTGGGCAGACCGACGGTCACGACGACGCTTCGGGGCATCGCGAACGTGGTGGTCCGTATCGACACGCTCGAGGGCGAGGTGCATTCGGGGATGTACGGGGGACCGGCGCCCGACGCCCTCGCCGCTCTCATAGCGCTGCTGTCGACGCTTCGCGACCGAGAAGGCAACACCGTTGTCGACGGTTTGACGTCGGATCAGGAGTGGCAGGGCGTCGAGTACGCCCCGGAGCGGTTCCGGGCGGACGCAGGGGTGCTCGCCGGGGTCGGTCTCGCCGGGTCCGATTCGGTTGCCGACGCGGTGTGGGCTCGGCCTGCGCTGACGGTGCTCGGCATCGACTGCCCACCGGTGGTCGGGTCCGCGGCAGCCATCTCACCGACGGCGTCGGCACGCCTGAACCTTCGTGTGCCGCCCGGAACAGACGCGCAACAGGCCCAGGATGCCCTGACGGCCCATCTGGTGGCTCACGTGCCGTGGAACGCCCGCATTACCGTCGAACCGGAAGCCGTCGGCTCGCCGTTCGAGGCACGTACCGACGGCCCCGGGTACGCAGCGCTGGGAGACGCCCTGACCGAGGCGTTCGGCCAGCCGGTCGTCACCGCGGGCCAAGGCGGCTCGATTCCGCTGTGCAACGTTCTCGCGCAGACCTTTCCGAACGCCGAGATCGTGCTCATGGGCGTCGAGGAACCGCTGTGCCGCATTCATGCCCCCAACGAAAGCGTCGACCCCCGCGAGATCGAGAAGCTCGCGGTGGCCGAAGCGCTGTTCTTGCAGAAACTCGGCTCAGTTCAGGCAGGCGCAGCGTCAGACCGATAGGTCGCGGCGCAACTTGGCCACATGACCGGTCGCGCGGACGTTGTACTGCGCCACCTCGATCTTGCCGTCCTCGTCGACGAGGAACGTGGAGCGAATGACGCCCTCGTAGACCTTGCCGTAGTTCTTCTTCTCGCCGAACGCGCTCCACGCTGCGAGGGTCGTCTTCTCCTCGTCGGACAACAGCGGGAAGTTGAGGCCCTCCTTGTCGCGAAACTTGGCGAGCTTTGCGGGCTTGTCGGGGGAGATGCCGATGACCTCGACGCCACCGCCGTTCAACTCCGCGAGGCTGTCGCGGAAATCGCAGGCCTGTTTGGTGCAACCCGGCGTACTCGCAGCCGGATAGAAGTAGACGATGACTTTCTTGCCCGCATAGTCGGACAGAGAGACGTCCTTTCCGTCTGCATCGGGCAAAGTGAACGCGGGCGCGGTATCGCCGGCCTCGAGCTTCTTGGTGTCGGTCACCTGACGAGAGTAGCCAAGAAGCGCGGTGCTCTAGGCTCGACCGTGACACACATGCAATAGCGACCAGTTGGAGGACACGTGGCCAGGGACACCGACAAGATCGAACGCGAGATCGAGGCGGCACGGAACCAACTCGCCAGCACCCTGGACGAGCTGAGCGTCCGCGCAAGCCCGAAGCGCATCGTCGAGAACACCAAGCAGTCACTCGCGGCCAAGCTCAACGAACCTCCCGTTAAATACACCCTCATCGGCGTCGGTGCAGTCGTAGCCATACTCGTCGTCCGCCGGATCTTCAGCTGACATTTCAGGCCGCTGACCTGGTGATTTCACATCCAGCAGCATCTCCTGTTAATGTTTCTCCCGCACCGCAGAGAAGCGCAGTGCGGATCGGCGCCATTAGCTCAGTTGGTTAGAGCAGCTGACTCTTAATCAGCGGGTCCGGGGTTCGAATCCCTGATGGCGCACACCAAGTGCCCCTGAACAGCATAAGTGCTGGTCAGGGGCACTTTTTGTTGTCCGGGTATCCCTGGGCATCCGTAAGCGTCGAAGAATCGAACAACTCTGTGACCTGCGGATTCGTGAGTGGTTTAGGGCGTTTCGGAGACTTGACTCTTAATCGCAAATACTGGGAGTCGAGTCCGGCGGTCACGCTGCTGACCACTGAAGTGGTACGTCGGATTGCACGATCGATCGCCAAGCGGACTCGTGTGGACGCACAACTCATCACTTACTCATCACT
>NZ_JBAWFH010000050.1:0-4894 GCF_049591685.1 Rhodococcus sp. (in: high G+C Gram-positive bacteria) | reverse complement strand
CTCCCCACGGGCGTCGCCGAGCGGCTTTCCCATCTCCGCCGTAATGATGGCGGCGAGTTCCTCGGTCCGCTCGATGATCAGGTCGAATGCGCGCCGCAGGATGATGCTGCGCTCACGCGGAGCGGTTGCAGCCCATGACGCCTGCGCCGTGCGGGCCGCGGTCATCGCAGCCTCTGCATCGGCAACGTCACCGTCGGCCACCGACGCGATCACGTCGCCGGTTGCGGGATCGACCACTTCGAACGTGCGGCCGCTGCTCGAGGCACGCCAGCCGCCACCGACAAAGAGTTCGGTGGGTGAATCGATGCGCGAGCGAGTCGTTGACGTCGTCATGCGTCCCTCCTGATTTTGCGTGGATCGAGTACGTGGGCCAGATGCGTCGACGCGTCGGCGGTGTTGTCGCCGGTCAATTGCCGCACCTGCATGTGGCAACTGAAACCGTCGGTGAGGATGGGGCGGTCGCCGCTTCGCCGCACCGCGGGGGCGAGAGCTTGCTCTGCGATCTTCATGCTGATGTCGAAGTGATCGGGCTCGAAGCCGAAATTGCCTGCGACGCCGCAGCACCCCGTTGCCTCGTCCACGGTGGTGATGCCCACCGCGGCGAGCGCTGCGCGTTGCGTCGCCTCGCCGAACACCGCGTATTCGTGACAGTGAGTCTGAACGGTCACCGCGTCGGGCACCGCGCTCGACGGCGTCCATCCGTCGGCCGCCATGTCGATCACGGCTCCGGCGAAGCTGCGCACCCGAGCGGCGACGCGCCGCGCTGCATCCGTCGGGACCAGTTCGGGGAGGTCCTTCTTGAGGGCGGCAGCGCAACTGGGCTCGAGAACCACGATGGGACGATCGGTACCGTCGTCCAGGGCTGCCGCGGTTCGAGCCAAATGCTTTGTCGCCGTTGCCAACTGACCCGTCGATATCCACGTCAGACCGCAGCAGTTTCTCGCGCTGCACTCCGCGGTGCGGCCCGCATCCCCGAACACTCGCAGCGCCGCGCCGACGGTATCCGGGCGAAAGCCCCTGGTGAAGCTGTCGACGAACAACACCACGTCACCGCCGACCACCGAACCCGCGAGCTGGGTGCGTAGTTCTCGACGCGAGGCGAAGCGCGGAAGGATCCGCCGGGTGGTGAGACCCCCGAGCTTGGCCGCGACCACGCCGGTCTTCGGTGTGAGCAACGCGTTCAGCACGGGGGCGATTCGAGAGGTCAGCTCGAGCCACCGAGGAAGCCAGCCCAGCGAGTAATGCGCCAGCGGACGTAGTTTCCCCGCATAGTGGTGGTCCAGAAACTCCGCCTTGTAGGTGGCCATGTCGACCCCGACCGGGCAATCCGACGAACAGGCCTTGCACGACAGACACAAATCGAGAGATTCGGCCACATCCTTCGACGCCCAACCGTCGGCGACCGTCGGGGAACTGCGCACCATCTCCTGCAGAACGCGAGCACGCCCGCGGGTGGAGTCCTTCTCGTCACCGGTCGCACGGAAGCTCGGACACATCACACCGCCGCTGCTCGATCGGCAACGGCCCACGCCGACGCAAGCCTGAGTGGCATGGACGAATGGGTCCGGATCGGACGGCGACCCGATGCGGTGCAACTCGAACGTCGTCTTCCATTCCCGAGCAGGCACACCCTGCAGAGCGAGGTCGTTCATCATCGGCGCTGCGTCGGTGATACTGCCCGGGTTGAGGATTCCTGCCGGGTCCCATACCCGCTTGAAGCGAGCGAAAGCAGCAAGCACTGGGGCCGAGTACATGATCGGGAGCAGTTCCGACCTGGCCCTGCCGTCGCCGTGCTCGCCGGAGAGCGAGCCCCCATGGCGCACGACGAGCTCGGCTGCGTCACGCAGAAATGCGTTCATCACGGTGCGCCCCTGCTCGGTGCGCTGGTCGAACGTGATGCGTACGTGCATGCACCCTGCACCGAAATGCCCGTACATGACGCCCGTCAGCGAATGCGAAGCAAGCAGTTCACGGAAGTCGGCGAGATACGCCGCAAGGTTCTCGGGTGCAACGGCGGAATCTTCCCAGCCCGGCCATGATTCGCCGCCACCGGCGAGTCTCGCGGAAAGCCCGGCACCGTCTTCGCGCACGCGCCACAACGACTTTCGCTCGTCCGCGTTCGGCACGATACGGCCGTCCTTCAAGCGGCCCCGCTCGGTCAACCGCGTCAACAGCTTTTGAGCCTTGGCCTCGACCTCGGCTGTGTTCTCGCCGTCGAGGTCGACGTAAAGCCAGGCGTTACCCGCAGGAAGACCTCGGACCGAGTCCGGCCCGCGCCGAAACTGCATCGTCTCCACGATTTTCTCATCGATACCCTCAACGGCAGCCGGGGAGAATTCGAGGATCGTCATGACGTCCTCCGCAGCCTCGACCACATCCGAGTAGCCCAGACACAACAGCAGAGCGGCAGGCGCAACCGGCATCAGCGCGACCGTCGCGGCCACGACGACCGCGCACGTCCCCTCACTGCCGACGAGTGCGCGTGCGATGTCGAAACCGTTCTCCGGCAACAGCGTTGCGAGGTGAAACCCTGACACCTGCCTCGGGATTCGACCCAATTCGAGCCGAAACTCCGCGAGGTTGTCGGCTACGAGCGCCTGCAGCTCGGCGGTGATTGCGCGTGCTGCATCGATCGACGCCGTGTCTGCCGGGTCGAGCGCCGTGATGCCCGTCCGCGTCGCCCGCAGGAGGTGGCCCTGTGCCGTCACCACATCCAACGCGATCGTGTGGTCCGCGGTGCGTCCGTCACGCACGGAGTGATTACCGCACGCGTCGTTGCCGATGCACCCGCCGATTGTTGCCCGCGACTTGCTCGACGGGTCGGGCGCATAGGTGAGCGCACCATTCGTCGCCTCTGACACCGCCGCAGCGAATTCCGCGACGACGATGCCGGGCTGCACGATCGCCGTCGACGATGCCTGATCGATCGACAGGACTGCGTTCATGTGTCGTGAGAAGTCGAGGACGATGCCTGCGCCTATCGAGTTGCCTGCCATCGAGGTGCCTCCCCCGCGGCTGACGACGGGCACACCTCGATCGGCGCACACACGCACTGCCGCCCGCACCTCGTCGACCGTTCGCGGGAACACCACCCCGAGGGGCGGAACCCGATAGTTCGACGCGTCGTAGGAGTACTCCGCAACTCGGCGAGAAGCGAAGTCGACGTCCACCCCTGCATCTGCGAGGGCAGCTGCGATGCCGGTTGCTTCGGGGGCTGCTACACCGGTCGCTCCGGCCGCAGTGGCGGTCACAGCGCTCGCTTCAGGGTCCGAGCGATCGCATCGAGTCCCTGGCCGATCTCGTCGTCCGTCACGACCAACGCCGGTATGACGCGCACGACGTTGCCCATCGCACCACAGGTGAGCAGCAGCAGCCCCTCGGAAATAGCGGTCTGCTGGACCCGGGCGGCGGCTGCGGCGTCGGGCTTGCCTGCTTCGTCGACGAATTCGAGAGCCTGCATCAAACCGAGGCCGCGAGCATCGCCGATGGCGGGGTACTGGTCTTTCAACTGCTGAAGTCCGTCGAGCAGAACCACACCCTGCTTCGCGGCGTTCTCGACCAGACCTTCGTCGCGAACCACATCGAGGGTGGCGACGGCAGCGGCTGCAGCCACGGCATTTCCTCCATACGTTCCGCCCTGCGATCCGGGCCACGCCTTCGACATCAGTTCGGTCGACGCCGCGATCGCGGAGATGGGGAATCCCGACGCCAGCCCCTTCGCCGTGATGACGATGTCGGGCTTCGCAGCCGAGTGCTCGTGGCCCCAGAACTTCCCGGTCCGACCCACACCTGCCTGCACCTCGTCGACGATCAACACGATGTCGTGCTCGTCCGCACGCTGCCGCAGCCCTTCGAGGAACGCGGGCGGCGTAGGCAGATAGCCGCCGTCGCCGAGGACGGGTTCGATGATGAACCCGGCCGTGTCGGCGGGACTCGAAATGGTGGCGAGAAGGTAGTCCAGTTCCTGGAGCGCGAACGCGACAGCGGTGTCCATGTCCCAGCCGTAGCGGAAGGCATACGGGAAGGGCGCGATGTGAACACCGCCCATGATCGGCGAGAACCCCGAGCGGAACTTGGTTCCGGCTGTCGTGAGTGACGCGGCAGCAACCGTCCGGCCGTGAAAGCCGCCGTGGAAGGCGATGATGTTGGGCCGACCGGTGGCCATCCGCGCGAGACGAATCGACGCCTCGACGGCCTCGGATCCGGAGTTCGCGTAGAACACGCTATCGAGCCCCGCAGGAAGGAAGTCGCCCAACTTCTCGGTCAGCTCGAGAAGCGGCTTGTGCATCACCGTTGTGTACTGGGCGTGGATGATCTTGCCGACCTGCTCGCGGGCTGCTTCGACCACCCGCGGATGGCAGTGCCCCGTGCTCGTGACGCCGATGCCGGTGGTGAAATCGAGGTAGCGCTTCCCGTCGGTGCCGTGAATCCAGCTACCGATCGCATGGTCGACGACCACCGGGGTGGCTTGCTTCAGTGCTGGACTGAGATGAGTGCGAGTCGGCGCTGTCATGAGCGCAATCGTGATGCACCTCGTGCAGATTGTCAACAATCTGCAACCAGCGGGAATGCGGCTCCGCCGCCGGTGTGCACAAAACGTGATGCGACTCCGCCGCCGGTGTGCACAAAACGTTGGGTGAACGACACTTTTGACGCACGGGTGGCGGAGCCGCCTGTCGGAGCCGCCTAGTGTCGGTTCATGACAACGACTCGGGTGGCTGTGCTCGGCAGCGTCAACATGGACCTGATCACCGTGACGGCCGATCTACCGGCGCCGGGGCAGACTGTCCTCGGCGAGACGTTTTCCACTTCGCAGGGCGGCAAGGGGGCCAATCAGGCCATTGCGGCGGCCAGATCCGGTGCGCGCACGACCTTCCTCGGAGCCGTGGGCGAC
>NZ_JBAWFH010000049.1:0-2231 GCF_049591685.1 Rhodococcus sp. (in: high G+C Gram-positive bacteria) | reverse complement strand
CTACCGTGTCTCGCGGCCCCATGTGATTGCCCTCGGCAAAGACGGCACCCGGTGGGTGGACGTCGAGCGAAACCCCGACGTCCCCATCATCGACGGAGTGGTGGTCGTGCGAGTCGAAGCCGGCCTGTTCTTCGCCAACGCAGACCACGTCCGCGGCCGCATCACAGCACTTGTCGACGAGAGCACCGAGGTCGTGATCCTGGATGCAGAAACATCCCCGTACATCGACGTGAGCGCCGCCCGGATGCTGCTCGACCTCGCAGCAAGTCTGAAGCGGAACAACGTCGTCTTCCGAATCGCAAGAGACATAGGCCAATTCAGGGATATTTTGGCGGGCACCGAGGACGAGGAGTCGCTACCGGTGTACCCGACCGTCACGGACGCGATCGCCGCCGGCGGAGAAGAAGACCGATAACGAGAAGAGCTCGCAACGAGATGCGCACAGCGTGCTTCAATAGCAATTCGCGGCCCTCCGGACACCCGGACTCACCTGCGAACGCGACGCGATGCGGGAATGTAGGGTTAGCTGCGATGCTGTCGGATATGACCGACATCGGAAAATCACTCGAACGCTTCCGCGCCCGCTTGAACGCCTCCGTGCGGGGCCGGTTGTTGTTGCGCGTCGTTTCCGAGGTCGGCGAGATCGGTGTGGTCGACTCGGCAATGACGTTGGCGGCGCAGTCCTTCACGTCCTTGGTTCCGGTGATGATTGCAATCGGGACGCTGGGCGCGATGGATCCGGTCTCGGAGACATTGCGTTCGGACTACGGCCTCGACCTTTCGGGTCTGGACAGTGTGCCCGATTCCTCCGCTGCGGCATTCGGTGTCGCCGGTGTACTGATGCTGATCGCCGCCGCAACCTCGTATGCACGAGCGTTGGGGCGGCTCTACGCGCGCATCTGGAGCCTGCCCATCGTCTCGTTTCGGCAGAGCTGGCGTTGGATCGCCGTCATCATCGTCCTCGCCTGCGGTGCCGTCTCGATCGGCGCGGCCCGGGCACTCGACAGTGGGCCCGTCGCGGAGCCAATCTTGGTGGGCGGGGCGCAATTTGCAGTATGGCTACTTGTATGGACCGCGGTGCCAGCGCTCCTGGTACCACGCGGGATCCCTGTCCGCGCGCGTTGGACGACCGGTGCTTCGACCGCAGTCGGACTCACAGGATTGCAGGCCGGCAGCATCGTCGTGCTTCCCCAGGTACTCAACAATGCAGAGCAACAGTTCGGCTTCCTCGGAATAGTTTTTACGTTGATCGGCTGGTTGTTCGTATACTCCGCCATCGTCGTAGTCGCGGCGACGGCGATTCACGCCCTCACCCAAGACGACCACAAAGGCGGACCCGGGACGTGGTTACGAAAGGCCGAGCGGTGAGTCACGGCGGTCAGGAGAACCCCGTCGATCCGGCCTCGCCACCTACGCCGCAACTGGGCGAACGCCTCGAAATTCGCGGTCTACTACTTTTGGTGGATCTTCGAGCTGTTGCCGCAGCTGACCGGCGCGATCGTCGAATCACAGAGTGTTGTCGATCAACAGGTCCGAGTTGACTGTTCCCGTACCCGCCGGAACCCCCGGGCAAATTCGCTCTCCACCCGTTCCGGCGGAGAGGGGATGAACGTCATGGCAGGAAAATCGGGATTCCTACTCGTCCTCGTGGGATTGGTGCTGGCGGTGTTTTTGCCCAACCTCGAATTCTTCTGGTTTACGGGCCGTGCCTTCGGCGTTCTGCTGGTGGTGCTGGGCGCATTCGAATTGTTCGAGCACCGAGGTGGGCGCAGGAACAAGGGCATCGTCGAAGGATTGCGAGACGGCATCATCGGTAGCCCGCGAGGGGATTTCGACGACCATAACCGGGAGACGAACGGCCGGGACAGCAACAGCCGGGAGACGAACGGCTGGGACGGCAACGGCCGGGGCAGCAAGCCGTGACGGCTCGGTCGTGATGTGGACGGTTTCGCTCTCGCGGATCACCCTGTCGTCCCCGTCCCCGTCCCCGTCAGCGTCCCCGTCCTCGTCCTCGTCAGCGTCGGCTTCGGTCAGCGTCGTTCGGGCTGGCGTCTTACCCGGCGGAATCCGACGCGAAGGCTTGGTTCGCGCATGTTGACCTCGGTGATCGTGTCTGTGCTTCCGCTGGCGGTTGTCGATGCCGTCGGTGTGGGCGCTCTGGCGATGCCCGTGTGGTTCCTGCTGTCCGATCGAGCGCGAACCGGCTACATCTGCCTCTATCTGACGATTCT
>NZ_JBAWFH010000048.1:0-5702 GCF_049591685.1 Rhodococcus sp. (in: high G+C Gram-positive bacteria) | reverse complement strand
GCCGGCCCCCGCGCCCGCGCCGGCCGAGCCGCCCACTCCACAGTTGCCGACCAGCGCCGTCGCCAGCCCACTCGGCATCCCCACCGTCAACGTCGGCGCCTACAAGAATGCCGCGAACATTATCGCCGAGACCCAGCCCGGCTGCGGAATCGGCTGGACGCTCATCGCAGGCATCGGCCGCGTCGAATCCACCCACGCCAACGACGGCAAAGCAGACGACCTGGGTCAGCTGCTCGAACCCATCCTCGGACCCCGACTCGACGGTTCCCTGGCCGGCAACAACGTCATTGCCGACACCGACGGCGGCGCCCTCGACGGCGACCCCAACTTCGACCGCGCAGTCGGACCGATGCAGTTCCTCCCCGAAACCTGGAACCGCTACCACGCAGACGGCAACGGCGACGGCACCTCCGACCCGCAGAACCTCTACGACGCAGCGCTGGCCACGGGCAAATACCTGTGCGACGGCAACCTCGACCTCCGCGACCTCGGGCAAACCACCAAAGCCATCCTGCGGTACAACAACTCGATGGCCTACGTCGCCAACGTGCTCGCCTGGTCCACCGGCTACGCCACCGGCATCATCCCCACCTCCGACCAGCTACCACGGATTCATTAGTCTGATCCCATGGCAGTACTCACGGAATCCGACGTTCGAAGCGCACTCTCGAAGGTCATCGATCCGGAAATTCGCAAACCCATCACCGACCTCGGCATGGTCAAGGGCATCACCATCGGAGAGGGCGGCGCTGTCGGCGTCGGCATCTACCTCACCACTGCCGGTTGCCCCATGAAGACCGAGATCAGCGATCGCATCACCAAAGCGGTCTCCGACGTGCCCGGAGTCGGCACCATCGACGTCGAACTCGACGTCATGAACGACGAGCAGCGCACGGAGCTTCGCAAATCGCTCCGCGGCGATTCGGCCGAACCCGTCATTCCGTTCGCGCAGCCGGGCTCGTTGACGCGGGTCTACGCCGTCGCGTCCGGAAAGGGCGGCGTCGGTAAGTCGTCGGTCACCGTCAACCTCGCAGTGTCGCTCGCGAAGCGCGGACTGTCCGTCGGCGTGCTCGACGCCGACATCTATGGCCACTCCGTGCCGCGCATGCTCGGCAACGACGCCAAGCCGACTCAGGTCGAGAAGATGATCATGCCGCCGCAGGCGCACGGTGTGAAGTTCATCTCGATCGCCCAGTTCACCTCGGGGAACACTCCCGTCGTGTGGCGTGGTCCGATGCTGCACCGCGCGCTTCAGCAGTTCCTCGCGGACGTGTTCTGGGGCGATCTGGATGTGCTGCTGCTCGACCTCCCGCCCGGCACCGGCGACATCGCCATCTCCGTCGCGCAGTTGATTCCGGGCGCCGAGATCCTCGTCGTCACCACACCGCAGCAGGCTGCGGCCGAGGTCGCCGAGCGCGCAGGCGCAATCGCACTGCAGACTCGTCAGCGCATCGCCGGTGTGGTCGAGAACATGTCGTGGCTCGAGCTGCCCGACGGTACCCGCATGGACATCTTCGGCTCTGGCGGCGGTCAGGACGTCTCCGATCGACTCACCAAGGCTGTGGGCGCGAAAGTGCCACTGCTGGGCCAGGTTCCGCTCGACACCGCCGTTCGCGAAGGTGGCGACTCCGGAACCCCGATCGTGTTGTCGCAGCCGCAGACTCCCGCGGCTCAGGCACTCGAATCGGTCGCCCAGAAACTGGCGGTTCGCGAGCGCGGGCTCGTCGGTATGTCGTTGAGCATCGACACCACCCGAAAGTAAAGATTTCCCCGGGATTTGGTGTGGATCCCGTCCACCGTAAATAGTGACCTGCATGAAGAAGCCGCACCGGAGCAGGCCGCTACTCGTAACGGTCATGCTCGCACTGCTGATGACCCTGCTGGGATCCTTACTCGGCCCCGGCCTGGCGTCCGCTCAGCCCGCCCCACCGGGGCAGAACTACTCCATCGCGACGGATACGACGTTCGCGCCGTTCGAGTTCCAGGACGAGAACGGCCGCCTGGTCGGAATCGACATGGATCTGCTCGCGGCCATCGCAGCCGACCAGAGCTTCGAGTACACCGTCGAGCAGGTCGGCTTCGACACTGCGCTGCAGGGCGTCACGAGCGGCCAGTTCAACGGCATGATCGCCGGCATGTCGATCACCGACGAGCGCAAGGCGACCTTCGACTTCTCCGAACCGTACTTCGACTCCGGCGTCCAGATGGCGATCCTCGAATCGAACGACGAGGTCGAAAGCTACGAGGACCTGCGGGGCAAGTCCGTTGCCGTCAAGAACGGCACGGAGGGCGCCACCTTCGCGGGGTCCATTGCCGATCAGTACGGCTTCACCATCCGCAGTTTCGACGACTCCGCGACGATGTTCGAGGAGGTGCGCACCGGTAACTCCGCCGCTGCGTTCGAGGACTACCCCGTGCTCGCGTACGGCATCACGCAGGGCAACGGCTTCAAGACAGTCACCGACAAGGAAGCCGGAGCCAGCTACGGTTTCGCGGTTGCCAAGGGCACCAACGCGCAGCTGCTCGAGCAGTTCAACACCGGTCTGGCCAATCTCCGCGCCAACGGTCAGTACGACGAAATCCTCGATACCTATCTCAGCGCCGAAGCGTCGACCGCCGATACCTCGATCCCCGGGCTGATCGCCAGCAGCTGGCAGTTGCTCCTGAAGGGCCTGTGGCTGACCATCGTTCTGACGGTCATTTCCATCGCGATCGCGCTGGTTCTCGGTGCCGTCTTCGGTCTGTTCCGGGTGTCCACCAACATCGTGTTGCGCGGCATCGGCACCACCTACGTCGACATTTTCCGCGGCACACCGCTTCTGGTTCAGGCGTTCTTCATCTACTTCGGCGTTCCCGCCGCGCTGGACGTCTCGATGTCCGCCTTCACCGCTGGCATCATCACCCTCTCGCTCAACGCCGGTGCGTACATGGCCGAGATCGTGCGAGGCGGCATCCTGTCCGTCGACAAGGGCCAGATGGAGGCATCACGGAGCCTCGGCATCAGCTACCTCAAGTCGATGCGGCGCGTCGTCATGCCGCAGGCCGTGCGCACGATGATCCCGTCGTACATCAACCAGTTCGTCATCACCCTGAAAGACACCTCGCTGCTGTCGGTCATCGGCCTCGCCGAGTTGACGCAGACGGGCCGGTTGATCATCGCCCGCAACTTCGAGTCGTTCAACATGTGGCTCATCGTCGGTGTCATGTACTTCATCATCATCATGGCTCTCACCAAGCTGTCGAACCGGCTCGAGAAGAGGATCAACAAGTGAGCACCCCAGCTGCGACCAACACTGCCAAGATCTCGATCAAGGCACTCGAGAAAGCCTTCGGCGACAACACCGTGTTGAAGGGCATCGACGCCGAGATCGCGAACGGCGAAGTCGTCTGTGTCATCGGACCCTCCGGATCGGGCAAGAGCACATTCCTGCGGTGCCTCAACAAGCTCGAGGACATCACGGCCGGGCATGTCGTCGTCGACGGCGTCGACCTCACCGACAAGAGCGTCGACCTCGACGAAGTGCGGCAGAACATCGGCATGGTGTTTCAGCACTTCAACCTGTTCCCGCATATGACCGCCATCGAGAACGTCATGCTCGCACCGGTCGAGACGAAGAAGATGTCCAAGGCGCAGGCCAGGGAATCGGCCGTGAAGCTACTCGAAAAGGTCGGACTCTCGGACCGTGCCGACTACAAGCCCGCAAACCTGTCCGGTGGGCAGAAGCAACGCGTTGCCATCGCTCGCGCGCTCGCGATGAGCCCATCGATCATGCTGTTCGACGAGGCAACCTCCGCCCTCGACCCCGAGATGGTCGGCGAAGTACTGCAGGTGCTCCGCGATCTGGCGAAGGGCGGCATGACGATGGTCGTGGTGACGCACGAGATGGGATTTGCCCGCGAGGTCGCAGACCGTGTCATCTTCATGGCCGACGGCATCATCGTCGAAGAGGGAACGCCCGAACAGATCTTCGTGAACCCACAGCATGCGCGAACGCAGGACTTCCTGAACAAGGTGCTCTAGGAAGGGTTGTTTCAAGAGCCGGGCCCTTCGGTCAGGTCGCGTCGGAGTCGATCGGCGGGGTCTGACCGGACGGCAGCTTCTTCTCCAGCGACGGTTTCGCAGGGGAGCCGTTCTTGGCCTGGTTCTGAGTTCCGCTCAGGGGCTTGTCGAAGTTGCCGGTGAAGATCGAGTCGTCGCCGTCCAGCAGGTGCTTGGTGATGACTGCGCGCGGCGTCATGCCGCGGAGCTGATTGAGGTCGGCGAGCGGTTTGCGCAGGTCTTCGAAGTCGGTTCCCAGCTCGTCCTTGAGCTGCTGACTTGCCCCGTTGGCGTACTCCTTGACCTGACGAATCGACTTGGACACCCAGGAGATGGCACCGGGGAGCCGGTCTGGCCCGAGGATGACGAGTGCTGCTATCAGGAGAATGACGAGCTCTCCCCAGCCGATGTTGCCGAACACGGGCCCAGCCTAGTCGGAGACGGGCGTGACCGTCAGGTCGACCAGTCTGCCCGAACGCACCAGCTGCACGGGCGTCGATTCTCCGATGGCCCTGGCCTGCACGGCGACGACCAGTTCGTCGGCACTCGTGACCGTACGGTCGCCGACCTTGGTGATGACGTCGCCCTCGACGATGCCGGCCTGCTGGGCGGGACCGCCGGCACGCACGTTCGCGACCTCGGCGCCCGACGTGGCGTCGTTGATGACCGATCGGGCATTGATGCCGATGTCGGGGTGCTTCATCTCGCCGGTCGCGATGAGCGACTGGGTGACCTCGGTGACATCGTCGATGGGAATCGCGAAGCCGAGTCCGACGCTTCCGCCGCTTTCGCTGCGGATCGCGGAGTTGATGCCGATGACCCGGCCCTCGGCATCGATGAGCGGTCCGCCCGAATTACCCGGGTTGATCGCGGCGTCGGTTTGCACGGCGTCGATGACCGCGTCGGTGTCGGTGCCCTCGCCGGACAGCCGGACCGGCCGATCCAGGGCACTGACGATTCCCCGGGTGACCGTCTTGTTCAGCCCGAGCGGTGACCCGACGGCGACGACGTCCTCGCCGACCTGCACGTCGGCCGAATTTCCGAGTTCGGCGACGGTGAGGTTGCCGACGTCGGCTTTGAGCACGGCGAGGTCGGTCTTGATGTCGCGGCCGACGATGTCGGCGGGAACCTTGGTGCCGTCGGAGAACGTCACCTGCAGGCTCGCCCTGTCCGGATCGGTCGCGGCCATGGAAATGACGTGGTTGTTGGTGACGATGTAACCCTCGCCTGCAATGACAACGCCGGATCCGGTTCCGGCGTTGTCGCCGAGGGTGACCTGAATGGACACCACGGACGGCAACACGGCGTCGGCGACACGCGCTACCTGGCCCTGCGGCAGGTCTTCGCCGCTCGACTGCGTCAGATTGACCTTCTGGCTCGTGAGCGCCCCGGTGACCTCGGCGGTCTCCCGGCCGATCAGGCCACCGATCAGACCGATGGCAAGGGCGACCGCACCGAGAACGACGAGAGCTTTGGGGGCGACGCGTTCGCCGAACAGAACCTCGCGTACGCCCAGCTTGGGTCCTTCGGGCGGAGTCGGTGGCGTCGGGATGTCGGCTGCCGCGGCACCCAGCCGGACCGGGGACTCCGGGTCACGCCAGGGGTCCTGTGGTTCGGGCTCGGGCGGCGGAGGGCCGCCGCGGGCGTCGTGGTCGCGTTGAAG
>NZ_JBAWFH010000047.1:0-11355 GCF_049591685.1 Rhodococcus sp. (in: high G+C Gram-positive bacteria) | reverse complement strand
GCACGCCGCACGCCCGACGCAATCGCCGCGGCCACCGACTCGGCGCAGAGGGACTCCTTGAAACCGCTCGGGGCTACGAGGATTCGGCGAGGTACACGAACAGACATGGTTGTCTCCTTGGATAGGTGGCGAACTAGGACGAGTACAGGGGTAGACCGAGAGCAGGCCACACCCAGAGAGAGAACAAGAGGATCAGCGCGATGGACACCGGCGCCAACGCAGCGGAGAACCGGAGCAGATGGGCACCGGAGTAACCGGGTACCGTCTCCGACGCGGCGAACAGCGCGACCGGTTTGGCCGAGCTGGTCAGGGTCATGCAGAACCCTGCCGCCGCGGTCGATGCGAAAGCCGCTGCTGCAGGGTCGATTCCGAGTGCCGGCGCCGATGCGACCACGATCGGGACGAGCACCGCCGATCGAGCGGACCGGGACTGCACGAAGAGGTGGGCGAGCAACGAGACCACGACCACTGCGGCGACGAACACCGTCGCCGCCGACGTACCCGCCGTACGGATCGGCTCGAAAACGACACCGGCGAACCACTCCGCCGCACCACTGGTGGTGAGTGCGACGCCGAGGCACAGCGTCGCGGCCATGAAGAGCAGCAGCGCCCACGGAATGGTCTTGATCGCTGCGGGCAATGTCGTGGCGCCCATCCTGGGAGCGGACGCGATCAGGGCGCCGATCATCGCCACGATGGCCGGGTCGACACCGTGCACGGGTTCGCTGCACCACGCGGCGACCACGATACCAAGCAGGGCGATCATTCGGCGCTGCGGCCGCGTGAGGGGTCCGGATGCGCCTGCGTCGTCGAACATGTTGCGGGTCAACGCCAACGGGGTTGCGCGTTCGGATCGGTCCGTGAAGATCGAGAGGGCGATCTCGGCAGCTGCGTGCGACCAGAGAAGCGCCAACGGTAGCCCGAGCATCATCCACGTCAGGAAGTCGATACCGGAACCCGTTGCAGTGCGGAGTATTTCGCTGGTGATCAGATGGGCTCCGGCACCGAGCAGCGATCCGATGGCCGAGAACAGGATGACAGCGGGAAACACGATTGCCAGTGCCAAAACCAGTGCGGGTCGCGCACGCAACGCCGTCGCCAGCGCGAGGAAGACGGGAAGTGCCAATGCTGCTCTCCCCGACGTCGCGGGGATGGCAAAGGTGGTGACGAGCAGGACGAACGTGACGAGGTGGACCAGCTGCCGTGGGGACCGCGCCACCGTGAGCACACGGGCCGCCACCCGCGCCGAAAGACCACTGGCCGTGACCGCAGCCGCGATGACGAACGAGCCGACCAGAAGCCAGATGACGGTGTCACCGAGCGTGCCCGTGAACGTGTCTGCGTCGACGGGCCCGAGCACCACGAGCGACAGCGCGGCGCCGAGCGCAACGTAGGTGTCGTCGATCGGTGCGAAGATCCACGCCCACACTGCCACGGCGAACACGACAAGCGTGACGACGGCGTCCGCGGACAGCTCGCCCGCCGCACCGGCCATGATGACGCGCCCGCACACAGCCATCACCACTGCACCGCTGATCGATGTCATCGCCGACGGCATCGGTACGCGGACCCGGCTACCGCTCACGATGAAGTGCACAGCGCCGGCGAGCACGATCAGGCCGACTGCGCCGGCAACCGCCGTGGTGAGCATCGTGCGATGGACCTCGGCGCGGGCGGACTCGGTGAACGTGACCGCGAACAAAGACCCTCTCGTACCGTCGGGCCCGTCGACGTCCACCCTGACCCACCGCATCGGACCCGCCGCGGTGTCGACGACACCCGCCTGATCTTCAGCGGTCGGAAACTCGATCAGCGACGGATTTTGCTCGACTGCCTGTTCGAGGTCCCCACTGGGCGCGCCGACGACTTCGCCCCCGACAACCCCGAACTTCTCGCCTGGTCGACTGTCGAGGTACGCGCGAAGCAGACCGGCAACCCCGTCGAATGGCACCGATGTGGTCGGATCGACACCTCCCGATGCGAACGCACGGAAACTTTCGATGCCCTCGGCGATCTCGGTATCCGCACGAGCGTCGACATCGCGCAGCAAATTCGCGTACGCCAACAGCGAACCCACGACGAGGATCACCGTCGTCACGGCCATGATGACCGCGGTTACCTTCCACCGCGTCGGCGTCGACCCCCGGGTGTCCGGTGCCTGCGGCGCGATGGGCGCCGACAGTTCGGCCACCGTCATGGTTGGGCGCCGTGTTCGGAGCGGACTGGCTGTGTGCATGACAGCAACTCTGACCGCCGACCATGACACGGCCATTGGAACTAGATGAAGGTTCTTTCATCTAGTTCCAATGGCCGTGTGCCGATTCGCGGGCGCCGGCTCAGCCCGCCAGGTGCCGTCTGCTCTCGAAGCGTCGGCGCTTGCCGGTGATCGGGTCGTCGAACTCCACTGCCCGAGCGAGAAGTTGTAGCGGATTGCCGAAGTCGTCTGCTGCAGCATGGGTGTTCACGGGGTAGTACGAGTCGCCTTTGATAGCAATACCCAACGACGACAGATGGATTCGCAGCTGATGCGTCCGGCCGGTCACGGGAAACAGGCGGTAGCGGGCCCACTCCCCCATCGTCTCGATCAATTCGACTCTGGTTTCACTGTTCGGCTCGCCCGGCTCTTCACGAGCGACCATGACACCGTGCTCCTTGACTATTCGACTGCGCACGACCCGCGGGAACTCGAGCGCCGGATCGTAACCCGCCACGGCCTCGTACTCCTTGAGAACTGCACGCGCACCGAACAATTCCTGATACGGCCGTCGAAGCTCCCTCGCGCGAGTGAAGATCAGCACGCCGGCCGTCGCGCGGTCTAGTCGATGCGCGGGCGTTACATCCGGGCAGTCGAGCAGTCGCCGCAGCCGAACCGTCGCTGTTTCCGTGACGTGCATACCCCGCGGAATTGTCGCGAGGAAGTGAGGTTTGTCGACCACGACGATGCCGTCCCCGTCGTAGAGGATGTCTAGCTCGAACGGCACCGGCACCTCGGGTGCGGGTTCACGATAGAAATACACGAAACGACCAGCAGCGTAACGTGATTGCGCGTCCCACCGTCGACCCTTCTCGTCGACCACATCGCCCACTGCCATGGCCGTCGGCCAATCGTCCGCGGGGTGTTCTCGCTGCAGGTACCCCAGCACGGTGGCAGCCGATTCACCGTGCGGCAACCTGATTCGCAGGGGTGCCAGCCCGTTTCGGTGCTCGCGCGGTTCAGGCACAGTCGACGCACACGAGGCGGAGCCCGCGACCGGCGTCGCCGTCGAAATCCTGGTAGCGGGACGTGGGGTTGCCGCATACCGAGCAGGTGGAGATGACGGACGTGTGATCGGAAAAACCGAGGGCCATTCGCTTGTCGAACACGAACAACGAGCCTTCCCACAGTGCGTCGTCGCCGTAGGTTTCGCCGTAGCGAACGATGCCGCCGTCGAGCTGATAAACCTCTTCGAATCCGCGCGAACGCATCAGCGACGACAGCACCTCGCAGCGGACACCGCCGGTGCAGTAGGTGACCACGGGGCTCTTCTTCAGATGGTCGAACTCACCGGACTCGAGCTGCTCCACGAAGTCGCGAGTGGTGTCGACGGCCGGTACGATCGCGTTCTTGAACTTGCCGATCTCGGCCTCGAACGCGTTACGTCCGTCGAAGAACACCACGTCGTCACCGCGTTCGTCGACCAGACGATGCACCTGTTCGGGACTCAGATGCACCCCTCCGCCGACAACCCCGTTCTCGTCGACCTTCAGCTCGTGCGGGGCGCCGAAGGTAACGATCTCCGGACGAACCCGCACGCTCAGCCGAGGGAAATCGTCGCCGAGACCATCCGACCACTTGACGTCCGCGTCGCGGAACGGTGCATAGCTGCGGGTACCGCGAACGTACTTCTTGACGTCGCCGACCTCGCCGCCGACCGTGGCGTTGATGCCGTGCTCGGAGATCAGAATGCGCCCGGTCAGGTTGTTGGCCTCGGCCAGCGTGTGTTGCCACAGCCGCACCGCCTCGGGATCGGGCAGCGGGGTGAACACGTAGAACAGGACGATTTTGGGTACAGCCACTCGCCCAGTATGCCGTGTTCGAAAAGTGTCGCTGTGGCGCGACTAAGTACGCACGGGGAGGGGAGCGGGCTGGACGCGGGCCACACCGTCGGGGACGGTGAACCCGGCACCCCAGTAGACGCCCGTCAGCGGATCTTCCTTGGCGTCGAGGTACCAATGGTCCATCTGCACTCCGGACGGGGTCACATCGAGCACACCGAAACCATGACTGTCGAGTTCGACGAAGCGCACATGCCTGTTCAACGTCGTCAACGCAGCCTCGGCCACGCGTCCCAACGTGTGCGGCGGGGTCTTGGTGAGGTCGTCGACGTTGGCGGACGACACGGAGGTGACGACGAGCTCCGTCGCGACGGCACCCGTCTCGAAGTAGCGGGCTGCATCCTGCGGAACGTCGCACGCCCACGACGAGTGAATGTCTCCGGTGACGAACACGGTGTTGGTGACGCCGTTGTCCGCGATTGCGCTGAGCAGCTTCTTGCGGTCGGCGGTGTACCCGTCCCACGGGTCGGCCATGTACGGCACACCGGCCTCGGGGATACCGAGCAGACCCGTCAGTGCGCGCGCTGCTTCGCTCTCGAGCGGAGGCAGCAGAATGGGGGTGATCATCACCGGATTGCCGACGATCTTCCATCTGGTCGGCGAACTGACGATGCCGTCGGTGAGCCACTGCATCTGGTCGCTGCCCGTGATGGTTCGGTTGGTCGAATCGATCTCACTACCCTGCGTCGGGGTGACCTGCTTGGACCGATACGTCCGCAGGTCGAGCATCGACAGCTCGAGCAGGTTGCCGAATCGCAGGCGCCGATACAGATGACGGTTCTGCGGTGAACCGGCGACACGCACCGGCATCCATTCGAAGTAGGCCTGCACCGAGTTGGCCTTGCGCACGTTCCACGGCCCCTCCGTCTCGGGCTGATGGTTCTCGGCGCCGCCGTCGTAGGCATCGTTGGCACTCTCGTGGTCGTCCCAGGTGCAGATCCAGGGAACCCCGAGGTGCGCGGACCGAAGGTCCGGATCGCTCTTGTACTGGCCATGGCGAATCCGGTAGTCGGCGAGACTGACGATCTCGTGCACCGGGTCGTGCTGACGGACGACGCCGTTCTTACCCGCGAATGCACCGGTGCGGTACTCGTACAGGTAGTCACCGAGGTGCACGATCGCATCGAGATCGGTGCGGGCCGCGAGATGGCGGTACGCCCCGAAGTAGCCCGACTCCCAGTTGGAGCATGAGACGACGCCGAACCTGATGCGGTCGACGTCGGCATCGGCGGCGGGAGCCGTACGGGTGGTTCCGACTGCTGACTGCGTGCCCGAGGCCGAACCGTCGAGCACCTCGAAGCAGTAGTAGTAAGTGGTGGCCGGCGACAGACCGTCGACATCGATCTTCACGGTGTGGTCATTGTCGACGCCCGTGGTGGTGGTGCCGCTGCGCACGAGCGAGGTGAGCTCGCGATCGGTGGCGACCCGCCAGCGGACGGTCGTCGTCGGGCCCTTGCCCGAACCCGGCGTCGCATCGGGCGTCGGAGTGACCCGCGTCCACAAAATCACAGCATCGGGCGTCGGATCGCCGGACGCGACACCGTGCGCGAACGGAGCAAACTCTTCGCCCTGAGCGTGGGCGACGGCCGGCAGGGCCGACGCGGCGCCGGCGGCAGCAATTGCGACGGACGAGCCCTTCAAGAAGCCTCGTCTGGACACTGCCTGTCTCACGGTCACCGAGCCAGTCCATGCGAACTTCGGGCTGCGGTCAAGTCGGGCTGGCCACCGGGGGTGAGTGTTCACCTACGTCTTCCGGTGTTTGCTGACGAATCGAAGAGAGCACCCTCCCAGGCATGACCTCCCCGGCTTCGCAGTCGCCGTCCCCTTCTACACCCCTTCCGTCTACACCGCTGTGGCTGTTCGGTGATCAATTGGGACCGCACTTTCACTCGACTGCCGAGCACGAGCAGCGGGATGTCCTGCTGATCGAAAGTGCGGCCGTACTGCGTCGACGACGTTTTCATCGACAGAAGCTTCACCTGCTGCTCTCGGGCATGCGGCATCTCGCGGACGAACTGGGAGACCGCGCCACCTACTTGCGCACCGAGACCTACCGGGAGGGTCTCGCCGAATTCGGCCGGCCGGTGCTCGTGTACCAGCCGACATCGCATGCAGCCGAACGCTTCGTGAACCGACTCAGCGACGAGGGCCTCGTCGTCGACGTCCTGCCGACCCCGATGTTCGCGCTCGCTCGCGCCGATTTCGAGGAGTGGGCGGGCAACCGTCATCAATTCCGGCTCGAGACGTTCTACCGCGATCAGCGTCGCCGATTCGACATCCTGATGTCCGGAGACGATCCGGTGAACGGTAAATGGAACCTCGACGAGGAGAACCGCGAGCCACCCCCGAAGAAGCAGGCGAAGCTCGGCGTCGACGCCCCGTGGTGGCCGACCGAGGACTCGATCGACGACGAGGTGCGCCGCGATCTCGATGCCATGGAACTCGACACCGTCGGGCAGGACGGTCCGCGGTTGTTCGCCGTCACCGCAGACGAAGCGCAGCGCGCCCTCGAGCATTTCGTTGCGTACCGCCTACCTGATTTCGGCAAGTACGAGGACGCCGTCATGACCGAGGATTGGACGATGGCGCACTCGCTGCTGTCCGTCCCGCAAAACCTCGGACTTCTGCAGCCGCTAGAGGTGGCGGAGGCTGCGGAACGGGCGTGGCGTGACGGCGATGCACCTCTCGCGTCCGTCGAAGGCTTCGTTCGTCAGATCCTGGGGTGGCGCGAATACGTCTGGCATCTGTATTGGCACTTCGGGCCGGAGTACGTCGACCGCAACGAATTGAACGCGCATGTTCCCCTGCCGAAGTGGTTCACCGATCTCGACGGCGACGAGCCGATCGCCGCCTGCCTTTCGCACACGGTGAAGGAACTGCACGACCGCGGCTGGGTGCACCACATTCCGCGGTTGATGATCCTGGGAAACTTCGCGTTGCAGCGCGGCTACGACCCCAAGGCGCTCACCGAGTGGTTCGCCACGGCGTTCGTCGACGGGTTCGCCTGGGTCATGCCGGTCAACGTCATCGGGATGAGTCAGCACGCCGACGGCGGACTCATCGCAACCAAGCCGTACGCCTCCGGCGGTGCGTACATCAACCGAATGACCGACCACTGCGGCGGGTGCGAATACAACCCGAAGAAGCGCCTGGGCGCCGATGCTTGCCCGTTCACCGCGGGCTACTGGGCCTTTGTGCATCGGCACCGAGATCGACTGGCGCAGAACCACCGTACCGCGCGTCAGGTGACGTCGATGAATCGATTGTCGGACCTCGACCAGGTACTCGAGCAGGAGGCTCGCCGCGAATCCATCTGACCGAAGTCGTGGAACAATCGCGGACGAAATCTCTCCGGCGAAAGGGAAGCGCAATGGCGGAGAAGGGGCCGGCAACACCTGACGATTTCGCCGAGTGGTTCACGAACCGTTTCGCGGACTACTGGCAGTCCGGCGGCGCCTCCCGCATCGAGGGCCGGATCGTCGGCTACCTGCTGATCGACGAGTCTCCCGGCGTCAGCGCAGCCCAGTTGGCGGAAGCGCTCGACACGAGCCGAGGATCGGTGTCGGGCTACGTGCGACGCCTGATCGCCCGCGGGTTCGTCCAGCAGGTTCGTAAACCGAAGGACCGAGTACATTACTACGTGATGGACGCCGACGTGTGGGGCGGCTTTCTCGAGAACGAACATGCCTACCTGGAGAACCAACGCTCGCTCGCCACCGCGGCGCTCGAATACGCCGACCCGGGCGGGCCGGCGTATCTCCGAGTGCTCAACATGCGGGATTACATGGGGTGGATCATCGACAACCGTATGTTGCGCAGCGAGTGGAACCGGTTCAAAGCGGAGCGGGACTCGCGCTGACGCAGCGGGCCGTCAGTTCAGCTTGGCGACAGCGTCGTCGATCATCGGGACGTACTGCTCGAGCGCCCACGGCACCGTCAGCGGATTGATGATCGAACTGCCGGTGACGAACGGCTGATCGGTGGGCGCGACCACCGATCCGCGTCCGATCGCGGGGATCACGTTGTAGGCGGGTTGAGCTTCGGTCTCGCGCCTGTTCTCCGGATCCGAGTAGAAGGTGAAGATCAAGTCCGAGTCGTTCAACTTGTTCGCGTTCTCGAGGCCGATGACGGCCGAGTCCGTGCCCGCGACTTCTTCGAGCGTATTCACCACCGGGTCCACCTGCAGGCCGAGCGCACGGACCATCGCCACGCGTTGCTCCTCGGCGAGAAACACGCCGAGCGTCCCCGGGCCGGTGTTGTAGATGTACGAGAACGTGACGTCGCTGTACTCCGGGTGCGCGGCGGCAGCGTCGGCGAAGCGGCTCTTGATCTTGTCGATCTCTTCCGCGGCCCGCTCCTCCTCACCCATCGCCTTGCCGATGACCCCGATCTGGTCCTCCCAGGTGATGGTCCACGGCTGCTCCTCGTAGGCGACGACGGGAGCGAAATCGTTCAACGCGTCGAACTGCTGCTGGGTGATGCCGGACCACGGGGCGAGAATCAGGTCGGGGTCGAGCGCGAGGACGGCCTCGACGTTCAATTCGGTTCCGCCGGTGAACTGTTCGGGCAACCGATCGGCCGGGACAGCGTCGTAAATCCACGGCAGATAGCCGGATTCGTCGGAACCCCAGGGGTATTCCTCGATACCCACGGGGACGGTGCCGAGCGCGATGGCCGTCTCCGCCGAACCCATCCCGAGCGTCACAATGCGCTCGGGCTTCTCGCTGATCACTGCCCGCCCCAAAGCGGAGTCGATGGTGACCGTCTCGAAGTTCTCGTCCGCCACACTCTCGTCCGCCACACTCTCGTCCGCCACATTGGGGGCGGCGCCGTCTTCCGACGAGCCACACCCCCCGACCAACAAAACTGCAGCCAAGAAGCCTGACAACACCGCGGTGCGTCGGAGAGAAGCGAAGCGCATCGAAAGCCTTTCCGAGGAATCAATCAGTCGAGCAGTGATCGAAGCCTAGGCTTACCTACATCAAAATTTCAAACGCTCTGAAACTTCGCTCAGGATCTTGGAATGATGCTGCCGCTACGGTGGAGTCATGAGCCTTCCTCGCCCAGCACCCGACCGAACCGCAGTCGTAACCGGAGCGTCCTCCGGGATCGGCGAAGCCATCGCTCGCGAACTCGTCGGCCGCGGGCACGGCGTCACGCTCGTTGCGCGTCGAGCCGAGAAATTGACCGCCCTCGCCGAGGAACTCACCGCCCGCGGCGTACGCGCCGAGGTACTCCCCGCCGACCTCGCGAAGCGGTCCGACCGCGCAGAACTCCTCGGCCGGATCGAAGCGCTGGGATTGATTCCGGACGTGCTCGTCAACAACGCCGGATTGTCCACCCTCGGCCCCGTCGCCTCTTCGGATCCCGAAGCCGAGATGAACATGATCGAGGTCGACGTCGTCGCCGTCGCGGACCTGTGCAGCAGGTTCCTGCCGGGGATGACCGAGCGCGGACGTGGAGCCGTGCTGAACGTCGCATCGACCGCGGCGTTCCAGCCGCTGCCAGGCCAGGCGGGCTACGGAGCCGGAAAAGCCTTCGTCCTGTCGTACACGCAAAGCCTCGCGGGCGAGCTGTCCGGCACCGGAGTGAGCGCCACCGCCCTCTGCCCGGGACCGGTGCAGACCGGGTTCGGTGAAGCCGCCGGCTTCGGCAAAGGTGACGCCGAGGCAGCGTTGCCGTCGATCATGTGGGTCTCGGCCGAGGATGTCGCCAAGACCGCCGTCAACGGCATGGCCAAGGGTCAGATGGTGGCGATACCGGGTACTGCCAACCGCGTCGGAGCAATCTTCGCGCAGGTGACACCGCGATCGGTGCTCGTGCCCATCCTCGCTCGTATCCACCCGGGCCTGAAGAAGTGACGCGCGAATTCACCGTCTCCGACAGCGTCGTCGTCGGCGCCGACCCCCGGACGGTGTACGACGCGATCAGCGATCCCACCAGGATGGGCGACTGGAGCCCCGAAAACCGCGGAGCGGTGGTGCACGATCCGCGTGAAAGCGCCTATGTCGGAATGACATTCGATGGTCGCAACAAGCGCGGCAGAGCACGGTGGATCACCCGCTGCACCGTGACGGTTGCCGACCCGGGCCAGGCGTTCGAATTCACCGTCCACGCAATCGGAATCAAGACTCCCCGCCTCCGCGGCGCCAACGCGACGTGGCGATACGACTTCCGCGCCGTCGACGGCGGCACCGAGGTGACCGAGACATGGACCGACGATCGCCGAAAGTGGCCCGACGCACTGGCCTCGGTGTTCGACAAGATCGTCACCAGCGGCAAGACCTTCCCGCAGTTTCAGCGCCGCAACATCGAGAAAACGCTCGACAACCTACGCAGGCACTACGCCTGAGCGCGGGTGAACATGCCGAGCAGATAGGCCGCCTGACCGGCGTGCTGTAGATCGTCCGCGACAACCGACACCAGACGGACACCGAGCGTGACGGGCGGACTCCAGTTCTCGTCCACCACACGGCCCAGGTCTTCGGCGGCCAGCGAGCCGATGTAGGCGACGGTTTTCGCGTGCACGGCATCGAGATAGTCACGCAGAAGGTCTGCACCCGCCGACACCCGACCGACGTCGTCCGCGCTCTGCCCGTAGCCGATTTCACCGTCGTCGAACGGCAGGCCGAACCGGTCGTTCCAGCCGTCCGCCGTCCACACCTGCTCGCTGCCCGCCACCCCGGCAATATGGTCGTCCTGCACCCGCGTCAGGTGCCACACCAGCCATGCGATGGTGTTCGCCTCGGGGTCCGGACGGTAGGTCAACGCATCCGTAGGAATGTCGTCCAGAGTGTCGTGAACGACGCCCCTGATCCGCTCGAACGCATCGATCAATACTTCTGCGTGGTTCAAGGAAGACCCCTTCGTAGTGCCGGCCGAACAGCTGTCCGCGAGGGGTACATACCCGGCAACGGAATTTTGACCACCCGTGGACGGGTTGCACCACAGCATGAAGGCAATCACATACTCCCGAACCGGCGACTCCTCCGTACTGAACCTCGTGGAACGTGACATCCCCGAGCCCGGCCCCGGTGAGGTACGGGTGAAAGTCGTGGTCTCCGGCGTCAACCCCACCGACTGGAAGAGCCGAAGCGGCGCCACCGGGCAGCTGGCATTCGACGAGGTCGTCCCCAATCAGGACGGGGCAGGAATCGTCGACGCCGTCGGCACCGGAGTGGACGGCCTCGCCGCCGGTGACCGTGTGTGGCTGTACCTCTCCCAGCACGGACGACCCACCGGAACCGCTCAGGAATACAC
>NZ_JBAWFH010000046.1:0-22741 GCF_049591685.1 Rhodococcus sp. (in: high G+C Gram-positive bacteria) | reverse complement strand
CCCCGAGAGACTCCTCGACGGCGACCCGGTTCAGGAGTTGCGCGACGTGCCTGAGGTCGGTGAGGTGCCTCTCCCCTGCCTGATGCGCGAGCATGCGGGCTTCGAGTCGCGTTCCGCCCGAAAGCTTTTCGAACACCGCGGCAAATCCGGCGCGGTCGAAGAGGATCCCGAAGTCGCGTAGCCGACTGCTCAAATCGGCAGCCGCGTCGTCGCCCCCGGCATCCAATTGCGCTGCGGTCATTCCGAGGAGAGGTGTCAACGCCGCTATTCGTGCCCGGTCGGCGCGGTGTGGTTGCTCGAGGGCTTGCAGGAACCACAGCCACTGGGTTGCACTCGGCGTCTCGAACACACTCGACCCGCCGGCCAACACCGACGCAATGCCGGCTCGATCGAGAGCGTCACGCACCAGCGATACCTGCGTGTTGACCCGCACCAGCACGGCGATGTCCCCGGGCTCTACGCGGCGCTCGACGCCGTCGATTCGAATGGTGGTGTCGCCGGCCACCAGCTCGGCAATATCGGAGGCCAGGTCGTCGGCAACGTTGTGGCGCAGCCTGCCGACCGCAGGAAAACCCGATCTGTTCAAGGGTCCAGCGCCTCGACGCGAGAGGTAGCGCAGCCGCAGCGGCTTACCGTCGCTCAGCCGGCTGTACTCGTGTGTTGCCGCCACGCGATGGGCGACGATATTCTCGTGGCCCAACGCCGCACCCCCGTAAACGTTTTCGAGCGCTGTGAGTACCCCCGCATCGCTTCGCCAGTTGGTGGCGAGTTCGCGTTGCCCGTCCGCGACGCCGACCGCGTCGAGGTAACTGAGTACCTCGGCCCCGCGAAATGCGTAGATGGCTTGTTTCGGGTCGCCCACCAGAAGCAGGGTGGACTTCCCGTGGAATGCGCGCGAAAGAATGTCCCACTGCAGTGGGTCGGTGTCCTGAAACTCGTCGACGAGGACGACCCTGAACTGCTGCCCTACTCGCGCGCAGGCAAAATCGCCTCGATCAGGGTCGGTGAGAACCCCGTGAAGAATGCCGAGGAGGTCGTCGAAGTCTCGGATGCCGGCAATCCGTTTGCGCCGCTGCACCTCCTCGCGCGCTTCGGTCGCGAATTCCACACGGTGGGCGACAACGGGATTGTCGTCATCTTCGGGCGCCAGCACGGCCTGTCGGTCCCCCACCGCCGCGCGCACGATCTCACGGGCTTCGTTGGGAGTGAGAGGCGGGTCGACATCGGCACGCGCATACCGTCGGAGGTAGATGTCGTCCACGACCTCGGTGGTCAGGTCTTCGACCGATTCCACGAGGGTCGCGTTCGGTTCGTGTTCACCTGCAAGGCCGAGGCTCTCCAGCATGCGCTGGCAGAAACTGTGGGTGGTTGCAATGGTGCCGGCGTCGAAGTCGGACAGCGCCTGTATCAGACGCGCTCGGCGCTCGATGACTTCTTTCTCGTCGACAGCGGCGAGGAATCGGATGAGCTCGTCCTCGTGATCTCGTGCCGCCGGTGACGCCAATCCGGCTGCTACCGAGCGGAATCGGGCCCGCGTGCGGTCTCGAAGCTCGCGCGTTGCCGCTCGCGAGAACGTCACCAGCAGCAGCTGCGATATGTCGGCCACACCTTCGGCGACATATCTCGTGGCCAAGCCGACGATGGCGTAGGTCTTGCCGGTTCCCGCGCTCGCTTCGAGCACCGTGGTGCCGGTGGGAAGCGGGCCGTAGAGATCGAAGTCGGTCACGGCCGTCTCACGTCCTCGGAGTCCAGCAGCGGGCGCCACAACGCGCAGGCTAGGACTTCGAACTGAGTCTCGTTTCCGCTGTCCGGCAAGCCCTTTCTGGGAGTGTTCCACAGCCCCTCGGTGAGAGCGCTCAACGGAGCGGACTCGCCCAGCAGGTAGACCACACTCCGGTCGACGCTGTCGCCGAACCTTCCGGACCACTTCTCCTCTGCATCGTGCCAAGCATCCGCCGCCTTGGAACCGGCACAGCGGCGTTCGGCGTAGGTCGCCGACACGCTGGGCATCACAGGCAGCGGAGCATCGAGTCCCAGGTTGCGAAGCTTGATCAAATCCCTCAGCCTGGTGAGCGCGTCTTCCGGCGCGGTGATGGTGGATCGAAGCGGACTGTGCCCCACTCCACGCCCCGTCGTAACGGCCTGCCATGGGCGTCCAGCGTCCTGGGAAGCAACAGCAAGAAGCCGAATCCACTGCGCCATACGATGTTTGGGCGCCAAGCGTGAATACGAAGTCCGGGCGACGGTGTTGCCGTGTATGCCGGTGACCGTCCCCGTCAGCCTGTGGCCGTCCCCGGTATCGACGGAAATATCCAGCACTTCAGGGGTTCCGCTGTGCACCTCGCGCGATGCGTCGTAGATGGTGTCGACGCCGTCGACGATGTCCTCCAGTTGTCTGGTTCCGAGATGGAACGGCGGTAGCGTCCCCCTGCGCCACTCGGCCGCCTTGAAGTCGCCGAGCTCGGTACCGTTCAACAACTCTGCGAGCATGCGGTCACCGACGTCCCACTTCCGAAGACCGTCGAGGGTGATGTCGAGGGAGTCCGCGCCGTCGTCGTCGATCTCGGGAATCCGCACTCCCAGGCGTTGTTTGAGGAAGGCAGCGACAGGGTGCTCGAAGAACGCGACGAGGTCGTTCAACGAGATGTCCGTTCCTCGCCTCGGCGGTAGCGCGGTCGGCAACAGCACGGGCGACGGCGTGGGGTCGCGTTGACTCGCACGCGCACCGTCCAGCGCCGCAGTGTCGTAACTGAACGGTTCATCAGATCGGAAGTTACGCACATCGAACGGTTGCAGTGGATGCGCAACGACGATATCTGCGCCCGCGGTGACGCGAACGACGTCCAGCAATTCGCTGAGGGGAATCGCAGGTGGCTTCGTCACGCCGCTGACGGGGTCCGCGCCCGTGTAGAACAGGAGCAGCTTCTCCCCTGCCGACATCACGGCGTCCAACAGCAACTGTCGGTCCTCGCTGCGAACATCACGTTCTCCGGGCGCGGGTTCGCGTGCCAGCACGTCGTCGCCGTCGACGCCCCCGGTTCGCGGAAACACGTCGTCGTCGAGACCGAGCAACACTACGACGCGGTGTGGTACCGATCGCATGGGCACCATCGTGCAGACGGTCAGGTCGCCGGTCCGGAAATTCGCGCGAGACGGCCGTCCATGGAGGGCGCGGGCGAGCATGGCACGTACGTCGGCGAGGCGGAGCACGGTCCCGCCGCCGTGCTGCAGCGCCGCCGAGATCTCTCGATGAGCTTGTGCGCGTTGCCATGCGTCGGTCTGCGAGACCTCGGCGAGCAGGTCGAGAGCTCGGACGAGTACACGGCGCCAGTCTTCGGCAGTCGCCGGTCCCTGTAGGTCGCGGACGACCGCGGCAAGGCGGTCGACGAACTCGGCGACTCGCCCCGTGAGGTCGATGTCGTTACTGTCGACATCGTCGACGGGGAGCGCCAGATCGAGCCACGCGTGAGCGCTCTCGTCCGCCGTCACACCGAGGAGTAGGCGGTCGAGCGCCGTGTTGAACGTGTTCTGCCTGAAATCACCGAGGCCGTAGCTCTCGCGTTGACGAGAATTGATGCCCCACCGGGCCCCGGAGGTAAGCGTCCATTCCCTCAGCCGTTCGAGATCGTCGTCGGTGAATCCGAACCGCAGCCGGACCGGCTCGGTTGCAACGAGGTCAAGTACCTGGCTGGCAGTGACCCTGCCGACGGCCAGCTCGAGGACCGTCGCCATGACTGCGAGCAACGAATTGGTCTGTCGCAGACCGCGGTCTGCCAATCGGACGCGCAACGAGTGGCCGGGGTGGTCGAGCGTGCCCTGCCCGAAAGTCGCGCGGATCAGCGGGGCGTACGTCTCGACATCGGGACACATGACGAGGACGTCGCGCGGCTCGAGGGTGGGGTCGTCGTCGAAAAGGTGCAGAAGGGCTTCGCGAAGTACTTCCACCTGGCGCGGCGCACCGTGACAAGCGTGCACGCTGATGGTTCCGTCGGGCTGCGCCGACTGCGACGGTTCGCGGGCCGCCGCGAGATCGGCTTGCACACGGCCGAGAAGGGTGGGCGAATCGAACACTTCGGGTTCGGCGCGGTCGACTGTCTCGACGTCGAGGGCAAGCAGCCGAGACTGCAATTCCCGTATGTCGCGCCCCAAGCTCGCCAACAAGGGGTGTGAGATAGCCACCACGGACGGATCCCGCGAGCGGCGCACAACAGTCCCCAGGTCGATCCGAGTTCGCCACATCTCCGCGCTGGCGTGCGGGAGCCAGAAGTGTACGTCGCGGTGCTCCGCGATCGCGGCCAGAACTTGCAGTTGGTCGGCGGTGAGGCGGGTTGCACCGAAGATCGACAGGCGGTTCGGCAGCCCGAGCAGATCGGGCGAGGCTCGAATCGCGTCACAGCTGTGGACCAGCCGCTCGGCCGGGCTCGGGCAACCGACACGCTCGTGTACAGCTCGCCACAGATGCGCCTGCCAGCGCAGATCGCTCGGTACGTCGCCGCCCATCCCATCGCTGTCGACGTCGTTCCACCAGTCGACGAGCATCTGCGGGCGGTCAGCGCCGTAGCGTCGAAACAGTTCGGTCAGATGGGCAGCCGTGGACCATCTTCGCCCCGCACGCTGATCTCCTCGGCCATGATCGAGATGCTTCGCCACCACGGCACCCCAGGGCTCGTCCATCGAATCGTCGACGACGGCGAGCGTTGTCCAGAGCAGCTTCCCGCTCGACCACGGGTCATCCGCCGCGTCGATCCCCGCCGCGGCCGCCAGAGCGTCGTCGACGAGCTGAGTCGGTGACGGGAATTCGACGTTGGCCGAGATGCCGTCACCGCGGGTAGCGCCGAGTGATTGCGAGAGCCGTTGCGTCAACCAGCGTTCGACGCCCCTGGCCGGAACCGAGACGATCTCGGGAGCGAACGGATCTGCGAGTGGCGTCGACATGACGCCCGCCAGCGCCGATGCCAGAACACTGGTGCGGCTCGCGCGATGCACTCTGAGCACCAAGTGACACTCCTTCACGGATACTCGTCGAGCGGACGGGAACGACCCTACAAGGGCGCTCCGACACCGGTACGGGTCTTCGGTTCGACGGCACAGTCGTCGCTGCGCTCGACCGGACGAGGTGGCCTGCGAAACGCGTCGAGACGCTGGGAGTAGCCTTCGACAGGTGATGCCACTTCTGA
Source organism: Rhodococcus sp. (in: high G+C Gram-positive bacteria) (assembly GCF_049591685.1). Taxonomy (GTDB): domain Bacteria; phylum Actinomycetota; class Actinomycetes; order Mycobacteriales; family Mycobacteriaceae; genus Rhodococcoides. The sequence goes on along the minus strand of NZ_JBAWFH010000046.1, from coordinate 17,564 downwards.
CCAGTCGACGCTACGTCGACCTACGTCTGCAGGCGAGTGCTATCTGTCGGTGACCGATTCGACTCGGTGTCACCCCTTCTGATTCGAGGGCATCCCTCGTTCACTTTCTCTTCTCGAAAGGCATACCCATGTCTGCGCCCAGCGCTACCCGTTCTTCTCGTGTGCCCGCATGGGCCACGTCGTTCGGGCCTCAGATCGTTGCCGGCCTCGTTCTCGGCGTCGTTCTGGGCCTGATCGCTCGGTCGATGCCGGATGCGGCCGACGGTAACGAAAATTGGCTGGTGGGGACGGTCGCGACCATCGGCTCGAGCTACGTCAAACTTCTGACGGTGGCTGTCGTGCCCCTGGTGTTCACTGCCATCGTCAGTTCGATAGCAAACCTCCGCCAGGTGGCCAACGCGGCGCGCCTCGCCGTCCAGACACTGCTCTGGTTCGCGATCACCGCTTTCGTGGCCGTGATCATCGGCATCGTGATCGGGTTGGTGGCACAACCAGGCGCTCGAACCGGTGTCGAAGCCACGTCCGCAAAAGATCCGAGCAGTGTGGGCTCGTGGTGGTCGTTCCTCACCGGACTGGTCCCGAACAACTTCCTCGCTCTCGGCTCCAAGACGTCGGTTACCACGGAAGCCGCAGGCGACGGCTTCGCCAGTAGCGCCACCACGTCGCTCAGCTTCAACATCCTGCAGCTCCTCGTCGTGGCAGCCGCAATCGGTATCGCCGCACTGAAGATCGGGGAGAAGGCCGAACCGTTCTTGACCTTCAACGCATCTCTGCTTGCGATCGTGCAGAAAGTGCTGTGGTGGATCATCAGGCTTGCGCCGATCGGTACGGCCGCGTTGATCGCCAATGCCGTCGCCACATACGGCTGGGACGCGATCGGGTCTCTCGGCGTGTTCACCGTGTCCATCTACGTGGGCCTGGCCATCGTATTCTTCGTCGTCTACCCCACCATTGTTCGCCTGCACGGACTTTCGGTTCGGCAGTTCTTCTCCGGCGTGTGGCCCGCCACGCAGCTGGGATTCGTTTCTCGGTCGTCGATCGGCACCCTGCCCCTCACCGAACGCGTCACCGAGCGCAACCTCGGGGTGCCGCGCGAATACGCATCGTTCGCCGTTCCGCTGGGTGCAACCACCAAGATGGATGGTTGCGCCGCGATCTATCCCGCCATCGCGGCCATCTTCGTCGCCCAGTTCTACGGCGTCTCACTGACATTCACCGACTACCTGTTGATCGTGGTCGTCTCGGTCATCGGCTCCGCAGCAACAGCGGGCACCACGGGAGCGACCGTCATGCTCACACTGACGCTGTCGACCCTCGGCCTGCCGCTGGCCGGAGTCGGACTGCTTCTCGCCGTGGAGCCGATCGTCGACATGGGCCGTACGGCCGTCAACGTCACCGGACAGGCTCTCGTACCGACCATCGTCGCCAAGCGAGAGGGCATTCTCGACGAAGCCCGATACAACAGTCCCCGCAACGGCGACCCGTTCAGCGACGACGAGGACATCGATCCGACGAGCGACCGCGAACGCCAGTTGGCCGAATAGGCACCACGACTCGCGGTCCCCTCCGCCTACGGCAGCGACGTCCTCACTCGTCCGGTTCACCGGCCCGTGGGTGCGTCGCTGCCGTGCCGTTAGGCTCAAACGCATGGGATCAAAGGGGCCTGCAAGCCGAGGACAGAAGCGCGCGGAGAAGACGAAGGCACGTCAGCGGCGTCAACAGTCGTCGGCAGCCCGCCCCGTCGTTGTTCCGGAGGACCTTCTCGAGCAGTTCACGGAGTGGCTGGCCGAACAAGAGATGGCCGAACACGCCGAAAGAATAGTGGGACTGGTGAGAACCACGCTCCATCAGATCGGTCGCGCGAACACCGACTTCGTCGTCACGTCCTGGACGCCGAACGATGCCCACTTCGTCGTCGACGCGGCGGAGCGGATCGAGGATTCCGATCCCGACCACGGCGGCGCCGCAGCAACCAACATGGTTGTGACGCTTCTCGAGTTCCTCACCTTTCTCGACGAGACCGACGCCTGGACCGGGTCCGACGAAGACTTTTCCCATTGCATGGAAGATCTCACCGACTTCGTCAACGACGACCCCGACGTACTCGACCCCGCGGACATCGAACTCCCGGAGATTACCTATCGCGCCGAGTCGGCAGCACTGTCGGCGCTGCCCATCGTCGGCGGTCTCGAGGCCCTCGTCGAACGTGTCGGGACCGGAGTGGTGGTGGCCGACATTCCCGAACTGGCGCGGGCATTGGCCGACGACCACGACCACGACCACGATGCAGAACCGGTGGACACCGTTGTGCTCGACCATTGGGCTGCGGCTTTTGCCGCCGACGTTCTCCGATCGGACGGCACGGACGTCACTCCCGGCCCTGCCGTCGATGATTTCGCCTCGATGTCGGTCGACGTCCTTCGCAACCTCGTCAGCCAACACATTCGCCATCAGCTCAGCTCGATGGACGTCGACATCTCGATGGGCTTGGCCAACACGTTCGCCGTCCAAACTCTCCTTGCCGCGATGACGGACGACCTGCCCATCGACAACGCGGAGGAAGACTACGAGGGCCTCGAAGACGAAGATTTGCGTACTGCCCAACTGATCGATTACCGCGTTCGTTCATTGCAGGATCAAGGCATTCTGGTGCAGATCGACGACGCACTCGAAGTTCCGGCTCCTCTGCGGCGCGCTGTCCTCGCGGGCGTGATCGCCGCCGAGCCCTTCGGCGACGAGGACCCGCTGCAGGCGCTCTGACCGGCGTGTAACGATCCGAGCGGGTCGACCGACACTGTGATCGTCATACAGCGTTTCGACCGCCTCGTGAACCAGTCCGCGATAGTCGACCCGCTTCGAGCCCCTCGCTACGTTCCTCGTGACGAGTGGGGCTCAATTCGCGCTCGCACGTCGATTCGAGGACCGAACCATGACCGACCCGTTTTCACAGCCATATGTCTTTCCCGGCGCCGAGCGCCCCGAACGGCCACGCCCCTTGTTCGGAAAAGTTGTCGGCTGGTCCGCGCTGGTTCTCGGCCTGGTGATTCTGCTCGGATCACTGGCGGACTTCTCGATCACCGGCATGGTCCTCGGCCTGTGCGCAGCGGCCGCCGGCATTCTCTATTTGTTCGGCAAGCCGTCCCGCGGGCGGCTCGTGTGGGCGACGCCGGCGCTGGCGACCCTTCCCGCGCTGATCGCGTTCGGCCTGACGACACCCACCCCGGATCCGGCGTCTGCACCCGCTGCTTTCGCCGCACCGTCCATCGCCGAAGTGTCCCCTACGACCGTCCGATCGACCACCACCACTATGACACCCACCACTACGACACCCACCACTACGACTGGGCCTCCCACGACGTCCGCAGCGCCGGTGGAGACCGATGCGGCTGTCCCGACGGCGGTGACCGTCTACGCCCCGCCGCCGACTACGACCCTCCCGTACGTCCCTGCGCCTGTTCCCGTGTTCATCGCCGAACCCGAGCAGGCGTACGTGCCCCCGGCAGCTGTCGTGCCCGTCATTCCAGAAGCGCCTTTGTCGGTGTTCTATGACAACTGTTCGGCCGTCCGTTCCGCAGGAGCCGCTCCGTTGTATGCGGGAGAACCCGGCTACAGCTCGAAGCTGGACCGCGACGGCGACGGGGTTGCCTGCGAGAACTGAAAGGCACGGCAATCGCCGAAAATGTGTCGGACCCCGTGGCTAGCTTCGTGAAATCGACGGGCAACGACGCCGCCCGCCGCCGAGGCCAACTCTCTTCGAAGGTGCCGCCCTGAACGACAACAGCGACGATCTGCACAAGGACAGCGACGATCTCGGCGCCCACATCGAGACCGCGTGGACCTCGTATCGAGAGGACCTCGCCGCGTTCGTAACCGAGATGCCGGACGGTGAAACGCTGAGAATCACAGCCGAAACCGGCATCAGCCGAGGCGATGGCGAGACACCGTGGATCGAGCTCGGATCGGTGTTCGACGACGATATCGTCTCTACTGCCGTACTCGACGACTACCTGTACGAGGGCATCGAGCCGGCCGTGGGTGATGACGCCGCACTCGTCGACCTTGGTTGGCAGACGCCGGCCGACTGGACAGCGCGCGGGCAGATCGTCAGCCGCAAGATGGTGCGGAGCCGGTTGGACGCCGCCGATATCGCGAGGTGCGTCGTCGAGGCATTCCGCACCGTGTGGCACGTGGCCCATCCGGCATTCCTTGCCGCTGATGCCGTCGGTGGGAGCGGCAGGCAGTTTCGCACTGCCGCAGATCGGCCTCGGCCGGACACCACGGCAGTGGTTCCCCTGGATCTCGACCATCTGCGGGTTCTCGTGCTTCATGCTCTTGGTAGCGGCGTCGGCCTAGGGCACGCGGCAGAAGACAACGGCGACATCGCGGTTCACAGGTTTTCTCTTCCGCTGCACGTGTGTTTCGGGCACGATGCGTCCGAGGTTCGCCTGCACGTCCCCGTGGCGAGCGGAGTCGAGTCGTCACCGACGCTCACACGCAAACTTTCCTGGCTCCACACACGGTGGCGGAACATCACTTTCGTGGTCGCCGGAGGACAGCTCTTCGCGGGTATCACGGTCGACACTCGAACCTTCGTTCCACGCACATTGACGTTCTTGGTCTACCGCCTCGGCCTGTTCGTAGACCGGGTCTATGCGGTTTTAGCTTCGGAGCTGGGCGGCACGGTCTTCGATCCCGGTCATCCACACGACGACCCACTACCCAAGGTCACGTGGTCCGACGACGGTGGCACGCTCGGAACATTGCGGGCTGCGTGCGAGCTGACCGGAGGTCCCGTCGACACCGCCACGGTGGAAGCATTGTGTCGGTTGCAGGATGTGGCCGAGCTGATCGAACGTGCGCGAATGTCCGCCGAACGGTTTCGCGACCATGCCCATCGGCTGGGCGACGAGCGGCGTCTGCGTGCCGCAGTTTTGTGTGACACCTTTGCGGCCGCGTGGGACGACGTGGTTGTGAGTCTCGAGCGGTCAGCGCGACCCCGACCGGTTGTCCGTTGTCGGCAGCGCGCCGAGCAGATCGGGTTGTTCGAGGTGCACGACGAGCCCGCATTGTTCGATGCACGAGCAGCCACAGAATAGATCAGCACCGCGCTAAGCTGAATCGGTGACAGTGCAGGTAGGTAGCGGCGCAGCGTTGGCCGATTACCCGCGCCCTTCGGTTGCCGTGGACGTCTCTGTTCTCACCCTTCGCGCCGACGCACTGCACGTGGTCGTCGTGCAGTCACCCCGTGGCCCGGCTCTCCCCGGTACATTCCTCCACCCGGGCGAGCGTCTGGCGGAAGCGGCCGAACGCGCGCTCCGAGTGAAGGCCGGCATCACAGGCCTCGAGTTTCATCAGATCGGTATGTTCGACGCACCCGACCGTGACGATCGGGGGTGGGTTCTATCCATGGCGCATGGTGCTGCGGTGCCCGGAGAAGAGCTAGATGAATCCGCCGACACGGTCCTGGTGTCCGACGGCAGCCCCGCAGCGACGTTGGCTTTCGACCACGGCGCGATGGTCACCCTGTCGGTAGAAGACCTTCGTCGGCGCTACGCCGACCGCATCGATCCTGCCGGGTTTCTGGGTGGGACGTTCACGCTGCTCGAGTTGCGCAAGGTGTACCACGTGGTGTTCGGCCACGAGGTCCCTAAAGACACATTTCGCCGACACGTGAGCCCCGCACTCGTCGGGACCGGGCAGACATCGGTGATCGGCGGCGGTCGTCCCGCCGAGTTGTATCGTCGCGCTCCGAAGGCACGGCTGCCCGCGTCTTCGGCTGCGGTGTTTCGCACCGCTCGCGCCGACGCCCTCTAGGCCAGCAGCCGCCGCCGACCACGATATCGATGATGGTCATACCGCAGCCTCGACGATGTCGACTGCGATCGCGACCAGGTCGTCTCCTGTCGATGCCGGGTAGCCGTGCAGCATCGTGCGCCATCGATCGGGGATCGACGCTGCACCCCAGCGTGCACCGAGCAGTCCCCCGGCGATGGCCGCGGTCGTGTCGGTGTCACCGCCTGCGAGGACGCATAGTTCCAATGCCTGGACGAGGTGGTCGGGGTCGCTCTGGTCGGCGCGGACGATCGCCCACCACGCGGTCTGGAGTGCGTGAACGACCCAACCGTTGTTGGGGAAGTCTTCCGGCCCTCCCGTTTCCGCAGCCTCGATCACGGGTCGCCAGTACTGTGCGGCTTCCTCTTCGATGTCGAGCCACGAACGAACGCCGTCGAAGGTTCCGGTCAGTACAGCGTGTCGGATGGCGAACGACCACATGCGGCAGGCTTCTCCGGCCCTCGGGTCGGAATGGGTGAGGGCGCTGATCGCGTCGGCGGCAGCGACGCATTTGGAAGCGTCACTCAGGTAACTCAGCGCGACCGGGGCTGTTCGCATCAGAGAGCCATTCCCGCCGGTTCTGCCTCTGAGTTCGCCGGCTCGCCTGGTCATATCGGCGGCGGACGTGCTTCTGTAGCCGAGGACGGAGCGGGTTTGGTTGCCGATGTCTGCTGGGTTCGTGTCGTACCAGTCGATGAAGCGGGCAGCGATCGCGTCCAGGCCGGCAGGTGATCCGACGTCGCGCACGTCGCGGGCAGCCAGTGCCACCGAGGCGGCCATCGATGTGTCGTCGGTCCACTCCCCCGGCGCCCAGTCGAAGGGCCCACCGCCGATCATGTCGACCACGGTGCCCGCCTCCGGGTGAGTGAACTCGTAGCCGGCGCCGAGAGCGTCGCCCGCCGCGGTTCCCAGTAGTACGCCCGCCGCTCGGTTCAGTTGTTGCGCGTTCAGGTACATGCACGTCTCTTTCCATCGAATGTACGCGTACCTTAGCGCAATTACGCGCTAACGACACGACCAACTCGGTATCCGACAAAGCAACTGCTGACACCCATTCCCGCAGCTCGAGCGCGTATTTCAGAAAGGGAAAGCAATCGGCTTCCATTTGCTGATACTTCGAGTTACATTTACTTTATGTTCGCACCACGTAGGGAGAAGTGATGACCATGACGTCGGAACATCGGACGCGCGGGGTCGACACCGACGCTGAAACCGAGCAGTACAACGAGACGCTGAAGCTGTTGTCCGAGGGCTCGGTGCACAAGCACTTCGACCCGTACGTGGACATCGACTGGGAGTCCCCCGAGTTCGCGGTCACTCCAGGCGACCGCCGGTGGATTCTTCCGTCGAAGACGGATCCGATCGGCAGCCATCCCTGGTACCAGGCATTGCCGGAAGACCGCCAGATCGCCATCGGAATGTGGCGCCAGGCCAACGTCGCGAAGGTCGGACTCCAGTTCGAGAACATTTTGATCCGCGGCATGATGCAGTACGTGTTCTCGCTGCCCAACGGCTCGGCCGAGGCCCGCTACTGCACCCACGAATCCATCGAAGAGTGCAACCACACCCTGATGTTCCAGGAAATGGTCAATCGCGTCGACGCCGACGCACCCGGCATGAGCCGTCCGATGAAGCTGCTCTCGCCCATCATCCCGTTGTTCGCGACGCTTCTGCCCGAGCTCTTCTTCGTCGGCGTCCTCGCCGGCGAGGAGCCCATCGACCACATTCAGAAGTCCATTCTGCGCTCGGGCGATGACGTACATCCGATCATGAAGAGCGTCATGGCAATTCACGTGGCCGAGGAAGCTCGTCACATCTCGTTCGCGCACCAGCTGCTTCGTCGTCGGGTGCCGAAGATGTCCAAGGTCGGCCGTTTCTTCCTCTCGCTCGCCTTCCCGGTCACGATGCGCATCCTGTGCGACGTCATCGTGATTCCGCCAAAGCGGTTCTGGCAGAAGTTCGACATCCCGAAGCAGGTGAAGGACGATTTGTTCTGGGGCACCGAGGAAGCGCAGCACACGTTGCAGGATTACTTCGGCGACGTGCGCATGCTCGCCACCGATACCGGCATGATGAACCGCGCCGCGAAGCTCGTCTGGAAACTGTGCGGAATCGACGGTAAGGCTTCGCGTTTCCGCAGCGAGCCGGACCGCAGTTCCAGCCAGCTCGCCGCCTGATCACCTCGTCACCTCCAGCGCACTGCTGTATCTCTGCCGTCAGGAATCGTCATGCCTCACGTTGTCACCCAAAGTTGTTGTAGCGACGCGTCATGCGTGTACGCGTGTCCCGTCAACTGCATACATCCAACTCCCGACGAGCCGGACTTCCTGACCGCGGAGATGCTGCACATCGACCCGCAGTCCTGTGTCGATTGTGGTGCCTGCGTCTCGGCCTGTCCCGTCGACGCCATTGTCCCGCAGGCGAAGCTGACGGATGCGCAGCTTCCGTTCTTGACCATCAACTCCGATTTCTACAAGCAGGAACGACCGAAGAGGCCGCTTCTCGCGCCGGTGACTCCTGCGCCGCTCGTGTCGAGGGAACGTCAGCCGCTTCGCGTTGCCATCGTCGGATCCGGTCCGTCTGCCATGTACGCGGCGGACGAACTGCTGACTCAGCCGAACGTGCGGGTCGACGTCTACGATCGTCTTCCACGCCCACACGGCCTTGCCTGGCTCGGGGTCGCGCCGGACCACGAGAAGACGCGTCAGGTCTCGCGGTTGTTCGAGCAGATAGCTGCGCAGCCCGGATTCGAGTTCCACCTCGGAGTCGAGGTCGGTAAGGACATCACGCACGGTGAGCTTCTGCGCGATCACCACGCGGTCGTCTATGCGGTGGGCGCGTCTCGCGACCGCGAATTGACCGTTCCCGGCGCGGACCTGCCTGGACGAACGTCCGCTACCGATTTCGTCGCCTGGTACAACGGTCATCCGGATCACGCACACCGCACCTACGACCTCTCGCACAAGCGGGCTGTCGTGGTGGGCAACGGCAACGTCGCTCTCGACGTTGCTCGAATCCTGACCATCGACCCCGAACGCTTGGTGGGCACCAACGTGCCGGACCACGTTCTGCAAGCCCTTCGTGCGTCGAACATCGAAGAAGTCGTGGTGGTTGGGCGTCGAGGTATTACGCAGTCGGCATTCACGGTTCCCGAATTCGCGGGCTTGCTGGAAACGCCCGGAGTCGATGTGTCGCTACACCACGACGAGTTCGTGTTGGACGACGAGAGCGCCCAGCGCTCGCGGCAGGACACACTCCCGCACGCCGTCGCTCAAAAGCTCCGGCTTCTCGACCGAGTCGACGACAACACCGGGAGTGGCAACAAGCGAATCGTGTTGCGTTACATGCTGTCGCCCACTCGCATCCTCGGCGACACCTCCGTCACGGGCATCGAGTTCGATCGTATGGATCTTCAGACCGACAGCACCGGCGCGGTGATCAGTATCGCTTCCGGCGAAGTCGAAACCATCGACGCCGGGTTGATTCTCACCTCGATCGGCTACCGCGGTGTTGCGTTACCCGACGTCCCGTTCGACGAAATTCGGGGGGTCATACCGAACGAAGACGGGCGGGTACTCGATACCCCGGGCGGCACAGTCGTCCGCGGCGCGTACGTGACGGGGTGGATCAAACGTGGCCCTTCTGGATTCATCGGCACCAACAAGTCCTGCGCGCAGGGCACGGTGAACAACTTGGTCGACGATTTCAACGCCGGTCGATTGCCCGATATCGCAGTCGGCTCCGAGCCGCGGCGCTCCTGGCTGCGGCGGCGCTCCTGAGCCACACCGGACCGGAAAACGGTATAGAAGAATCCCCGTACGCGTCATGCGTACGGGGATTCTTCACACTGCGGATCAGTCCAAATCCTGTGGATCAGTCCGGAATCAGGTCGAACGTGTCGGGGTTTCCGCCGGTTCTGCCCTCTTCACCCTGATCGAGCGCGGTGATCGCGGCGACGTCGTCCTCGCTCAATTCGAAATCGAAGATGTCGAAGTTCGCCTCGACGCGATCGGGCGTGACGGATTTCGGAAATATGATGTCGCCGCGCTGTATGTGCCAGCGGAGTACGACCTGCGCGGTCGACTTTCCCGTAGCGGACGCAATCCTCTCGATGGTCGGATCGTCGAGAACTTTGCCCTGAGCGATGGGAGACCATGCTTCTACCGCAATTGCGTTGTCGCGGCTGTAGAGTCGGGCCTCTTCGTTGGCGAAGTAGGGATGCACTTCGATCTGATTGACCGCGGGCACCGTATCGCATTCCGCGATGAGGCGTTCCAGATGAGCAGGCTGAAAGTTCGAGACGCCGATGCTGCGAGCTCGGCCGTCTGCTGCGAATTCTTCCAACGTTTTCCAGGTGGAGACGAAGTCGCCGTCGTACCTGGTCGGCAGTGGCCAGTGGATCAAGAACAGGTCTACGTAGTCGGTGCCGAGGTCCTGCAGCGTTCGATCGAATGCACGGCGCGCGTCGTCCGGTTCGTGGTACCCGTTGTTCAGCTTGCTGGTGACGAACACGTCGGATCGCGCAACCCCTGCGTCTCGAATGCCTTGTCCGACCTCTTTCTCGTTGCCGTACATTTCGGCGGTGTCGATGTGTCGGTAACCGACGTTCAGGGCCGTTTTCACGGCTTCCGCGGTGTCGCCGGGTTCGATCTGGAATACCCCGAAACCCAATTGTGGGATGATCTGGCCGTTGTTCAAAGTGATGGTGGGTACAACGCTCACGAGTGTTGTCATCTCCGTTCGCTGGTCGAGTTCGACGGCTGGTTACCCGGGGCGACGGGATCTACACGCCGTGCCTGTCGGACCCTGTTGATACAAAGTTCCTCGACAGAGACGCCGGTCCCCCTCACCGGCAGTCCACCGTTACTCGACGAGGGGAAACATGAACGATTTTCGACCGAATCGCGTTGTCGACATCGACACGCTGATGATGTCCGGTATTGCGCTGGCCATCGATTCGCTGACCAACGGCCGCGCACTCGATTCATTCGTCGATCACGTGATCGAGATCGAATCGAGCGGGTCCATACCGGCTTTGGACCGCAGGTGCGTCACGTTTGCCGGGACGTCCTTGGACGGGGTGTTCGAGCGAGGTTGGCAGCCGGTGGAACTGCTGCATGTCGCGATGCGTCGCCTGGACAAGCCGTGCAGTCGAATGCTGGTTGGACTCCTCGGCGCTCATTCGCTGCGTACGCGGGCCCTGTCCGCCGCGCCGGCCGGGTGGCGGGCTCAACTGATCGAGCTGGATATCGATCCGGGTGCTGATGTCGTTCGGTCGCGGCGAACGAATACAGCAGACTCGCGCGTGTTCTGGTCATCGCTGTTCCGTGTGCTCGCAGTACTGCGACGATTGCCGACGCTCACAGTCATCGCACCTCCTCCGTCTCGGTGGGGAATCGGCCCTGTCGAGGCAGGACCGCAACACGCGGACGTCAAGGTGCTGAACAAGATCCGGGGCTTGCTGTCCAAGGCCGAGTCGACAACGTTCGGGGCCGAGGCAGAAGCCTTCTCCTCGAAAGCGCAGGAGTTGATGACGCGGTACGCGATCGACAACGCGGTGCTGGCGTCCACCGAAGGTCGCGAGTTGGGCGCCGACGTTGTCACCAGAAGACTGACGCTGGACAACCCGTATGCGGACGCGAAGTATCACTTGCTTGCGGGCGTAGCCGTGTCCAACGGCGCGAAGACGGTGTTCTACAGCAAGCTGGGCCTTGTCAGCGTTACCGGAATGGCGGTGGACCTGGACCTGTGCGAGCTGCTGTACACGTCGCTTCTGGTGCAGTCGAGTCATGCTCTCTCCGAGGCAGGCACCGACCGTCACTCGCGTTCGCGCGGCTTCAGGCGGGCCTTCCTACTCGGGTACGCCTGGCGAATCAGCGAGCGGCTTGCCGAGGCCAAAGTACGAGCCGATCAGTCGGCCGGGCAGACCTACGGCAGTTCCCTCGTCCCAATTCTGGCCGAGCGTGACAAGGCCGTCTCGTCCGTGTTCCGAGACCTTTACCCCGATCTTCGCTCCACTCGGGTCAGCGTCTCCGACCGAAGCGGATTGGGCCGCGGACGCGCCGCCGCCGAGCTCGCCGATCTCACGGGCGGGCGAGAACGACTCGACAAATAGCAGACGGAGTCGCATCTTACTTAGCCCCTGCGCTAACCGTCCTGGCTTGATACTTTTCCTTATGGCTCAGTATCCGAACCGGCTCGATACCGTCTTCGCCACCCTGTCCGACCCGACACGTCGCGCAGTCATCGACCGACTCAGCACTGGCCCCGCGAGCGTCAGCGAGCTCGCGGGGCCGTTCGACATGGCACTTCCGTCCTTCATGAAACACGTCCGAATGCTCGAACAATCCGGCTGGATCAGCACCCGGAAGACCGGTCGCGTCCGCATCTGCGCACTCGACACCACCCCGTTCTCCGTCGTCGACGACTGGCTACAACGCCATCGAGCGATGTGGGAACAGCACACCGACCGCCTGGAAAATTTTGTCACCGAACAGGAGAACCAGTCATGACCCAGACAACCGGACCGTCGCTCGACCTCACCTCGCCAAACGCCACTTCGCCCGACCTTGCCTCTCTCGACCTCACCGTCACCCGCCTCATCGAGGCTCCGAAATCGGTTGTATGGGCTGCGTGGACGACACCTTCGCAGCTCGAGCAGAGGTGGGTGCCCAGTCCGTCGCGGGCACGGGTCGTCGAACTCGACCTACGCGCAGGCGGGGCCTTCACGACCGAGATCAGCGCAGGCGCAGGCGAATTCGTCGAGGGTCTTGACGACGAACAGGAAGAGTCGTAACGTACAACCACATGGTTGTAGATCAGCAGGCAGACTTCGAACTCGATCGGCTCTTCCAGGCGTTCGCAGACACCACCCGGCGTGACATCGTGAGCAGGGTTCTCGTCGAGGAGCATTCGGTGTCGAGTTTGGCCGCGCGCTACACCATGAGCTTCGCGGCGGTACAGAAGCACGTCGCGATGTTGGAACGCGCTGCCGTCGTCACGAAAGAGAAGCGCGGACGGGAGCAGATCGTGCGAATCCAGTTGAGCGGCATCAGAAGTGCCCGCGCTCTACTGGACGAATACGAGAAGATCTGGCGGCAGCGCGTCGACCGGATCGCCGACATTCTCACCGAAGATCAGGGAGAACCATCATGACTGTGATCAGTACCGACAGCGACGTCGCGGCGTTGAGTTTCACGATCGTCGCGGAATTCGACGCGAAGATCGAGCGCGTATGGCAGATCTGGGAGGATCCCCGTCAGCTCGAGCGGTGGTGGGGCCCACCGACGTGGCCCGCCACATTCGACCGGCACGACTTTGTCGAAGGCGGAAAAGCGCACTATTACATGACCGCTCCCGACGGTGCGAAGGCTCGCGGCTGGTGGGCCATCGACACCATCGACGCCCCGACATCACTCGTTTTCGACGACGGCTTCGCTGACGAAAGTTGGGAACCGGTTTCTCACCTGGGTTCCACTCGATGCCACGTGACGCTGGAGGATCTGGATGGGCGTACCCGAATGACATCGAAGTCCACGTTCGAGAATGCCGAACAAATGCAGAAGATGATCGAGATGGGAATGGAAGAGGGCATGACGCAAGCGATGGGTCAGATCGACGCGATCATCGCCGACTGACTCCGCAAGCCCCGTGCCGGATGGCCAATCGATATCGGCCACCCCCACGCGTGCGTCACGACGTAGCCCACACACCCAGTTCGTTGCCGCTCGGATCGGAGAAGTGAAAGCGTCGACCACCCGGAAAAGCGTAGGGACCATTGACGATCGTCCCACCTGCCGCCCGAACGGCATCAACAGTGGCATCGAGGTCATCGGAGTAGAGCAGCACCAACGGTCCACCGACGGGTGCAGGTGCCTCGGTCACGGCCAAACCGCCCACTTCTCCGCCGTCGGCCCCGACGATGCCCGCATACATCGGACCGTATTCGTTGAATTCCCACCCGAACGCGCGCGAGTAGAAGGCTCGAGCAATTGCGAGGTCGGTGACCGACAGCTCGACGTAATCAATTCGGTGGTGCTTGTTATTCGACATGGTCGCAACTGTATCGAGCGCAACTGTATCGAGTGCAGCTGTATCGAGTGCAGCGCAGATCGAGTGGCGGGCGAGATCGGGTGCAGCCGCGGGCTATTGCGGGATTGAACTGACCGTGAACGGCTCGACTGGACTTTCCCCGCGCTTGTCGAACTGGCTGTTGACGACGAGCAGCCGGTCCTCGGTGGCGGCAACGGTCGTCGGGTACGCGAAAGATGAATCGGTGATATCGGCGCCGATGCGGCCCCTGGCCCCGTCCTCGGACAGGTCGACTCGTGAAATCAACCCGTCACGGTTGCGAACGACGTAGAGGGTGCCGTCGTCCAACTCCAGACCGTCGGCGTTGAGCACTGTGGCGCCGCCCAGATCGACCTGCGTGACAGCTTTCGAATCGCGTTGCACTCGATAGAGATTCCCGGTCGACGACTGCGCGACGATGAGCGCATTCGTATCGTCGACCTCCACGATACCGTTGGCATTGAAGCCTTGGCCGTATATGAACGGCGTGCCCTCGAAGTTCACGAATGGCTCCAGCGATCCGTTTGGTGCGCCGCTGCGCACCTGATCGGCAGGAATGCGGAACAGCGTCGGATTACGCGAGTCGGTGACGAAAACATCGCCGTTGTCGGCGATCACGACGTCGTTCAGGAACGTTGCTTCCTCCCCCAACCCGTTGGTGAAGGTCCCGACCAGTGCGCCCGTGGTGCTGTCGTAGATCCATACCTTCCCGGTGGCACCGCCTGCGACGACGAGTCTGTTCAGATCGTCGTCGTCGGAGACATCGATGCCCGCAGCCCCTGTCCTACCGTCGGACCCGCCCGGAGAGAACACCTCGAGTTCCGGCGTTCCGAGCGTCCCTCGAAAGATTGCTCCGTCACCGGTTGCCGTGACGAAGAACGTGTCGTCGTCCGCGGTGACGCCTTCGGGGAACACTCCAATGCCCGGGAGAATGTATTTCTCGGCGCGGCTCTCCGAACCAGGCGAAGACGTGGCGTTCTCGGTGGTCGACGCAGCAGTCGATTGCGACGTGGTCGTCGCGTCCGATGCGGTGTCGGAGGAGGATCCACACGCAGCGACGAGAAGCGCTGTTGCTGCGACAGCGGGCAGGACGAACGGTCGACGAGTCACCTCATCGAGTGTTCCATATGTCCGGATAATCCCAGGTCGAGCTCACTGCACCTCGGCCGGAGCGGTGATCCGTGGCTCGCCCAGACGCACGACGATCACGCCCAGCAGGATCAGCACCCCTCCCCCGATCTGGATGGTGCGCGGAGTTTCTCCGAGGAGCAGCCACGCGAAGATCAGCGCCGACAGCACTTCGGTGAGTCCGACGAAGGACGCCAGCCTGGATCCGAGTCGTCGGCTGGCGGCGATGCCGCACACGTAGGCGAGTGCCGCAGTGATCACTCCGAGTCCGACCACCGAAACCCACCAGGGCAAGGACACGTCGGCGAGAACGACATCGGCGGTGGATGCGCCGAAGGGCACGATACCGACGGCTCCGGCCACCAGGAGAATGAAGCCTCCGCACAGCAGTCCGCCGGCAGCCAGAGCCAGCGGCGGCAGCCCGTTGCTTTCGTCCGCGGACATGATCCAGTAGACGGCGGCGCCTGCCATCGCCCCGAGCGCCCACATGACACCGACGGGGTCGATCGACGCGCCGGAGATCAGATCGAGCACGAGGATCAGGCCGGCTGCGGCTACTGCGGCACCGACGACAGTCTTCATCGTCGGACGTTGCTTGTGTCGCAACCACAGCCACCCGATGACCGCGACCGGCGACGTGAACTCGATCAAGAGGGCGACCCCGACCGGCATATATCCGACGGCGTTGAAATAGGCGAGCTGACACCCCGCGACGGCGATGGCCCCGTACGCCGTGATGACCCCGACATTGCGACCGAGAAGGTGCCAGCGTCCACGCAGGGACAGCACGCCCGGCACGATCAGGACGGTTGCGGCGATCAAAATGCGGGCGGTGACGGCTGCACCGGCTGTCCACCCTGCGTCCAGGAGACTCTTCGCGAACGGACCGGACAGTCCGAAGGCGGTCGCCGAGAGCGCTGCGAGCGCGAGTCCCGACGCCAGCCTCGACGGACACTGATCGGTGATGTCATGAGTCACGGGGGTCATGAGTCATGACACTAGGCATGGCAGAGGTAAGGTGTCAACATGGTTTTTGCCCATGACACAGAAGGCGGGCTCGTCGCAGCCGTTGCCCTCGTGAACTCCGACGAAGATCCGGACACGCTCGTCACGACAGAACAGCTCGCCACGTTCTTCGTCGATCAGGGTTACACGGGTCGGTTCGACGGCGACCGAAACGAGCTCGACGCGGTTCGCAATCTGCGCCCACTCCTGCGCGAGCTTCTGACCAGCGACCGCGACGCGGCGGTCGACATCGTCAACCGGATCTTGGCCGACGCGCAGGCGCTCCCCCGCCTCGTCCGGCACGGCGATACCGACTGGCATCTCCACGCCGTCGGTGATGATCGTCCGTTGGCCGATCGTATTGCCGTCGAAACTGCGATGGCCATGATCGACGTCATCCGCGCCGACGAATTCGCTCGGCTGAGTATCTGCGCAGCCGACTGCGAGGGAATCGTTCTCGATCTCTCCCGCAATCGCTCGCGGCGGTTCTGCAGCGCTGCGTGCGGAAACCGAGTGGCCGTGGCTGCCTACCGCGCGAGGAAGGGCAAATCCGACTGACGAAACGGTCCGGTCGGTGGTCGAACGACGATCCGTTCCGCCGCGCGGGTCCACACGGCGAATGACAGAAGGGCGACGACCTCGGCGACGACGAGAAGGCGCTCGACGTAGCCGAGCGTCACCGCCCGGTACCACGGCGTCGAGCTGGTCGCGCCCACAATCAATGCGTACACGATCGGCGTCGAGGAGAGCACTGCCACCAGGGTCAGAGCTACCGTGCTGCGCGCACGCTCTTTCCACTCGCCGCGGCGCAGCCACGGAATCGTCAAAGCGAGCAAACCGATGGGAATACCGACGAAGGCAGCCGCGGCGCCGAATCGGTGAACCGCACCACCGATGCCCAGCGTGGCATCACCACTCCAATCCTGTTTCGGCACAATGACAACGGCGATCAACCCGACGGTCCATGTCGCCAGCCCAACGACCGCTGTCGACCTGGCGGTTGCCAAACCACTTCTCACGGCCGACGTCGTCGTAGCCGCGGACCCGAGGGCCAGCAGTAACACCCCGATGGTGAACACCCATTGGCCTGCGCCCAATCCGTATTCGCTGATGGTGCGCCGCAAGTGGGCAGCGTTCCCCAGAGCGGTGTGAACGTCCAAGAAAAGGACGACGAGTGCTCCGACGGCAATTGCGGCAAGTCCCCATGTTGCGAGTCTCGGCGACTTCGGGTCGTGTGGTGTCACTCGTCCACTGTGCCCGAAGTTGCACGTTCGGCGGGCACAGGCGGCTCCGCCACCCGTGCATCAAAAGTGATGTTGGAACAACATTTTTGGAACACGGCGTTACGCCATCTGCACTCCGGCGATTTCCCGCACTCCGCCGTGTCCGTCGAAGGACAGCTGCCGGAACGCGACTTTCTCGACGAAGAACCGGTCGTGGCTGACGATGATCACGGCCCCGGGGAAGGCCTGTAGAGCGCGTTCGAGCACTTGAGTGCTCTGTAGGTCGAGGTGGTTGGTGGGCTCGTC
>NZ_JBAWFH010000045.1:0-22766 GCF_049591685.1 Rhodococcus sp. (in: high G+C Gram-positive bacteria) | reverse complement strand
ATCGATCACTACCTCACCGGCGTGATCTACCCGGACAGCGCCATCGTCGCGATACAGCTACTCGTCGTGCTGGCTGTTCTCGTATCGTGGGCGGGTTTCTTCGCGGTGCGGACTCGCCGTAGAACGGCTCTGCCTCTTTCGTAGGCCTGCGGTTACCGACTCCTTCTACTGTCGGGTCCTTCGACTGCACTCGTGTTAGGCGTTACTGTCCAGTACATGACTTCGACCGAGCCAGCCGACAACACTGCAACGCCACGAACGTACGACGTCGTGGTCTACGGCGCGACCGGGTTCGTCGGTCGCCTCACTGCGGCGTACCTAGCCGAACATGCTCCGACGGGTACCAGAATCGCATTGGGAGGTCGCTCGCTGTCGCGACTGGAGTCGGCTCGTCGCCTGCTCCCCGCGGCCGCAGCCGAATGGCCACTCGTCGAGGCCGACTCCACCGACGTCGAATCACTACGTTCCCTCGCCGAAAGCACGCGCGTCGTGGTCACCACGGTGGGGCCGTATGCGAAGTACGGTCTTCCCCTCGCTGCGGCGTGCGCCGCATCCGGTACCGACTACGTCGACCTCACCGGCGAGGTACTGTTCGCGCGCGAAAGCATCGACGCGAATCACGAGACGGCACAGCGCACCGGGGCACGGATCGTCCATTCGTGCGGGTTCGATTCCATTCCCTCCGACATCGGCGTCCACGTGTTGCACAACGCCGTGGTGTCCGACGGCGCCGGCGAACTCACCGACACCACGCTGGTCGTCACGTCGATGCGCGGCGGCGTCAGCGGCGGAACCGTCGACTCACTGCGTACGCAGATCGACGAGGTGAAGAAGGACGGCAAGCTCCGCAGGTTGGCGGCTCGTCCCTATTCGCTGAGCCCCGACCGGTCGCTCGAACCGGACCTCGGACGGCAATCCGACGTCGCCGTGGTCAACGGCAAGGACATCGCACCCGGGCTGAAAGGCTGGAAAGCTCCCTTCGTCATGGCGTCGTACAACACTCGGGTGGTGCGCCGCAGCAACGCACTCCGCGACTGGGCCTACGGCAGGAAGTTCAAGTACCGCGAAGTGATGTCCGTCGGTTCCTCGATAGCCTCCCCGGTTCTCGCGGGCGCAGTATCGGCCGGGTTGGGCGCCGTCGTACTGGGCATGACATTCGCGCCGAAACAGATACTCGACCGTATTCTCCCCAAGCCCGGTGACGGTCCGTCGACCAAGGCACAGGAGAACGGCCACTTCACCGTCGATCTCTACACCACGACGACCACGGGCGCGCAATACCGCTCACGCGTCGCGGCGAAGGGAGATCCCGGCTACAAGGCCACGTCGGTGATGCTGGGCGAGTCCGCCCTCGCGCTGGTGCACAATCGCACCGAATTGCCCGATGCTGCAGGTGTTCTCACTCCTGCCACCGGTATCGGCGACGCCCTCGTCACCAGACTGCGGGACGCAGGCTTCGACATCTGGGCCAAGAAGGTCTGAGCCCGAGCGAGCCGTCGTTCACTGCGTGATCGGCCACTGAGCATCGGACCACAGCTGAGCATCGGACCACAGCTGAGCATCGGACCACCGATCCCGGTGAGAACGCCTGACGCCGACCGAGGCACGATGAACCGGTGCCGCCGAACACGAACACATCCGCTCTGAACAGTTCGCGTCGCCGGACGCCGTTGATAGTCGACGTCGACACGGGCATCGACGACTCGCTGGCCCTGCTGTACCTGTTGGCGAGTCCGGACGCGGAAATACTCGCCATCGCGTCCACCGCAGGCAACGTGCCGGTCGATCAAGTCGCCGCCAACAATCTTGCCTGGCTGGACCTGTGTCGGGCCACCGACATCGAGGTCGCACTGGGCGCACAGGTGCCGTTGGTCGCACCGCTGATGACCACGGAGGATACGCACGGTCCTCAGGGGATCGGTTACGCAGAGCTCCCGGTCTCCCCGAGGCCACTGTCGAACCGGGACGCGAAAACCGCCTGGGTCGAACTGGTCCGCGAGCGACCCGGTGACATCACCGGCCTCGTCACCGGCCCGTTGACGAACCTGGCCGAAGCGATCCGAGTCGACCCGGAGTTACCTCACCTGCTGAAGCGACTGGTGTTGATGGGCGGCGCTTTCGAGCACCCGGGCAACACGACACCGACGAGCGAATGGAACATCGCAGTCGATCCCGAAGCCGCAGCCGAGGTGTTCGCGGCGTTCTCCGGTCTCCCGAAAGATCGGCTACCGATCGTGTGCCCGCTCGACATCACCGAGACCATCGAGATGTGCCCCCAACACATCGCGCGCCTCGCATCGCGCGCGAAAAGTACTCCGGACGAGATCATTTCGGAATTGCAGCCATCGACCGCGAGATCGACGGCGACCAATCCCGTCGTGCGCCACTTCTCCGACGCCGTGCGCTTCTACATGGAATTTCACCGCGATCACGATCAAGGATTCCTCGCTCACATGCACGATCCGTTCGCGGCAGCGATCGCGCTGAATCCGAGCATCGCGACCTACCGGTCTGCCACGGTGGACGTCGAGTTGCACGGCACCCTCACCCGCGGCACCACCGTCGCCGACCGGCGCGGAATGTGGGGGCGCGAACCCAACGCCCTCATCGCGACGACCACGAACCCCGCTGTATTCTTCGACGACCTCATCGAACGCGTCGGAGGAATGGCGGCCTCGCTGTATTGATCGGCGGCTGCGCAAGAACTACTCGCCGAGGGGCGCTAACTTTCAGTGGCGGCGTCGAAGGCGTCGAGCAGTTCCTGGGCGGCCAGTGCCGCAGTGAGCGACCCGTCGCGCA
Organism: Rhodococcus sp. (in: high G+C Gram-positive bacteria); assembly: GCF_049591685.1. Taxonomy (GTDB): domain Bacteria; phylum Actinomycetota; class Actinomycetes; order Mycobacteriales; family Mycobacteriaceae; genus Rhodococcoides. The sequence goes on along the minus strand of NZ_JBAWFH010000045.1, from coordinate 19,967 downwards.
CACGCGCTTCGACGTCCTGCCGAATGGCTTTGACCTTCGGGTTCTGTGCGAGTCGGCGAAGTAGTTGGTCGTTGACCATTGTCCAGGTCCAGTCGACCTGTTGGGTCCGACGCTTCTCGGCGAACTGGCCTGCGTCGGAGAGGACCTGCTGATGCCGCAGCACGGTGTTCCAGAAGTCGTCGAGCCCAACGCCCTCGAGTGCGCTCATCGTCAGTACCGGCGGCTGCCAGATGGCATCGTGCGGGTAGATCATTCGCAGCGCGCCCGCAAGTTCGCGCGCAGCACCTTTGGCCTCGACGGCATGCTTGCCGTCGGCCTTGTTGACGGCGACCACGTCTGCGAGTTCGAGGACACCCTTCTTGATTCCCTGCAACTGATCACCGGTGCGCGCCAACGTCAGGAACGTAAAGCAGTCCACCATGTTGGCAACCGTCACCTCGGACTGTCCCACGCCCACGGTCTCGACGAGGATGACGTCGAAGCCGGCGGCTTCGAGCAGAACGATGGTCTCCCGGGTCGCTCGCGCAACCCCGCCCAGTGTTCCCGAGGTGGGCGAGGGCCTGATGTAGGCGTCGTTTGCCGCCGTCAACCGAGCCATTCGAGTCTTGTCACCGAGAATCGAACCGCCCGTCCGCGTCGAGGAAGGGTCGACCGCGAGTACCGCGACGCGGTGCCCCCTGTCGATCAAGTACATACCGAGGGCATCGATGAACGTCGACTTGCCGACGCCGGGAACACCGGTGATCCCGACTCGGTGCGAGCCCCCGGCCTTCGGCAACAACTGCAGAAGCAGCTGCTGCGCCAGGTCGCGGTGGTCGGTACGCGTCGACTCCACGAGCGTGATGGCCCGGGCCAGACCGGATCGGTCGCCGCCGAGCACGGACGCTGCCACCGCATCGATATCGACCTGCCGCGCAGGTTGTGCAGACGTCATCGTCAGGCGGACGCCTCGGTTGCAGGTGCATGACCGAGTTGTACCGACAGCTTCTCGACCAGCCCGATGGCAGCGTCGGCGATGACGGTGCCGGGCGGGAAAATCGCCGCCGCGCCGGCGCGGTAAAGCTCGTCGAAGTCACCGGGCGGAATGACGCCGCCGACGACGATCATGATGTCGGGGCGATCGACGGCTTCGAGTGCCTCCCGCAGAGCAGGAACCAGGGTCAGGTGCCCAGCAGCCAACGAGGACACTCCGACGACGTGAACGTCGTTGTCGGCCGCTTGACGGGCAACTTCCTCCGGCGTCTGGAAAAGGGGGCCGACGTCGACGTCGAACCCGATGTCCGCGAATGCCGTGGCGATGACTTTCTGGCCGCGATCGTGCCCGTCCTGGCCCATCTTGCACACCAACACGCGCGGCCTGCGGCCCTCGTCCTCGGCGAACCGCTCGACCAGTTCGGTCGCACGGGTCAGGTTCTTCGCTTTTCCGGCCTCGTCTCGGTACACCCCACTGATTGTCCGGATTTCTGCCTGGTGCCGCCCGTAGACCTTCTCGAGCGCGTCGGAGATTTCGCCCACGGTCGCCATCTTGCGGGCTGCGTCGATCGCCAGGTTCAACAGATTGTTCTCCATACCCGGCTGATCCGATGCCGCCGCACGGGTCAGGTTCGCCAGCGCCGCCTCGACATCGGCCGTGTTGCGCTCGGCACGCAGCCTCTCGAGCTTGTCGAGCTGCTCCTTGCGCACCTTGGAGTTCTCGACCTTGAGAACCTCGATGGTGTCCGGTTCGTCGGGCACGTACTTGTTGACCCCGACCAGAGGCTGACGGCCGGAGTCGATACGCGCCTGCGTACGGGCAGCCGCTTCCTCGATGCGCAGCTTCGGAATACCCTCTCCGATGGCCTGCGCCATGCCCCCTGCTGCTTCGACCTCGGCGATGTGCGCACGCGCGCGGTTCGCGAGCTGGTGGGTGAGCCACTCGACGTAGTGCGAGCCGCCCCACGGGTCGATCGGTCGGGTGGTGTTCGACTCCTGCTGAATCAACAGCTGAGTGTTGCGGGCGATACGGGCCGAGAAGTCGGTCGGTAGCGCGAGTGCCTCGTCGAGAGCATTGGTGTGCAAGGACTGCGTGTGCCCCTGGGTGGCAGCCATCGCTTCGACACAGGTGCGGGCAACGTTGTTGAACACGTCCTGGGCCGTCAAGGACCAGCCCGACGTCTGCGAATGGGTGCGCAGCGACAGCGACTTGGCGCTCTTGGGTTCGAACTTCTGCACCAACTCCGACCACAGCAGGCGGCCAGCGCGCAGCTTCGCGACCTCCATGAAAAAGTTCATGCCGATGGCCCAGAAGAACGACAACCTCGGTGCGAACGTATCGATATCCATGCCCGCTTCGAGCCCGGCGCGAATGTACTCGACACCGTCCGCAAGGGTGTACGCCAACTCCAGATCGGCCGTCGCACCGGCTTCCTGAATGTGGTAGCCCGAGATGGAAATCGAGTTGTACTTCGGCATCTTGGCGCTGGTGTACGCGAAGATATCCGAGATGATCCGCATCGACGGCTTCGGCGGATAGATGTAGGTGTTACGAACCATGAACTCTTTGAGGATGTCGTTCTGGATCGTGCCCGCAAGCTTCTCCGGTCCGACGCCCTGCTCCTGCGCCGCCGCCACGTAGAGCGCGAGAATGGGGAGGACGGCGCCGTTCATCGTCATCGACACCGACACGCTGCCGAGGTCGATGCCGTCGAAGAGTTGACGCATGTCGTAGATGGAGTCGATCGCGACCCCGGCCATACCCACATCCCCGTGCACCCGCGGGTGGTCGGAGTCGTACCCGCGGTGCGTCGCGAGGTCGAACGCAACCGACAGACCCTTCTGTCCGGCTGCCAGGTTGCGGCGGTAGAACGCATTCGATTCCGCGGCCGTGGAAAACCCTGCGTACTGGCGAATGGTCCACGGCTGATTGACATACATCGTCGGGTACGGCCCGCGGACGAACGGCGGAGCACCCGGATAGCTGTCGAGTGGATACCCCTCGTCGACAGCCGCATCGCGATCGGCCTTGGTGTAGACGGGCTTGACGTCGATGCCCTCGGGCGTGGACCACACGACCTGCTCGGCGGTGTAGTTGTTCGCAGTCGCAGCAGCACCGATGTGATCGCTGACATCCTCGGCGGACGGCGACTTTGCATCGGGCTCCTGCGGATCCGTCAGCGAGACGTCGGCGAAGCTACCGATGACGTGGGATGTACGAGCGTCGTGCGTGGTCATCGTCAGGCTCCCAGGTAATCGAGAAGATCGGTGAGAACAGCGACGGCGTCGACTCGCGCCGTCAGGAAGTCGTCGGGACGCGCGTCACCCGAGATATCGGCGAACACCGTCTCGGGTCCCGCGACGAGTACCCGATCAATTCCCGCGCCGCGAAGCGCGAGCACGGCCTCTCCCGCTTCGTCTGCGTAGCGACGGTCCGTACCGCACAGCAGCGCAGTGGTGACTCCCGCTGTTCGCACCACGTCCGGGATGGTTGCCGCCGTCAACGGCCCGGGGTTTTCGGTGTGGATGCCGCCCGATGCGAGCAGATTGGCCGCGAACGTCGTGCGGACATTGTGTTCTGCAACCGATCCCAGCGGGACGAGCAGCACCGTCGGACGTGCGTCGTTTCCGGCGAGGTACGCATCCGACCGATCCCGGAGAGACTCGAACGCGGCACCCCACCGAGCAACAGACGACGAACCTTCACCGACCGGGATGGGCGCTTCGGCGAGATTGGGGAATTCGTTGACCCCGGTCAACGGCATCCGCCGGTGTGCGATGTCCGCGTCGCGGGCGGCTTTGACCTCGGCGATCGCCGATGCGAGGAAGCCTGATTCGAGCGCGGAAGCGTATCCGCCGTCGGCCTCGATCCGTTGGACGAGCTCCCAGGCCTTCTGCGCCAACTCGTCGGTCAGCCGTTCGATGTACCACGAGCCGGCACCTGGATCGAGTACTCGACCGAGGTGCGATTCTTCGAGCAGGAGCAGTTGGGTGTTCCTGGCGATCCTCGCGGCGAACGTCTTCGATACCCCCGCGGCGCCGCCGTCGAGGGCCACGTCGAACGGAAGTACGGTGACCGCGTCGGCGCCGCCGATCCCCGCACCGAACGCGGCAAGTGTGGTCCGGAGCATGTTCACCCACGGATCTCGTTGCGCCATCATCGCTTCGGAAGTCACCGCATGCTGGGGAGCACCGCCGTCGCCGGGTGCACCGACCACCTGAGCCACTCGACCCCACACCCGCCGTGCCGCACGGAACTTCGCGATGGTCTGGAACTGATCGTCCGTGGCGGAAAAGCGGAATTCGAGTTGTCCTAACGCCTGCCCGACGCTCAGACCCCCGTCGGTGAGCGCCCGGAGATACGCCAATCCCGCCGCGACGGCCGCACCCACCTCCTGAGCATCAGCGGCACCCGCATTGTGGAACACCGTGCCGTCCACGGTGACCGCGCGTACCCTCTCCTCACGCTCGGTCGAACGCTGCGCGAGAGCTACGACCTCGTCGAGCTCGGGTGCGGCGTTGCCGGAGAACTTGTCGGTCAACGTTGCCGCACCCAGCCGGACGTCCACGGCGGCACGTTCGGTGACATCTGCGCCGTCGAGAACGGCGAGCAGAGCGTCTGCCGCGCTCGTGGTCTCGGCCCCGGCCTCGAGGACCACCGGCGCGAGATCGAACAGAACACCGTTCATCGCCGACGCGAGACCGTCGACGGGGAGGCCCCCGCGGCCCAGCCGCAGCCACACGGCGCTGACACCGTTGTCCAATCCGTCGAGAATCGATCGATTGACCGATTCCGGATCGGACTGCCCGATGCCGAAGCGTCCGCTCACCTTCCACCCGGCGTTGACATCGCGAGTTGCATCGCGCCCACGCACGAACGGGAACACGCCAGGCAACGGATTTTCGGGCTGTTCGTCACGAGTTCCGTAGAGCGGGGAGATGGTGACCCCGTCATAGGTCGTCGTATCGAGCAGATGCTCGGGGTCGGCAGGAAGATCGTCGACGTCGATACGACGCGACTTGGCGAGGACCCCGGCAACGGCCTTCTGCCACGCCGCATACGCGCCGGCTGAGGCGTCCTCTTGTGAAGCGATGGACACGATGATTGCTCCCTCGACTCGATCGGCTCTTCGCCGGTCGACACAGTGCGACTTGGTGATGTCAACCGCGATTGGTTCGACACTATCGTGAGGATCACCTCACGTTCTCACGGGAGTGCCGCAGCGCACCATGGCCGCACGCCGCAGCGCAGGAGACCGGCGTCTGTGCGCCGGTAGTGTTCGGAGGTGTGAAGAGGCACTTTCGAGACCCGCGGTTGATCGGCCTCGTTGTTCTTCTCGTGGTCTCGGCCATCGTGGCCGCCGTCGCGCCTCATCCGTCCGTGGATCAGATGCGGGAATGGTCTCGCTCGATCGGCCCTGCCTTTCCGCTCGTGTTCTTCGCGATCCACACTGTCGTCACGATCGCGCCGATCCCGCGGACGCTGTTCACCCTCACTGCCGGTGTGCTGTTCGGGCCACTCACCGGTCTGGCCGTCACCGTCGGCGCCTCCACCGCCAGCGCCGTCTTAGCTCTGCTGATGGTCAGGGCTGTCGGCCGAGACTGGTTCGCGGCAAGAATGACTCACCCCGCTGTACGGGCGATCGATGACAGTCTGCTGAGGCGCGGGTGGCTCGCGGTGGGTTCACTGCGGTTGATCGCGCCGGTTCCGTTTTCCGTCGTGAACTACTGCTGCGGCGTCTCCTCGATCCGTGTCGGTCCGTTCGCTCTGGCGACCGCCGTGGGCGTCGTCCCTGGAACGGTCGGGATGGTCGTCCTCGGCGACGCTCTGGGCGGCAACACGGACCCCTTGCTGCTCGCGCTGTCGGGAGCCTGCATCGCCGTGGGCGTCGTCGGATTGGTAGTCGACTGGCGGCTGTCGACCACTCGGAAGACCCGGGGCGGTCAAGGCTTCGAGCTTGAGACAAGAGAGTCAAGTCATAAACCTTGACTAGGCGATATCAAGCTTCTAGCCTTGACTAATGTTCGTGCTGACAATCGACCAGCGTCGCAGCCGACGCGATGTCGACCGCGTCGAGGCATTGCTTGTCGACATGAGCGGCGCCCCCCTGCACAGGCCGTTCGAGAGAACCGCGGGCGATGAGGTGCAGGCTGTTGTCGAAGCCACCTCCGATGGCGCTCGCACCGTGGTAAACATTGCACTCGAGCTCATCAAACAGGGCACCTGGAGCATCGGAATAGGCACTGGCACGGTCGAAGAACCGTTGCCTTCCAGCACCCGCGCCGGCAGGGGACCTGCATTCGAGGCTGCACGCGACGCCGTGACCCGAGCCAAGCATGCACCGGCATCCGTGGCCGTCACCGCTGCGGACCCGACCCACGCACAACAGTGCAGCGACGCCGAAACGGCGTTGACGCTCGTCGGGTTGCTCATCACCGACCGCACGGAGCAAGGGCGCGAGGCAGCGGACCTCATGGCCTCCGGTCACACACAAACCAGCGCTGCCGAGTACCTGGGAATCACCAAGCAGGCAATGTCGCAACGTTTGTCGGTGGCGAGGTGGACCATCGAGGCCGGCGGCAGAACCCTGGCCGAACACCTGCTCGACAACATCGAGACCACCGTCCCGGAGAGGAATCCATGACGATCACGACGTTGATACTGCTGGCGTTGGCCGCCGCAGCCTCGATCGTCCCGGTGGGTCCTCGCACCCCGAACCGGCTGACGGCGGGTGCGACGGTAATCCTGCTGGGTGCGGCAGCGGTCACCGGATCGTTCACCGGTCCGGCCGAGGGTTTCGGCATGGCCGCCACCTACGTCGTGACTACGCTCGCGGCAATCCTCGGCGGATCGACCATCGTGACCGCCGTCTTCCGAGTGGCACGGCGCAACGGGAACCCCGGGCCGGACGAACAAGCCGGGCCACTGCACGGCGGCCGAACGATCGGCGCACTCGAACGCGCCGCCGTCGCGGCCTCGATCCTGTCAGGGTGGCCAGAAGGAATCGCGATCGTGTTGGCGGTCAAGGGCCTGGCGCGGTACCCCGAACTACGGGCCGACGAACACCGTACCGATGAGCGGCCGGCGCCTGGGTCACCGCAGACACCTGCCGCATCGTCGGCCTCGGAACAATTCATCATCGGAACGTTCACCAGCGTGATGTGGGCAGTTGCCGTCTGCGGTGTCGGCCGGGCACTACTGACCTGACGAAAGATCTACGGGAGAAGAACCTACGGGAACTGTTCCGGTTCCGACTCGGGCTGTGACGTATCGGCCTGTAGGTCTCCGGCGGAAAGCTCGCCCATATCCGGGCCCTTGATCAAACTGGGGTCAGGCGCGAGCGAGGTATCGACGGGCTTGCGGGCAACGGCTTCCGCCGCCGCAACCGCCTCGGCCACCGCGGGGTCGCTCTTGGTCTCGAACCATTCGGCGACCTCCGCAGAATCGTCGACGGGAGCGGGCTCGTCGGCCGCCGTGGTGCTCGGCTCGTATCGGAACACCCCGTCCTCGCCCGGAGTGCCCAGAGTTTTGGCGAAACCCTTCAACGCATCGCCGAAATCACTCGGGATCATCCACACCTTGTTCGCATCACCCTGCGCCATCTGAGGCAGGGTCTGCATGTACTGGTAGGCCAGCAGCTCAGGCGTGGGCTTGCCCGACTTGATTGCCGCGAACACCTTTTCGATGGCCTTGGCCTGCCCCTGCGCCTGCAGGTACTTGGCAGCCCGATCGCCCTGCGCTCGAAGGATTCTCGACTGACGTTCACCTTCGGCTGTCAGAATCGACGCCTGCTTGGCGCCTTCGGCCGCCAGGATCCGGCTCTGCTTGTCGCCCTCTGCCGTCTTGATCGCCGACTCTCGATGCCCCTCGGCCGTGAGGATCGTCGCCCGCTTCTCACGGTCGGCCTTCATCTGCTTCTCCATCGACTCCTGAATCGACGGAGGCGGATCGATGCTCTTCAATTCGACCCGTGCAACACGCAGGCCCCATCGACCGGTGGCCTCGTCGAGCACTCCGCGCAACTGACCGTTGATCGAGTCGCGCGAGGTCAAGGTCTCTTCCAGTGTCATGCCACCGACCACGTTGCGCAGTGTGGTCGTGGTCAGCTGCTCGACACCGACGATGTAATTGTTGATCTCGTACACCGCTGCCTGCGGATTGGTGACCTGGAAATAGACGACCGTGTCGATCGACACCGTCAGGTTGTCCTTGGTGATGACGGGCTGCGGCGGGAACGACACGACGCGCTCGCGCAAATCGACTTTCGCTCGAATACGGTCGACGAACGGAACGAGGAACGTGAGCTGACCCGACACGGTTTTCGAATACCGGCCCAACCGCTCGACCACCGCGGCCTCGGCCTGTGGGACCAGTGCAACGGACTTGGCCACCAGGATTACCACCAACAGGACGATGACGCCCAGAACGATCAGTGCTGCCATAAAATTTACGGTCCCCTCCATACGACGGCGGTTGCGCCGTCAATCTCCATCACGGTCACGGTGGTTCCCGGCGCGTACACCTCGGTCTCGTCGAGAGGCCGAGCGGTCCACACCTCTCCGCCGATCTTGACTTGGCCTTCGAGTGCCGAAACCTGCTCCAGCACAAGGGCACTCTTGCCCGACAACGCGGCAACGCCGGTGGCCAGCACAGGTGGCTTCGCAAATTTACGCAGCAGAATCGGCCGGACACCCAAAACCAGGGTGAGTGAGACGACGCCGAACACGATCGCATCGACCCACACCGGGAACTCGGTCACGGCGGACACGCCGGCAGTTGCCAAAGCCCCACCGGCAATCATGAGCAGAAAGAAATCGCCCGTCAGCGCCTCGGCTGCTGCGAGCAGCACTCCTGCAATGAGCCAGATGATCGCCGCCACAACGCCCATCCAACCACAAATCGGACATTTGGCGGCGAGCCGGAGGTCGACGGCTTCACCCCCGCGAAGGGCCCTACTGTTCGGTCACGAAGTCGACCAACTGCTCGACCGCGCCGATCAGCGGCGCCTCCAGATCGCGAAACGTCGACACCGACGAGTAGACCCGGCGCCACCCGTCCTTCGGGGTGCCCCACCCGAGTTCGCGGCACACACCCGTCTTCCAATCCTCGCCACGAGGGATCCTCGGCCACGCCGCAATTCCGACCGCCTTCGGCCGAACCGCCTCCCACACATCGATGTAGGGATGCCCCGTGACGAGCACGTGCGGCCCCAACGACGACGTCAGCTTCGATTCTTTCGACCCGTCGACCAGGTGATCGACAAGTACACCCACCCGACGGCCGGGGCCTGGCTCGAACTCGGCCAGACGCTCCCCCAGATTGTCCAGACCCTCCAGGTGTTCGACCACGACGCCCTCGACCCGCAGATCGTGGCCCCACACACGCTCGACCAACGCGGCATCGTGCACGCCCTCGACCCAGATTCGACTCGCCCGCGCAGTGCGGGCACGCAGGTTCTCGATCTTCGTCGATCCGGACGCCGACCGACTCGGAGCCGCCTTGGTTGGCGCAGCAGGAGGACGAACCAACGTCACCCGCTTGCCGTCGATCAGAAATGCAGCCTCACGCAACGCGAACAACCGGGTAGTCCGTGCCGAATCCTCCAGACGCACGAAATCACCGTCGTACGTGCGCTCGAAACCGACGACGGCTCCGCAGTAGCCGCTGGCGGCGTCCTCGACGACCACACCGCGCTCCGCCGGCACCTGGGGTGCCGGAACTTTACGCATCCGACTGTGCCCCGCCAGAATGTCTCCGCCGTATCTGTCTGCCACGGCGAACAACGCTAGCGGACGAGCCCACCCGGACGCCGCATTGACGCCCGGCCGAGTCGCTCCTGCCCGCACGGGCGTCGAGCACGAACTCGACCTATGCTGGGAAGTTGTGAGTTCCCCCAGCGCAAGCTTCGCAATGTGGGCCGGTTCGTGGCTGGCCGGCGTCAGCGCGCCCGACGACGTGATCGACGCAATGGCCGATTGGGCACCCATGCACCTCGTGGTCGCAGCCGACGACGCCACGTCGGTGGCCACCGGTTTGTCGTGGCCTGATCCTCGCGCCGAGGGGGTCCCGGCGCTGCTCGCCGCCATTCGCGCGTACATCCCGCGGCCGACCGACGACACCGCGGTCGAACTACTGCTGCCGGCTCCCGGCGCCGTCGAAAACCTCACTCCAGGAACCGAGTTCACACGTGCCGCGGTTACCGCAGGTCAGGCCGTCGTGCTCGGAGAGGCACGTGGCGCGGGGCTGGGTCTCGTCCCCACCGTCGAAGGGCCGGACGTACTGCGCTGGACGGTGTTCTCCGTCGAGATCCACGACCACTATGTGCGCGACTATTCCCTGGGCGAGGCGGAGTACGCCATGCGAGACGCCGTGCGCGGCGCCGCCGAAGCGCTCGGGTCGATGGCTGCCTTGCCAACGCGCACCGAACGGGGAGATTCGCGCACGCGAATCGCAAACGAGCTCGCCGAGCTCACCCGCCACCGCTATCCCACTGACACCCCTGAGCGGGCTCTCCGTGTCATCGAATCGGCCGATCGTGTCTCGGCGATTCTGTCGGTGGCCCGGGATTGCGCACCGACTGAGGCACCGACGGCGGTCGCCGCTGCTGCACGCGAGGACCTGATCCGACCGCTGTGGGCTGCCGTCAGGTCGGCCAGGCTCAGCGCTGTTGCGGCCGGTATCGCATCGAGCGTCACCCGCGGCTGACGCTCGACGCAATACCGTCGGGGCGAGAGGCAAGTCAGCGCGAGGGTCTCGCCGGTCGCGTCGGCTGTTCACAGCACTGAAGTGCGCAACGCTGCCCATTGAGTGTGGAGCCGTAGCTCGACACTGCACCCACCCGCCTGGGCGGTATGCCGTCGAGGTGCTCGCGCACGAGCTCGACGGCCATATGCGCGAACCGCGGGTCTGTACCCGGTGTCGCTGCGCGAGCGAGAGCAATCCCGCGCTCCTTCGCCTTCTCCTCCGCCTCTGTGTCGAGGTCCCACACGACTTCGAGGTGGTCGGAGACGAAGCCGATCGGACAGATCACAACCGCGTCGACCCCTCTGTCGGCGACCGTGTCGAGGTGATCGCAGATGTCGGGTTCGAGCCATGGCACCTGGGGAGGGCCGGAACGCGACTGCCACACGAGGTCGTAGTCGTCGATGCCCGCAGCGGCTGCCGCAAGGCGCGATGCGTCCGCCACCTGCCGGCTGTACAGATGCCCGCCGTCGGCCGGGGGGCCCGCGTTGACATCGGCTGCGGTAGGGATGGAGTGAGCCGTGAAGACCAGGCGCGCACCTGCCCTGCGCTCAGAGGGAAGCGACTCCACGGCGGCTGTGATCGCATCGCCGAAAGCGTCGACCATCAGGGGGTGGTCGTAGTACTGGCGAATCTTGAGCAGGTCGGGCGCATCCGCACCGACTGCGTCGCGGGCGCGAGCGACATCCTCGTGATACTGCCTACACCCCGAATAGCCGCCCCAGGCGGACGTGGGGAAGACGAGCGCTCGCCGAACGCCGTCCGCCTTCATCTGCGCAACGGTGTCCTCGACCATCGGATGCCAGTTGCGGTTCCCGAAGTACACCGGCAATTCGATACCGGCCGAGAATAATTCGGCTTCCACTGCCGCAATGATGTCTCGGTTGAGCGCATTGATCGGTGATACCCCACCGAAGTGCATGTAATGCTCGACCACCTCGTCGAGACGTTCGGGCGGGACTCCGCGCCCGCGCGTGACGTTCTCGAGAAACGGGCGAACGTGTGCGGGTTCTTCGGGTCCGCCGAACGAGAGAACGAGGAGGGCGTCGAATTGCGGGGACAACGTCATTCCTCCATTGTGCGCTCTCTCGCGAAGTGACCTGATCGGCCTGTCGCGAAGTGACCCAGAACGCTCACCTCTCGGCGAGCGGGAAACCACGACCGGCGAACGCACCACCGAGGGTTGCAATCTCGGTGATCGTCACCTCGCCGTGGCCACCCGCCGACCGACGAGGGTCCTACATATTGTCCGGCAGATAGGTGTTGTGACTGGCGCCGCCGTCGACGTAGATGATCGATCCGGTGGTGCCGGGCAGCCAATCGGAGAGCAGCGCAACGATCGACTTGGCGACAACGGTGGGATCGTCGTAGTTCCACCCGATCGGGGACGCGCCGTCCCAGTACTCGTTGAGCTGCTGCATCTTCTGCGCATCATCGGTTGCGGTGCCGGCGATGGCCTTTGCGGCCAGAGTTCGGATGGGTCCGGCGGCAACGAGATTGGACCGAATCTTCTTTGCTGCGCCCACTTCTCTTGCCACGTAACGGTTCACGGACTCGAGGGCTGCCTTGGCCACGCCCATCCAGTTGTAGTAAGGCATGGCCGTACGTGGGTCGAAGTCCATGCCGACGATCGAACCGCCCTCGTTCATGACGGGAAGAACGGCGCGTGCCAGTGACGCGTAACTCCACGCCGAGATCTCGAACGCCCTCGACGCGTCGGGACCCGGACCGTCGAGGAACGGCTTCGCGTCGGGTCCCATCAACGTGCGGGGCGCGAACGCGATGGAGTGCAGGACGCCGTCGACGCCTTCCGGAGCGAGTTCGCGGACACGATCGGCCAGCGCTGCGAGGTGCTCCTCGTTGGTGGCATCGAGTTCGATGGCCGGCGGCACCGGCTGCGGAAGTCGCTGTGCAATACGGTCGATCAGCCGTAGGCGATCGAAACCCGTGATGATGACCTTGGCGCCCTGGTTCTGAGCCATCGCAGCTGCATGGAACGCGATCGAGGCATCGGTGATGATGCCCGTCACGAGAATTGTCTTGCCTTCGAGCAGTCCGCCCATGTGTGTTTCTTCCTTAAATTCGGAACTGGATACAGGTGGGTCGAGTGGCGTCGAGCTCAGTGGCCCATGCCCATGCCGCCGTCGACGGGAATGACGGCGCCGGAGACGTACGCGGAATCAGGGCCTGCGAGGAAGCTCACCACTGCGGCGACGTCCTCGGGCTGCCCGAGACGTTGCAGTGGGATGAACTCTTTCGCCTTGCTGCGCAGATCGTCCGACAGCTCTGCGGTCATGTCGGTCTCGATGAACCCCGGGGACACCACGTTGGCCGTGATCGAACGAGAGCCCAGTTCGCGAGTGATGGACCGAGCCATGCCGATGACGCCGGCTTTCGACGCCGCGTAGTTGATCTGGCCCGGCCCGCCGGCGAGAGCGACAACGGAGCTCAGGAACACCATGCGTCCCCACCGCGCGCGCAACATCGCCCGATTCGCGCGCTTGGCCACCCGAAACGCGCCGGTCAGGTTCGCGTCGATGACCCGCTCGAACTGCTCTTCCGTCATGCGCATCAGAAGGGTGTCATCGGTGATACCCGCGTTGGCGACGAGCACCTCGACCGGACCCTGCTTGTCCTCGACCTCGGTGAACGCCCGGTCGACCGACTCGGAGTCCGTGACGTCGCAGACGACGCCGAACAAGCCGTCCGGAACGCCGGATCCGCGGTGCGTGACGGCAACCTTGTGGCCGTCTGCGGCGAGACGCTGAGCGATGGCCAGACCGATACCCCGGTTACCTCCGGTGACGAGTACCGATCGAGCAATGAAGTCGGGTGTGGACATGTCTGCAACCTATCTGTTCGTCCTGGAATGACAAAGCGATACTTACTGGTGAGTAGTAACAGCGAATCAGGGAAGTCTTTGCCGAAGAACCAAAGCGGTACCCAATCCTGTTGCGGTGAACAACACTCCGAGAATCAGCCATGGGCGGCTGGCGTCGCCCCGGGTGATCTCGAACCCGATCTGCTCCTCGAGGGTGTCGTAGACCGCACGCAATTCTTCGAGGGACGACGCGGTGAAGAAGCTGCCCCCGGACAGGTCTGCGATCTCGCGCAGAGACGGATCGTCGACGGGTACCGCCACTCGTTCCGATCCCGATTCGCTCTCGATGTCGACGGTCCCGTAACTGGTGCCGAAGGAGATGGTCGAGATCGGTACGTTCTTCTCGGCCGCCGCGCGCGCCGCCGTGTAACCACCGCGTGGATCGTCGGGGTTCTCCGGGACGGTCTGCTTGCCGTCGGACAGCAGGACGATTCGAGCCGGCGGGGCGGCTTCGCCTCCGCCCAGCACGGCGCCCAACGTGTCGATCGACTGCAGCGAAGTGAAGATGGCCTCGCCGGTGGCCGTGCGCTCGCTCAGTTGCAGTTTGTCGATCGCGGCTTTGGTGGCCTCGCGGTTGGCCGTCGGGGACACCAGCACCGATGCAGTGCCTGCGAACGCGACCAGTCCGAGATTGATGCCGGGGGTCAGGCCGTCGGCGAAGGACTTTCCCGCCTCCTGCGCAGCGGCGAGACGTGACGGTTCGACGTCGGTGGCTTCCATCGACAGAGACACGTCGATGACGAGAATGACGGTCGCGCGGTTCCGCGGTACTCGCTGGTCGGAAGTAGGGCCCGCCAGTGCGGCCGTCAGCAACAGCAGTCCGACAAGGACGAGCGCGGTGGGAAGGTGCCGCCAATAGTTCGGACGCGTGGGCGCCACCTTCTCCAGCAATTCCATGTTGGAGAAGAGGAGCGTGTGCTTCTGTTTGCGCCGTTGCACCACGATGTACCCGACGACGAGACCGATGACGACCAGGAGAAACAGTAGCCACCAGGGAGAGGCGAATCCGGACAGGCTCACCGGCGACCCGCCCGTGCCGAATTGGGGCGACCCGCCCGTGCCGAGTTGACCGCACCTGCGCCGACAGTGTGGCGACGCGACGAGACGAACCGGACCACATCGGCGATCCAATCTCCGTCGGTGCGCAGCGTCAGCCTGGGCGCGCCGCATCGCCTGAGGACCTGTTCGACGTCGCTGCGATGGTCAGCAGCAGCGCGAGCGAAGTCGGCGCGCAGTTGGGGCGTCGTGCTGAACTCACGGGTCCGTCCGGACTCGGGGTCGTGCAACACCACGTCTCCTATATCCGGCAGTTCGAGGTCACGGGGATCGAGTACTTCCACCGCAAGTACATCGTGCCGTGCGGCAATGGCTCGCAGCGAACGCTCCCAGTCGATCGGACCGAGGAAGTCGCTGATGATCACCGCCATTCCGCGCCGCCGCTGCGGACGCCGCAATGATTCGATCGCTTCTCGTAGATCTCCCCGGACGCCGTCGGGCGCGCTCGGTGTCGTCGCGATGGTGCGCAGCATCGCCTGCGAGTGAATGCGGCCACCACGCGCCGGTACGCGGGCGAGCTGGGCGCCGGTCGCGACCACGGCCCCGATTCGGTTTCCGCCGCCGCCGGTCAGGTGCGTGATGGCTGCCGCTGCAGCCACTGCAAGGTCGCGCTTCTCGCATCCGGTCGTGCCGAAGTCGAGGCTCGCCGACAGGTCGAGCACCATCCAGGTTTCGAGTTCACGGTCGGCGACGGATTGGCGCACGTGAGGATGGGTGGTGCGCGCGGTCACCGACCAATCCATCTGCCGAACGTCGTCACCGGGCTGATACTCGCGAGCATCGCCGGGTTCGGAACCCGGTCCTGGTATCAACCCCAAATGGTCTCCGTGCAGCACCCCGTCGAGGCGCCGACGAACCGTCAGCTCGAGTGTCCGCAGCGCCGCGGCGAGCGACGGGTCTCGTAGTTCTCCCTGCCGAAACGACGGTGGCCGTCCGTGCGACCGATCGCCGGTGTCGGCCAGTGCCCCACTCACTTCGGCTGTTCGCCGGCGGTCGATCCGTTGCCACCCGTCTTGTGCAGCGACGGCGAGCCCTGCGCCTGCTGCGCCGAGTTCGGCCCGCTACCAGCGAATCCCGCCTGGTTCGGGTGCTGCGTCGATACGCCGGCCTGTCCGAACGGGACGCCCTGTGGACGTGGCGGCTGTGGCCCCTGCGGTTGTGTTCCCTGCTGCGGTTGTGGTCCCTGCTGCGCCGGGGGATGCGCCTGCTGCTGCGGAGCGGAGCCGACGGCCTGCGGCGCCACCTGCGGCAGGCCTACCGTCTGCAGGACCCGGGTGATGACGTCTTCGGGCGTGACCTCGTCGGCGAGCGCGTCGTACGACAGCACGAGACGGTGACGCAGGACGTCCGGAATCACTTCGAGCACGTCCTGCGGGACCACGTAGTCGCGACCGCGCAGCAACGCGAGGGCTCGTGAGGCGGCAATGATTCCGAGGGTTGCTCGGGGTGAGGCGCCGTACGCGATCCAACTCGCCACATCGTCGAGCCCGAGCTGCTCGGGAGTGCGTGTCGCGGCGATGACCCGCACGACGTAGTCGACCAACGCATGATGGACGAACACCGAGGCGGCCACGTTCTGCAGTCGGACGAGTTCGACCGGATCGAGAATCTGCTTCGGGGTGGGGACCGTCGTTCCCATTCGGTAGACGATTTCGCGTTCTTCTTCGACCGTCGGGTAGTCGACGACGATCTTGAACAGGAAGCGGTCGCGCTGGGCTTCCGGCAGCGGGTAGACGCCCTCGTTCTCGATGGGGTTCTGGGTGGCCATCACCAGGAACGGATCCGGCATCGGGAAGGTTCGGCCGCCGATCGACACGTGCCGTTCGGCCATGACCTCGAGCAGCGCAGACTGCACTTTCGCTGGGGCGCGATTGATCTCGTCGGCGAGCACGAAGTTCGCTACGACAGGCCCGAGCTCGGTGTCGAACTCCTCTCGCCCCTGTCGGTAGATGCGAGTACCGATGAGGTCGGTCGGGACCAGGTCGGGCGTGAACTGGACGCGGGAGAACGACCCGCCGACAACTTTCGCGAACGTCTCGACGGCCAACGTTTTCGCCACGCCGGGGACGCCTTCGAGGAGGACGTGTCCGCGTGCGAGCAGTCCGACGAGGATGCGCTCGACGAGGCGGTCCTGACCGACGATCACGCGCTTGACCTCGTAGACGGCCTTCTCGAGGATCGCGACGTCCTTCTGGAGGTCGGTCACGTCCGCTCGGCCCGAACCGCTTCCGTTCGACGCGCTGCTCCGATTCGAGCTGCTCGTCGATTCGCTGCTGCTCGATTCGACGCCGTCACGTGATGCCACCAAGAATTCACCGCTTTCACCTAGACCATTTCGCGGGCACGTTCCTGTGTCCCTCACCAACTATTCCAGGTGAAGGTGTCGTGCGCCGCGATGTCCCGCCCCGAGTCTGTCGGCGCACGCCCGCGAGCCTAGCCGTTCGACCGTCGAAGGCAGCGCAGGTGCCGCGGGAACTACAGGAGACTCTCTAGGAAACCATGCGAACCGCGTACGGCGTCATGCCGTCGTAGCGCACCGGCGAGACCTTGACGACGCTTCCCGACTGCGGCGCCTCGAGCATCTTCCCGTCACCGAGGTACAGGGCGACGTGTTGGCTCGCGTTGGGGCCGTAGAAGAGCATGTCGCCGCGCTTCATGTCCGACGAGGGCACCTGCTTGCCTGCCGTGTACTGATACCCGGTGTAGTGCGGCAGCGAGATTCCGAGACCTGCGAACGCGTAGATCATCAACCCCGAGCAGTCGAACCCGACCTTGTTGTAATCGCCGTAGCTGTCGGCGACGCCGCCGTCTCGGATGCCCTTGGTAGGTCCGTTCTCGTCGCCGCCGCCCCACGAGTACGGAACACCGAGTTGCGACATACCGCGGTCGATGGCGAGTTCGACGGCCGCGCTGCCGGTGAGCGACGGGCTGACGGTGCCGGAACTTCGCGGCTTCTTGGGGGTGGTGGGCGTCTTGGGCGTCGTCGGGGTCGTCGGGGTCGTCGAGGTCGCGGCGCCCGGCGTGGCCGTGGCGGAGGTGGACGATTCGTTGTCGGAGTCGTCTATATCGGTGTGCGCGCGTTGTCCGGCTGCTGCTGCGGCCGCAGCAGCAGCAGCAGCCTGATTCGCGGCGACCCGGGCTGCGGCTTGCACGGCCGCTTCGCGTGCGGCGGATGCCGCAGCAGCGATTGCGGCGTCTTCGGCGGCTTTCTGCTGTTCCCAGGCCGAGTAGGCCACGCGCTGACCTTGCAGACCGGCCACGTCGGAGCGGGCGACGTCGAGCTGGCTCTGCGCCGAATCGCGCTGACTTTCGATGGCGGCCTTCTGTTCGGCTTGCGCCTGGAGGGCAGCTCGAGCGGTCGCGATCGCCTGCTCGGCCTCGGCCTTCTTGGATTCGGCTTCCGACGCCGCTGCGTCTGCGCTCTGCTTGGATTCGCGTGCTGCGGAATCCCGGTTGGCCTGTTCGGTGCGGGCGCGTTGCAAACCGTCGAGCACGGCGTTCTGACTGTTGGACAGAACTCGGAGCACCTGTGCGCGATCGAGAACCTCGTCGGGTCCGCTCGAACCGAGGAAAGAGGCGACGGACGCGACCCCTGTGCCCTGCGTGTAACTGGACACCGCGAAGTCGTTGAAGCGTTGCTGGGCGGCTTCGATCTGCGCGCCTGCGTCTGTCAGGGCCTGCTGTGCGACGGCGACCAGCTGGGCAGCTGTGTCGGCGGCATCGCGGGCATTCTGTAGGTCGACGAGAGCCTTGTTGACATCTTCTCGTTTGACGGCGACATCGGCGTCCAGCTGAGAAAGTTGCTGGTTGGCCGAGGCGACCTGGTTGATGAGCGCTCCGACGGTTCCGAGCTGCTGCTCCACACGGGAGCCGGCGGCCGCGATGGCGGTGTCGGACGGATTCGGCGGGGGCGGCGGAACCGCACCGGCGGTGCCTGTGAGTCCGCCGACGAGCGCGAGAACCATGCTCGCACCGAGCAGTAGGCGTACCGGACTCGAGAACGCGCGGCGAGTTCCGCGGAATGCCCGTCGACTCACAAATGTCTCCCTCGTTCTCGGCGCTCGCGACGCACCCTCATGGGTGTTCGACGCCGATCGAGCGGCTGAGTGTCATCCGTGTCGAGAGGATGTCACCCACGCTCACCGGGCAGGGAGAAAGCACGCAGCAACACGACAGGTGCCGACCACGTCGGCCGCACCCGAAGCAGCAGCCACTCGAGCTGACTCGAGCGACTTCTGCCTTCTGCGACACTCCTTCCCCAGCAGTGCCAATGGCACCGTACGACACTTCGCACACTAAGGAAACTCCAGTCACAAATGACACATTTGTAATACGACCTGCGAAAACGCCCTGATCACGGCCTTTGGGCAGAAACATTTCCGATGACTTTTTCGGACCTCGTACGCGCGACACACGAAAATGCCCCGACCTGCGGGTCGGGGCATTTCAGCGTCGATATCGAACGATCAGCTGATCGTTCGGTCGGATGGCCGATCGGCACCGTCGTCGGTTTCGTCCCGGTGGACCGTCTCCGCCCCCGAGCGCCGACGAATCTTCACAGCTGCGGTGGCCGCCGCGCAGCCTGCGACGAACACGATCAACAGACCGGTGATCCACGTCCAATGCGGATGCGGATCGACGAGGGTGTCGACGAAATTATCCGCGGCCACCACGGGATTACCGGTGTACGTGCGGTCCTGGCCGGCTTCGAGCACGACACGGCTGACGGAATCACTGAACGAACCCACTTGTCCGGGGCTCAGCACGAGGACGGTGCCCCCGTCCTGAGCGCCCACTGCCGTGGCGAGGTCTCGGAGCTGGGAATCGTGTCGCGGGTCGCGGTCGACCACGACGATCGAGAGGTCGATGCCGTTGTCTTCGGCCCGCTCGACGGCGGACCGCAGGCCGTTCTCGACTTCGGCCGGTGCACTGACGCCGGTGGCGGCTACCTCGGCGACGACGGTGTCGACGTCCACCCCGGGGGGAATGTCGGCTGCGAGGGGAACAAAGGCAAAGATCGGTTCAGGCATCTCTCGTCCAGTCGAATGGTGCGGTCTTCGGTCGAAGAAGTTCGCCGGACCGAACCCTACGTGACGACGATGCGTCCTCTTCTGCTCCGCCGCGCTCGGCGGTTCGCGAGAGTGAGGCTGCCCTGCATTGCGAAGCCGTGCCAACTGCACGAGGATCGGGAATGCAAGGGCATGCTCGCAGCGATGTAGGCTGCCCTTCGTTTCAACAGGACAAGCGTACTGTTAGACTCGAAATCGAGAGGCCGCCACGCGCCGATAATTCGGCGCGACGACATCTCGCTTCAAC
>NZ_JBAWFH010000044.1:0-7734 GCF_049591685.1 Rhodococcus sp. (in: high G+C Gram-positive bacteria) | reverse complement strand
GTCCGGGATTGCTGAGCCTCGCGACGGCTCGGGCCTCGAACTCGAACCGGGCGACGAAGGCCGGGTCGGCCGCGAACTTCGGGTCCATGATCTTGACGGCCACGGGTCGGTCGAGCCGCGTGTCCAGCGCGCGGTAGACCGTGGACATGCCACCTCGGGCGATGGGAGCGTCGATTCGGTAGCGCCGATCCAGCAGCGAACCCGTCGATACGGACCCTCCGGGAATCACGGTGGTCTACCTCCTTCGATGTCGGCCTGCCGATCGCGTCCACAGCGATCGTAGCCAGCGTAGGTGTCGCCCCTGTCTCGGACCGACGACGGCGCAACGATGCTTTTCGTATCCGAGAGCGAACCCGTTAACGTTACTGCAGTGAGCACAATCCCTTACTCCGACGACGTCTTGGACCCATCCGTCCCGCTGCTGCAGCTGGCCGACGTGAGCAAAATCCTCGAGGTGCCCAAGTCCAGGGTCGAGCAGATGCTTCGCGACCGACAGCTCGTCGCCGTCAAGCGCAACCGGGTTCCCGGTGTGCCCGAAGTCTTCCTCGATGCGGCGAACAAGCAGATCGTCAAAGGTCTGCCCGGGCTGCTCGCGGTGCTGCACGACGGCGGCTTCGAGGACGAAGCGATTCTGACGTGGCTGTTCCAATCGGACGACAGCCTTCCCGGTACCCCGATCGACGCCATGCACGGCGATTTGATGCGCGAAGTGATCAGGCGCGCGCAGGCGATGGGCTTCTGAGTCTGGTCCAGCCGGTGGCAACCAGTCGGGGCCCCGCGACCGACAATCGACGCCACTGCGGAACCCGAGCGCGCTCGGACAGAACGCGATAGCCGCTGTCTTCGACCTCACGCAGGATGGCGCCGTACAACAGAAACGCCGTCCGCATTCCGGGTCGAACCCGAGGATCGAGCAGGTCGATACCGGGTTCGGCGACTCGGTACACCGCACGCGTGTGCGCAATAAGATGCGCGAGCGCACGCTCCACCCTTGGATCAGTTCTGCCCGTGTCGCGACAGTGATGCAGCAGTTCCTCGTCGACCCCGAACGCAGCCAGCTCGTCGGTGGGGAGATAGATGCGATCGCGGTCGAGGTCTTCGCCCATGTCACGAATGAAGTTGGTCAGCTGAAACGCCTCGCCCAGCGCCGCCGCGGGCACCGTCGCATCCTCGGTCGTCGCGCCGAGGATGGGAAGCATCTCGAGACCGATGACGGCAGCGGAACCGTACATGTACTCGGAAAGCTCCGGCATCGTCCGGTAGCGACAGCGGAATACATCGGTGCCGGGAATGTCCATCCGCATCGAGTGGAAGAACGCATAGAAGTAGTCATGGGGGATCGAATAGCGCTCGACCGTGTCGACGAATGCACGCAGAACCTGCTCGGACGAGCTGTCTCCAAGGCTCACTCCGCTCAGCGCCGAACGGACGCGATCCTCGAGGACGTCGACCTCGGCGCCGGCTCGGCGATCGGCCGGCCGCAGCTGCACATCCGGAGAATCCTCGGTGAGTGAACCGTCGACGTCGACGTCGATGATGTCGTCGACCATCCGAGCGAACCCGTACAGGGCGTGTACACCTGCGCGCTTCTCGACGGGCAGCAGACGAGTGGCCAAGAAATAGGTCTTGCCGTGACGGGCATTGAGGTCACGGCACAGCCGGTACGCCTCGTGCAGCGACGGGTCGATCTCGTCGAGCTCACCCACGATCGGCGTTGCTCGCTTAGGTAACGGCACGGACATCCTCCGAGTTCGCCGGCCGTCGGGGTTTTCCGCGCAGCCGTAGGGGATCGACCCTGGTGATGGACAACGCTGCAACGACCGCCGCGAAGGTCGCCAGGGCGACGTGAGCGACCGTGTAGAGACCGATCGAGCCGTCGGGCCGGAAGACGAGCATCAGCCAGGTCGACAAACCGACCAGGATCATCAGCGTCTTGGTCGACAACGCAAAGCCCGCAGCCAGCGCGAGTGGCCAGGAGTAGTACCACGGCAGTGCAGCCGGCGACAGAACGACGATGGCCACCAATGCGATGACGATGCCCTTGACCGCGTCGCGTTCGGTCTTCCGGTACAGCCACCACGTACCGACGATGACGACCGCGAGCACGACCGCGCTGAGCATGCGCGTCACTTCCAGGACCGGGCCGAGCCGGAGATCGAGGATCCAGGACGTGCTGACGGTGACAAGGTGGGCCATGACGGTCGGCAACGAGAGCCAGTTGATGATCTTGGCGGAGCCGGACAGTGCCGTCAGCCAGCCGATCCCGACACCCGCCACGAGTGAGGCGAGGGCGAACACCGCGGCGAAGACGCCCGCACCGGTTCCGGCGGTTTTGGCGAACGAACGCAGAGGAGACATCGGCGTTCGGCCCTCGGCCTCGGCTCGTTCACGCTCGTGGATCATCCAGATCCACACCATGAACGGCAGCGCCAATCCGGCGGTCGCCTTGATGGCGACTGCCACCGCGACGAGCGCAACACCGCCGACGTGCTTGCGTTCGAGGACCAGCACGATACCGGCGGTCATGAGGCCGACCATCAATAGTTCGTTGTGCACGCCGCCGATCAGGTGAATCAGAACCAGCGGATTGAGCACGGCCAACCACAGCGCTATGGCGGGTGTGCCGCCCATGTGCGACGCGAGTCTCGGGACGGCCCACACCATGAGCGCGAGTCCCGGAAGCATCGTCAGACGCAGGAGCATCGTGCCCGCGATCACGTTATCGCCGGTGATGCTGGTGATGGCTTCACCCAGGAGGAGGAAAAGGGGGCCGTAGGGGGCGGTGGTCGTGGTCCACACGTTGCTGACGTTGTCCAGCAGCACACCGGGGTTGGCCACCGGACCGACGGCATAGGGATCGAAACCGTCGCGGAGGAGCGCGCCCTGGGCGAGGTAGGAGAACGCGTCGCGGCTGAACATGGGGACGGCGAGCAGGAGGGGTGCCGTCCAGGCGGGCACAACCCAGCGCAGTTCGCGGAGTTCGGTCCGGCCCTGCAGCGTCGCACGACCCAGACGTACCCAGGCCACGATCATCAGGAGTACGCCCAGCCACACGATGATGCTGGACAGAATGAGACCGTGCCCGAAACGGAGCCACGACAGATGCATGGCTTCCAGCAGGGGATCGCGGCGACGCACACTCCCGGCGCCGAAACCGCCGAACGTGATCAACGCTGCGCCGAGCAGACCGAGAAGAGCCGCGTGCCCTTCCGGGCTACGCAGGAACAGGGCCAGGTGTCGAACGAACGACCTGGGCTGCGGCGCAGTGGACGAGGCGTCGCGTGACGGGTCCGGCCCGGCCGTACCGGACGCTGCCGAGCTCGAGACCGAGGACATCGTGGTGGTCATCCTCCTCTCGCGTCACACGACATTTTGCCGACCGGCGGATGAACGGAAGGTTCACGTCCGACGGCCGAAGCCAGTTTAGTGTGTCCGCGTACCCCATCCGAACCATCCCGCGTACGGGCTGCAGCGTCAGACGGTGCCGACGATACGTTCGGCAGCCAGTTTGCCCGACACGAGCACGGTCGGCACTCCGACACCCGGCGTGGTTGCCGAACCTGCGAGTACCACGTTGTTCAGGCCGGGCACGACGTTCTTGCGTCGGAACGGTCCCGTCTGCCGGAACACGTGGGCCGACGAGAAGGGGCTGCCGTGCAACATTCCCCGTTCCGACCACGTAAGCGGCGTGTCGACGTGGTCGATGGTCATCGCGCTCACGCCGCCGTAGCCGCGCTTGTCCATCTCCTGCTGCAACTCCTTCACGTACGGATCCTGCAGCCGAGCCCAGTCGAGCGGTGCGCTCTGCAAGTTCGGGCACGGTGCCAGAACCGATACCGGCTCGCACAGCTCACCGCCGCGTTCGACGCGCAATCCCGGATCGCTGACGCTGGGCCGCGTGATCAGTAGCGACGGATCCGTCATCAACGAGCCACGGCCGCTCTTGGCGGTGATGCGGGCGAAGGTCGACGCCCATTCGGCGCCGAAGTCGATGGTGTGATGCGATTCGGACGGCCATCCTGCGGTGATTGCAGTCGGTACGGTGCCGTGAAAGACGACTGCCGACGGTGAAACGGTGCCGTAGCCGCGGCGTCGGCCGCGCGAAGAGACGCCTGCGTCGTCGAGCAATCCGTCGACGACCGGAAGGTCGGGGGTCAGGATGACGGCGTCGCACTCGAATCGACGTCCGTCGGCCGTACCCACCGACCGTGCCCTGTCGTCGACGACGTCGATGTCGGAGACTGCTGCCCCCGTGATCACCACGCCGCCGTTACGTGTGACGGCGTCCGCCATTCCTGCGGCGATCGAGGCCATACCTCCGCGCGGGAAGTAGACGCCGAGTGAGGTGTCCATGTGCGCGATCGCGCCGTAGACGGCGAGCGCCTTCGCGGGCGCCATACCGGCGTACAACGCCTGAAAGGTGAACACCCTTCGCAATCGCTCGTCC
The DNA here is from genome assembly GCF_049591685.1 of Rhodococcus sp. (in: high G+C Gram-positive bacteria). Taxonomy (GTDB): domain Bacteria; phylum Actinomycetota; class Actinomycetes; order Mycobacteriales; family Mycobacteriaceae; genus Rhodococcoides. The sequence continues at coordinate 3,287 of NZ_JBAWFH010000044.1, read as the reverse complement.
TTCAGGAACCTCTCCACTCGGGGCCCCAACCTGCCGAAGCCGCCGAGTCGGGTGAGTGTCACGGTGTCGCGAAGCGCGGCGGGGGTGGACACGAGGTCGAGTGGCGAGTCGAAGTTGGCGTCGATGTAGCGGTCGAACTCCGCGTCGAAGATCGACGCAAGCCACCGTCGCAACGCCCGGTACCCCTCCGCCTCGGCGTCGCCGCACTTCTTCGCGACCTCCTCGGCCATGGCCTCGGGGTCGGCGTACACGTCGATCGAGCTGCCGTCGGCGTAGCGGGTGTGGTAACTCGGGGAGAGCGCCGTGAGCGATATCTTGGGGTCGACGGTGTCGAAGGACTCACCGACCGCCGCCAAAGCGGACTCGATGAGGTCGGGCATGGTGAGAACGCTTGCGCCGTTGTCGATCTCGTACAGCGCGGCGCCGTTCTCGTCGGTCACCGGGTACACTCCGACCCGGCCGCCGACTGTGTTCTCCCGTTCCAGCACCGTGACACGCTTGCCTGCGCCGATGAGATACAGAGCGGCCGAGAGTCCGGCGAGCCCTGCACCGACGATGACGACGGAGTCCGATGGGCCTGTTGTCGCGCGCACGTGTGCCTTTCGTTTGGGTTCTACCGAGTCGGTGGGCTGCACCGAACCGGTTCTAATAGGTCCGCTGGGTCGCTGCGATGGCCATTGCGCGCAATCGCGTCGCGGCATTCGGCTCGGTGTCGCTCGCGTCCAGTGTGGTCAATGCCCGTTCGGTGAGCCTGGTGATGCGCTGCTCGACGTCCGCGACGGCACCGATGTCGGTGAGTACAGCCCTGACGTCCGCAATCACGCCGTCGTCGAGGTCGTTCGCGCCGAGGGCCGACCGCAGCAGGGACGCCGACTCCGGAGCCTCTCGATCTGCACGCTCCATCGCGACCGCCATCAGCACGGTGCGCTTGCCCTCGCGGATGTCGTCGCCCGACGGTTTCCCGGTGACGTCCGGGTCGCCGAACACGCCGAGCAGGTCGTCCCGGAGTTGGAAAGCCAGCCCGATGTCGGTTCCGAACGAGCGGAAGTCGGCGATCAGGCTCGCAGGTGCGTCGGCGAGAACGCCCCCGATCTGCAGCGGCCGCTCCACGGTGTACGCCGCCGTCTTGTACCTGTTCACCCGCATCGCCGCATCAACGGACTCGTCGAGCCCCGCCTCGGCCTCGATGTCGAGGAGTTGGCCACCGAGAACCTCCGTCCTCATCGCCGACCAGACAGGCGAGAGCCGAGCGGCCGATTCGGTATCGAGACCGGATTCGCGCATCATGTCGTCCGCCCAGCACAGTGCGAGATCACCGAGCAGAATTGCTGCCGACTCGCCGAAACGGTCGGCCGAACCCGACCACTTCGCCTCGCGATGCCGAGTGGCGAAACCTACGTGCACGGTGGGGAATCCGCGCCGGGTCACCGAGGCGTCGATGATGTCGTCGTGAATCAGCGCGCAGGCCTGCACCAGCTCGAGTGCCGCGCACACCCGGATGACGGACACTGCTCGGGTGCTCGTCGAGTCGCCGCCCGCACCCAGCCACGCCGTCCACGCGAACGAAGGCCGGACTCGTTTGCCTCCGCGCAACACGAACTCGGTGAGATCCTGCACAGCCGCGACGTAACCGCCGCCGAGCGCCGCGACCTGCTCGTCCCTCGATGCGAAGAACTCACGTAACGCCAGATCGACGAGGGTGCGCGGGTCCGATTCGCCCGCGGACAAGGCGGTGTCCAACGCGCCCCACGGAACATCGGTTTCGGTCGTGATCAGTTTCCCGGACAGGGGGGCCTCCAGACGAACGCGTGACACAAGATTTCCGTTGCCCAACATTAGCCGTCGGTCCGCCGAACGCGCTGTGGCGAGAGGCTGCCGACACCGCCCACCGGCGTCGAAACTATGATGACGCGGTGACATTTGATGCCGTCAGGGGGCGGTCGAGCGACGGGTGGGTCACTCGGACGCCGTCGATAGTCGATCGACTGCGCACGGCCGAGTCCACCAAGATCCCGTTCTCCGTCGAGTTCTCCCCTCCGCGCGACGAAGCGGCCGAGGCTCGGTTGTGGCGTGCGGTCCGTGAGTTCGAACAGATGCAACCGGCATTCGTATCAATGACCTACGGCGCGGGCGGGTCCACGCGTGACCGAACGGTGCGCGTCACCGGGCAGATCGCCGAGGAGACGACACTCCTTCCTGTCGCACATCTGACGGCGGTGTCACACAGCGTCGCCGAGCTTCGATCCATGGTCGGTGCCTACGCCGACCGCGGCATTTCCAACATCCTCGTTCTCCGCGGCGACCCACCCGGAGACCCGCTGGGAGACTGGCAAAAACATCCCGAGGGCGTCGAATACGCCGAGGAGCTCGTGTGCCTCGTGCGCGAACTCGGTGACTTCCACGTGGGCGTCGCCTCTTTCCCCGAGGGCCACTACCGCGCGATCGATCTCGATCAGGACACGCAGGTTCTCGTCGCCAAACTGCGCGCGGGAGCCGAGTACTCGATCACCCAGATGTTCTTCGACGTCGACGACTATCTGCGCCTTCGTGACCGGGTGGTCAAGTGCGATCCCGAGCAGGGTGCCAAGCCGATCATTCCGGAAATCATGCCGATCACCTCACTCCGCACGGTTCGGCGCGCGCTGTCGCTGTCGGGTTCGGCGCTTCCGAAATCACTCGACGATCGATTCACCGCGGCGGCCGGCACCGGTCCTGAGGAGGATCGAGCGGCCGTCCGTGAAGTGGGCATCGAGCTGGCAACGTCGATCGGCGAGCGGCTCATTGCCGAGGGCGCACCGGCTCTGCACTTCATCACGCTCAACTTCGCGCGTGCCACCCGTGAGGTACTCACCAATCTCGGACTGTCGGCCGCGCGCGTCTGACCCGCAGCCACGGCGAACCACACATGTCGTCTTGTCACACGGCGGGCAGAAGGCGGTTCTTCCACGTTGCCGTTCCGTCGCGGCGGCGTCGCAGCGATTCGGCCGTGAGCGTGATGTACAGCGCAAAAGAGACGGGATGCGCGGTCGATACGGCAACCGTGTGCAGCAACGAACCCGACTTCGACTCCGCCCGCGAAGCCACCGTCCGCGAGAGCACCGCAGCGCCGTAGCCGACCAACCCCCACCTGCGGGTCGGGCCGGAACCGAGAACTGCTGCGGCAGGCGGCACGATATACGCGATCGACATTGCCGACACCACGACGGACGTTCCCGCGACGCTGCCGAACGCGTTCCACAGCCAGCGGGCGTATCCCTCGCGCAGCGCAGGCCACCCGTCGTACATCC
>NZ_JBAWFH010000043.1:0-13449 GCF_049591685.1 Rhodococcus sp. (in: high G+C Gram-positive bacteria) | reverse complement strand
CACCTGAGCTGCCCAGCTGGTCGAGGAACAATTCGAGGCTCGCCGCGTTGGGGATCAGCACCTGCGATGCGGTGGTGAGACGTTCGTCGAGATTGCTGACGTTGTTGCGTGAGATGGCGACGGACGTGACGATGCCCAGGGTGGCGACGACGATGGTGGCTCCCAGCGCCGTTGCCGCTGCCACCCGTGCTCGGAGCGAGAACCTCATGCGGACGCTCGGAGCACGAAGCCCACGCCGCGGACGGTGTGCAGGATCCGCGGTCGGCCGTCGGCCTCGATCTTGCGGCGCAGGTAGCCGACGAACACGTCGACGACGTTGGTGTCCGCGACGAAGTCGTAGCCCCACACCAGTTCGAGCAGCCGCTCCCGGGTGAGGACGACGCCGGAGTTGCGTGCGAGTACGGCGAGCAGTTCGAATTCGCGTTTGGTGAGGTCGAGTTCGCGACCGTCCACGTGCGCGCGGTATCCGGGAATGTCGACGCGCAGGTCGCCGATCACGACGGCGGTGTCGCTGTCCGAGGCGGCGGGGGCGGTCGTGCGTCGGCGCAGCATGGCGCGGATGCGAGCGACGAGTTCGGCGAGCACGAACGGCTTCGTCAGGTAGTCGTCGGCCCCGGATTCGAGGCCGGAAATGCGGTCGTCCACCGAACTGCGCGCACTGAGTACGCAGATCGGGACGTCGTTGCCCATGGCGCGCAAGGCCTTGACGACGCTTGCGCCGTCGAGAACGGGCATGTTGATGTCGAGCACCACGACGTCGGGTGCGCGCTGGGAGACGACGGTCAGCGCTTCGGCACCGTCGACGGCGGTGATGACGGCGAAGCCGGACAGGCGGAGGCCGCGCTGCAGCGAGGCGAGCACGTCGGCATCGTCGTCGACGACGAGCACGGTGGCAGATTCGGGCACAGCCCTATTATGCTGCCCAGCGCTCGACCGTCAGCTGCCGTTGCTCAGGGGAGAGGGCGAAGAACTGCTCGAGTGCGGTGCGACGGTCGCGGTCGGCGTCGAGTGTCCACGCCACGGCGGGAGCGCTGGCGTACAGCTTGTCGTAGTACGCCTCGAAGGTGCAGGTGCTGTTCACGAGCGACGCCGCACCGGGGAACGGGTGAGTTGCTGTGTTTGTCATGTTTCCCAAGGTAGAAGCGGTAAGTGGGCTGCTGGTGAGTGCTGTGTGGGGAAACTCTGAGAATGTCTCGGAGGATTGTCTACGACCGTGTTCGGGTAGAAAGACCCCATGACTGTGGTGTGGTTTCGACGCGATCTCCGTACGGCCGACCTCCCGTCGCTCACTGCGGCGGCAGAGTCGACGGGGCCGGTGCTCGGGTTGTTCGTCCTCGACGACAAGCTGTTGAAGCCGTCGGGCGCGCCACGCCGAGACTTCCTGTTTCGCAGTCTCGAAGCGCTGAACGAGCAGTTGGACGGTCGCCTCCTGGTTGTGAAGGGTGATCCCGAGGTCGTTGTGCCGCAGGTCGCGAACGCGACGGGTGGCGGCGATGTCCACGTCAGCGCCGACTACGGACCGTACGGACGGGACCGCGACGAGCGCGTCGGTAAGCAGGTATCCCTGGTCGCGACGGGTTCGCCGTATGCGGTTGCGCCGGGGCGGGTGACCAAGAACGACGGTGAGCCCTATCGGGTATTCACACCGTTCTTCCGTCAGTGGTTGCAGCACGGGTGGCGTGGCCCTGCGGCCACTTCGGCCGACACCGTGTCCTGGCTGGATCCGTCGGATGTGTCGGGGCTGCCGGAACGGGTGTCGATCCCTACCGAGGAGGGCGGTTCCGACGCTGACGCGGGCGAGGCTGCGGCATCGACGACCTGGCATGAATTCCTGGAGCATGTCTCGGCGTACGACGACGAACGCAACCGGCCCGATCTCGATTCGACTTCCCGCATGTCGGTGTACCTCAAGTACGGCAACATTCACCCCCGGACGATGCTCGCCGATCTGTCCAAGATCGCCAGCGACGGGGCCGCGACGTACCGCAAGCAGCTCGGGTGGCGAGACTTCTACGGCGACATTCTCTTTCAACGACCCGACAGTGCACGGGAGAACTACGACAAGAAGTACGACAGGATCGAGGTGGACTCCGGCGAGCACACCGAGGAACTGTTCGACGCCTGGAAGGAAGGACGCACGGGCTTCCCGATCGTCGATGCCGGGATGCGTCAGATGAACACGGAGCACTGGATGCACAACCGCGTGCGGATGATCGTCGCGTCGTTCCTGGTGAAGGACCTGCATCTCCCGTGGTGGCGCGGCGCGCGCTACTTCATGCAGCAGCTCGTCGACGGCGATCTGGCCAACAATCAGCACGGTTGGCAGTGGACCGCAGGCACCGGGACGGACGCTTCGCCGTACTTTCGGGTGTTCAACCCGATCACACAGGGCGAGAAGTTCGATCCCACAGGCGATTACGTGCGCCGATGGGTTCCCGAGCTCCGCGGCGAGGAAGGTCGCGCCGTGCACACGCTGAAGTACGGGCGCCCGAAGGAGTATCCCGACCCCATCGTCGACCACAAGCACGAGCGCGAAGTGGCACTGGCGAGGTTCAAGGCCCTCTAGCGTCGCCGTGACACCGCGACGCCGAGGAGGCAGATCACCCCTCCGACCACGGCGAGTACGTGCGGAACCTCTCCCAGCAGTACCCAGGCGAGCGTGATCGTCAGCGGCGGAACCGCATACGTGGTGATGCCGAGGCGCCCGGCGTTCATGCGCGTCAGGGCATACGCCCACGTGCTGAAGGCCAACGCCGTCGGCACAAGTCCGAGGTAGATCAGGCCGCCCGTCGCACCGGCAGAGGCGGTACGGAGATCGTCGACGAGCGCGGGCGCGAACACCGCCGTGCAGAGAGCGCCGACGGTGCACGCCATCCACGTCACCTGCAGGCCGGGTATTGCACTGAGCACGGGTTTCTGGCTCAGGACGCCGACGGCATACGTGACCGCCGACAGCAGGCACAGCGCGATGCCGAACCAATCCGCGTCGGTTCTCGTCGTGTCCGTCGTCGTGACCGCGGAGACGACGCCGACCATGACGGCCCCGAGGAACGCGATGGCTCCGCCGATGACGAGCCAGCGCGGGAATCCTTCACCGAGGAGCAGTCCGGCGAAGATCGCGACCAGGATGGGCCCGATCTGAATGATCATCGAGGTGGTGCCGGCGTCGACACGCTGCTCCGCGGCGTTCAGCGAGACGTTGTAGACGGCGAACCAGAACACTCCGACACTGATGATCTGCAACCACTGAACGCGATTCGGGCGCACCCAGGTTCGCTTGGCCCACAGCACCGCGCCGAGCGCGACCGAACCGATCAGCAGGCGGCCGAACGCGAGCGGGCCTGCGCCGAAGGACATACCGACGCCGCGAATGGCGACGAACGCCGAAGCCCAGGACAGTACCGTCACCACGACGGCGGCGAGGGCGAGTCGATCGATTTGCGGACGGGAGTCGAGCTGGGTCATGGGATAAGACGCTATGTCCTCCCAGCCCGAAACTCGCGCGGTTTTCGGCCATCGTCCTGCGTGTTTCTGCCGTGAGCGCTGTCAGTGCCTGTCAATGCCGGAGCAGTTTCTCTAGCGCGTCGAGAACGGCGGGGTCCTCGATGGTCGACGGCACGCCGTATTCCTCGCCCGCGACGATCTGCCGCATCGTCTTGCGCAGGATCTTGCCCGATCGCGTCTTCGGTAGCGCCCCGACGACGGTGACGTCGCGGAAGGTTGCGAGCGCACCGATCTGATCGCGCACCATCGCGACGAGTTCGTCGCGCAGCTGGTCCTCGGCAATGGTTTCGCCCGCCTTCAGCACGACGTATCCGCTGGGTCGTTGCCCCTTGAGATCGTCGTGGATGCCGATGACCGCGCATTCGGCCACGGCAGGATGGCTCGCGACCACCGCTTCCATCGATCCGGTCGAGAGTCGGTGGCCCGCAACGTTGATGACGTCGTCGCTGCGGCCGAGAACGTAGACGTACCCGTCGGCGTCGATGTAGCCGGAATCGCCGGTCAGGTAGTACCCAGGGAAGGTGTCCAGGTACGAGCGGCGGAAGCGGTCATCGTCGTTCCACAACCCCACCAGGGTGCCGGGCGGGAGCGGCAGCTCCAGAACGATGTTGCCCTCGGTACCGGCGTCGACGGCATCGCCCGACGCATCGAGCACGGCGACGCGGAAACCGGGTACGGCAACCGTCGGCGAGCCCGACTTGATCGGAAGTGGCTCCAGGCCGCGCAGATTCGCGCAGATCGCCCAGCCGGTCTCGGTCTGCCACCAGTGGTCGACGACCGGTCGATCCGTTGTCCGGCTGATCCACTCGTAGGTATCGGGATCGAGGCGTTCACCGGCGACGAACAGTGTTTCCAGCGAAGAGATGTCGTACTTGTCGAGCTCGGCCGCCTGCGGATCCACCTTGCGAATCGCGCGCAACGCGGTCGGCGCCGTGAACAATGCCCGCACCCGATGGTCGGCGATGACCCGCCAGAACGCCCCTGCATCGGGCGTGCCGACCGGTTTGCCCTCGTACAGAACGGTCGTCGCGCCCGCCAGCAGCGGCCCGTACACGATGTAGGAGTGCCCCACGACCCACCCGACGTCGGACGCCGTCCACATCACCTGGCCCGGCCCGACATCGTAGATGTTTCTCATCGACCACCGCAGCGCGACGGCATGGCCGCCGTTGTCGCGGACGACGCCCTTCGGCTTACCTGTCGTGCCCGAGGTGTACAGGATGTACAGCGGGTCCGTGGCCTGCACCGGAACGGGATCGGTGGCGGCGGCGTCGGCGGTCAGCTCGTTCCAGTCGAGCCACGAGTGGTCGGCGTCGATGCCGTCGCGGGCTTTGACGATCACCTGCGGCGCCGGGGCTGTGGTCAGCGCAAGCGCCTTCTCGACGATGGGCAGGTACTCGACGACGCGGCCGGGTTCGAATCCGCCATTGGCCGTGACGAGCAGGGTGGGTTCGGCGTCGTCGATGCGGGCGGCGAGTTCCTTGGCCGCGAACCCACCGAACACCACCGAGTGCACCGCACCGATCCGTGCACACGCCAACATCGCCACGACGGCCTCGGGAATCATCGGTAGATAGAGAACGACACGGTCGCCTACGCGCACGCCGCGTTCGGCCAGGACACCCGCGAACAGTGCGACCTCGACGAGCAACTCGGAATACGTGTACGAGCGCGTAAGGCCGAGCATCGCGGAGTCGTAAATCAACGCGGTTCGATCACCGTGACCCGCCTCGACATGCCGATCGAGCGCGTTGAAGCAGGTGTTGAGGCGTCCGTCCGGGAACCAGCGGTCGCCTTCGAACGCTCTGCTCGGAGGCGTCGACCAGTCGATGGTTCGTGCCGCGTCGAGCCAGAACCCCTCGCGATCGTCGATGCTTCTGTCGAATGCATACCGGTATTCGCCGCTCATGTATGCAGCCTAGTTGCGGTGTCTTCGTTCGCCGACGGACTCGGCTGCCGCGATGGTTGGTCATAAGCGTTCACCGTTGGCGCGTATTGGTTTCATCAAGACACTGGCCCTGCTTGGCCCAGCGCAACGAGACTTCTCCTGTGACTCTCTTTCAGCTTCTCCCGTCGTTGACTGCAGCATGCAGGCCTCGGTTCGACAGCGAAGAATGGCCGGCCGACACGTGCTATCACCTGGGCCGAATCGTGGTCGACGGTTGCGCGCTCGAAGACCTCGCCGATTGCGAGGGAACCCCGACGTCGATCGACGGTGTCATGGTGACGCGGGTGCGGTCGGTGATCGCAGGTGTCGTGACAATCGACGCTCCGCCCGGCGAGTACGTCGACGCGGCCGTCGCGAACCGGCATTGCACCGCGCGGCTGGAGTTTTTCGGGTTGGGGAATTCGAAGGTCGAGCTACCGTGCGACGTGCGCGCCGGTGACGTTCTAGCTCTGGTCGCGGAGGCCGAGTCGGCGGTATCGCGCCATTCGCGTCGTGAGTCGGTCGGCGGGGTTCGCGGCGGCGATGTCGCGTAGCTCGCGGGCGATAGCGCCTGCGACTCGAAGCGAGAATTCGACGGGCTCCTCGGCTGCGTCGGGGTGCTCGGGAACGATGGCGTCGACGATGTGGGCGCGCAGCAGATCCACCGACCGGATGCCCTGTGCCTCGGCCATATCCGCGGCGTGGTCGGTGTCGCGGTGCACGATGGCACTTGCACCTTCGGGTGGAAGCGGCGCCAGCCACGCATTCTGCGCGCACAGCGACCGGTCGGCAGGGAGCAGTGCGAGCGCACCTCCGCCGGTGCCCTGACCGAGAAGCACCGACACCGTCGGCGTGTCCACGGTGACGAGATCGCTGATACAGCGCGCGATTTCGGGGGCCAGCCCGCCTTCCTCGGCTTCCTTGGACAATGCGGCACCGAACGTGTCGATGACGAGCACCAGCGGTATGCGCAGTTCCTCGGCTAATTTCATGCCGCGGCGGGCCTCGCGCAACGCACCGGGCCCCATCGTCGCGGTGACGCTGTGACTGCTGCGATCGTTACCGAACACCACGCACGAGATGCCGCGAAACCGGCACAGCGACAGCAGGATCGTCGTGTCCGATTCGCCCTGACCGGTGCCACTGAGCGGAACCTGTTCGGTAGCAGCGTGTTCGAGCAGTTGACGAACGCCGGGCCGATCGTCGCGGCGTGATGCCGCGACGGAATGCCACGCCGAGTGCTCCGGAATGTCGGCGGGCGTCGGCGCGGGGTCCAGTTCGTAGGGAAGTTCGTTGTCGCCGCTGACCACCCGGAGCGCGCGGACCATGAGGTGCCGAAGGTTCTGGACGGGAACGACACCGTCGATGACGCCGTGCTGGTAGAGATTCTCCGCGGTTTGCACGCCCTCGGGAAAGGGCTTGTCGTACAACGCCTGATACACGCGCGGGCCGAGAAATCCGATGAGCGCACCGGGCTCGGCGAACGTGACGTGAGCCAGCGAGCCCCACGACGCGAACACACCGCCCGTCGTCGGATTGCGCAAGTACACCAGGTAGGGCAGGCCGGCGCGCTTGTGCAGCGTGACAGCTCCCGCGATCTTGACCATCTGCACGAAGGCGAGCGTGCCCTCCTGCATGCGGGTGCCGCCGGAGGTGGGTGATGCGATGAGGGGAAGCCCTTCAGCCGTTGCCTGTTCGATGGCGACGCAGATCCGCTCGGCGGCGGCGACGCCGATCGATCCCGCGAGAAAACCGAACTCGCAGGCGATGATCGCCACGTCGCGTCCGTCGACCAAGCCCTTGCCCGTCAATACGGATTCGTCGACGCCGCTCTTGTCTCGAGCTTTCTCCAGGTCCGCCGCGTAGGCAGCGCCGGGCGAGACATCCAGTGGCGGCTCGTCCCACGACACGAACGAACCGCCGTCGAGAATTGCATCGAGGATCTCGGCGGCGGACGTCCGTGCGTTCATGGTGCCAGTTTAATCGGATCGTTCCTGCAGGCTCCACTCCTGTTGATCGGACCGTTCCTGCAGGCTCCACTCCTGTTGATCGGATCGTTCCTGCAGTCTCCACTCCTGCCTTAGCGAGCGAATGCTTCCTTCCATGTGACGGTTTTGCCGATTCGCAGGATGGAGCGCTGGTAGATCTTCGCCGCGACGACGGCGAGCGCTGCTGTCGTGGCGGCCATGATGAGCGCCGTCCCGACGATTTGGTACAGCGGTGCTACGCCCGCGGCGATACGTAGCGGCATCATGACCGCGGAGAACGGTGGGATCCAGCTGAGCACGTTGCTCAGCGTGCTTTCGGGGTCGCCGACCGAGTAGAACGCCGCGAAGAACATCGCCATGATCAGCAACAGCAGCGGCATCGTCGTCGAATTGACGTCTTCCTGCCGGGAGACCATCGAGCCGCCCGCGGCGTACAGCACAGCGAAGAACGCGAACCCGAGTACGAACCAGCCCAGAGTGCCGATGAAGACGCTGATGGCGGTGCCGGTGACGGTGAGCACCCCGGTGGCCAGTCCTGCGCCGACGCCCGCCGCGCCGTACAGCGCGAGTTGCAGAATGCCCACCGCGCCGATTCCGAGGATCTTGCCCCACAACAGTTGCAGCGGCCGGACGGTCGACAGCAGCAATTCGACGACGCGAGAGGACTTCTCCTCGACGACGCCCATCGCGACGTACATGCCGAAGCCGATGATCTGCGCGTAGAGGATGAAGACGGCGGACAACGACAGTGCTACGCGTTGACCGGCTTCGGGATCGGGCGGGTCGACGGCGTCGACGGTGACCGTCGCGTTGGACGCTGCGGACGACAGGGTCGCCCGGTCGACACCCTGTGCGGCCAGCGCGGCGTCCGTGGCCTGTGCTTGCACGCTTCCTTCGACGACTGCTCTGAGTGCTCCGGTGAGCTCGGACTCCGTGATCGCGGTGTAGGCGCCAGCGGTCTCCGGTACGAGAGCCACTGCTACGTCACCGGATTCGACGTCGGCGCGCGCCGTTTCGGCATCGGCGATCTCGCGGACGTCGACGGGATTGCCGACGGATTCGCCGGTGGCCTGTAGGACCGACGCGAGGGACTGGTCACCGACGATGCCGACGACGTCACGGTCCTCGCCGTCGCCTCCGGAGAAGATGGAGAAGGCGATGATGCCGCCGACGATGACGGCCAGGATGATGACGTTGCTGATGACGAAGCTCTTCTTCATCACCTGAACGGTGAACTCGCGCTTTGCGATCAATCCGATTGCCCTACTGGAACTCACGTTGTGGTTCATTTCTCGACCGCCTCTCGGAACAGATCGCTCAGCGATGGTTTGCGGGTGGTGAATTCGTGTACCGGTCCGGTGGCGAGGGCCGCGCCGAGGACGGCCTGATCGTCGGCGCCCGGCTCGATCGTCAACAGCGTTCGGCCGTTCGCGTGGCTCAGCGTGTGCACTCCGCGGATTCCGTCGGCCCATCCTGCGGGCGCAGCGGGGGCGTGCACGTCGAGCTGCCCGCTGCCGGTGCCGCGTAGCTCGTCGACGGTACCCACTGCCTTCATGCGTCCCGCCGCGATGATGCCGACGCGGTCACACAGCCGCTGCACGAGGTCGAGTTGGTGGCTCGAGAAGATGACGGGAACGCCCGACGCTGCCTTCTCGCGCAGCACCTCGCTCATCACGTCCACGGCAACGGGGTCGAGGCCGGAGAACGGCTCGTCGAGCACGAGCACAGCCGGGTCGTGAATCAGCGCCGCCGCGAGTTGAACGCGCTGCTGGTTGCCCAGGCTCAGAGCGTCGACGGTGTCGTCGAGCCTCTCCGAGATACCGAGCCGCTCGGTCCAGCGCTGCACTGCCGAGTGCGCGTCGGACTTCGACAGGCCGTGCAACTCGGCTAGATACGCCAACTGTGGGCCGACCTTCATCTTGGGATAGAGCCCGCGCTCCTCGGGCATGTAGCCGATGGTCCGGCGAACGTCGAGGTCCACCTGCTTACCGCCGAGGAGGACCTGGCCGGAGTCGGCGGACAAGACGCCGAGCGTGATGCGCATCGTGGTGGTCTTGCCTGCGCCGTTGCTGCCGACGAAACCGAACAGCTCGCCGGGGCGTACGTCGAAACTCAGCGAGTCGAGGGCGATCTTGTCGCCGTACCTCTTCGATACGTCGTCGATCGTGAGGGTGCTCATGGTGCCCTTTCTTCTTGCAGGTCATCAGGTTCTGGCAGGTCTTCAGGTTCTTGCAGGTCTTCGGGTTCTGGGTCGGGCGTGATCCATGCGAGAACGAATGCGGGAGAACAGATTCCCGCTAGAAGTGCCGTCAGCGTCCACAGTCCGCCGGCATAGGCGAGACGGTCGTTGTCCACCCAGGTGCCGAGAAAGACGAGAGGCATGATCGCAGCCATGACCGTACCCTGCGTCACGGTGAGCCCGATGGATCGAGCTTCGTTGCGCTGCTGCACTTCCCATTCGTCGAGGGCGCCCATCGGGGCGTCGCTGTGACGCCCCGACACCGTTTGCAGCATCGTCCACAGGACGAGGAACGCCGCAGTTGCCGGAAGCCAGGCAAGCGGTGCCCACTCCCAGAACAGCGTCCAGATGGAGATCACCACCAGGACGAGGAGGGTGGCGACCACTGCGATGGCCAACATGCGTCGGCGACGCTGCGTTCGCCATGCAGGCAGCCAATGACGAGTTTTCGCGTCGTTCTCCAGGAAGCGTCGCGTCCGGTAGGCCTGGTATCTGGACAGGATGTTCGAGTCGGGGGTGCTCACGCGTCCTTCTCCCTTCGGAACAGTTCGGCGGAGAGCGGCCCGAGCTCTTCCCGCGAGAACACTGCTTCGACCGGGAGGTCGAACACGTCGCAGATGCGCATCGCCAAGTCGAGGCTCGGGTAGTGGTCACCCCGTTCGAGGGCGCCCACCGTCTGTGGATTCACTTCGATGAGTTCGGCCAGTTGCGCGCGGCTCATCTTTCGTTCGGCCCGCAGAACACCCACCCTGTTGTAGATCGGGAGCGCGTTGCCACGCTTTATGGGGCTCATAGAACAAAGTGTTGTGTAAACCCAACGATCTGTCAACCGCTGGAACAACCCGGGCCGCATCGATGGCCCGTTGCAACCGTCTAGCCGTTGTTATGTGCCATCGATGCCGGCCATCGATGCCGGCCGGCGCACCCGCCGGCGCACCTCAGGCCTCGCTGAGCTGACCCGCCCGCATGGTCCAGCGACGGGTGGCTCGCACGGTGCCGAGCATGCGCCGGTCGTGCGTCACCAACATCAGCGTGCCGTCGAAGTTCTCCATAGCCCGCTCGAGCTGTTCGATGGCAGGCAGGTCGAGGTGGTTGGTGGGCTCGTCGAGCACCAGCAAGTTGACTCCGCGCGCTTGCAGCAGTGCCAACGCGGCACGTGTCCGCTCACCCGGGGACAGCGACTCGGCGGGCCGCATGGCGTCGTCGCCGCGAAGGCCGAACTTGGCGAGCAGGGTTCGAACGTCGGCGTCGGGCCAGTCCGGAACTGCGGCGCCGAGCGCAGCCATGACGGTCTCGGAACCGTCGAACAGCTTTCGTGCCTGGTCGATTTCGCCGACCGCGACGCTCGATCCCAGCGACGCCGTTCCTTCGTCGGGTGCCAGTCGACCCAGCAGCACCGACAGCAAAGTGGTTTTGCCCGAACCGTTCTCACCGGTGACGAGAATGCGATCCCCCCACTCGACCTGCGTCGTCACCGGTCCGAACGTGAAGTCCTCGCGCCGCACCACTGCGCCACCCAGCACCGCAACGACCGTTCCACTGCGGGGCGCCGCCGCGATCTCCATGCGCAGTTCCCACTCCTTGCGCGGTTCCTCGACGACATCGAGCCGTTCGATGCGGCGTTGCGTCTGACGCGCCTTCGCTGCCTGCTTCTCCGTCGACTCGGCGCGGGTCTTGCGGCCGATCTTGTCGTTGTCCGTTGCTTTACGACGGGCATTGCGGACGCCGGACTCCATCCAGTTGCGTTGCATCTGGGCGCGCGACTCCAGTGATGCCTTCGTATCGGCGAACTCGTCGTACTTCTCGCGGGCATGCTGACGCGCAATCTCGCGCTCGGCGAGGTACGACTCGTAGCTGCCGTCGTACACGTCGATCCGGTGCTGAGCGCGGTCCAGCTCGACGATGCCGGTGACGGTCCGCGCAAGGAACTCACGATCGTGGCTGACAACGACGATCGCTGCCCTGGTGTCGACGACGAATCGTTCGAGTTGTTCCAGACCGGCGAGATCGAGGTCGTTGGTGGGCTCGTCCAGAAGCAGGATGTCGTACCGAGCGAGCAGGATGGCGGCCAATCCGGCACGAGCAGCCTGCCCGCCGGACAGATCCGTCATCGACGCACCGCCGTCCACCTCGAGGCCCAGATCGGCCAACACCTTCGCCGTCCGCTCCGCCAGATCCGCTCCGCCGAGCGCGAGCCACTTCTCGAGCGCAGGGGTGTACAGGTCTTCTTCGCTGCTGCCCAGAGCTTCCGCGGCGTCGTTCATGTCCTGCTCGGCGGCAGTGACACCGGTCCGCCGGCCGATGAAGTCGAGTACGGTCTCGCCGGGAATGCGGTCCGGTTCCTGCGCCAAGTAGCCGACGGTGGCATCGGGCGGACTGGTGTAGATCTCACCCTCCATATCGGCGGTCCCGACACCGGCCAACAGCGTCAACAACGTCGACTTGCCTGCCCCGTTCGCCCCGACGAGTCCGATGACTTCGCCCTCTGCGACCGTCAGATCCAGGCCCGAGAACAAGGTGCGGTCGCCGTGAAAAGCGGCGAGGTCGTCGATTCGAAGCGTTGCAGTCACCGCGCAAGTATCTCTCTATCGCGGGAACAGACCCGCATCGCGGTGAGTTGGCACCTGTATGACGTATTCACCCGAAACCAGTACTGTTCCGACGATCGTGCTCAATGACGGGCATGCAATTCCCCAGCTCGGCTTCGGTGTGTGGCAGGTTCCCGACGACGGCGCGCAGGCTGCGGTGTCCGAGGCATTGAAGGTCGGTTACCGCAGCATCGACACCGCGAAGGTGTACGAGAACGAAGCCGGCACCGGCCAGGCGATTGCCGAGTCGGGCATCGCGCGCGACGAATTGTTCGTGACGACCAAGCTGTGGAACGACGATCAGGGCTACGACTCGACGCTGAAGGCGTTCGACGCCAGCATGGACCGTCTCGGCCTCGAATACCTCGACCTGTACCTCATTCACTGGCAGCAGCTCGATCGTGACAAGTACATCGACACGTTCAAGGCGTTCCAGAAGTTGAAGGCGGACGGCCGCATCGGTTCGATCGGCGTTTCCAACTTCACCATCCCGACGTTGGAGAAGCTGATCGACGCCGTGGGCGAAACGCCGGCCGTCAATCAGATCGAACTGCACCCGCGCTTCATCCAGGAGGAGCTGCGTGCGTTCCACACGGAGAAGGGCATCGCCACCGAGGCGTGGAGCCCACTCGGATCCGGCACAGTTCTCGACGATCCTGCCTTCGCGCCGATCGCCGAGGCGCACGGCGTCACTCCGGCCCAGGTCATCCTGCGGTGGCACATTCAGCTCGGCAACGTCGTGATCCCCAAGTCGGTGACGCCGGAGCGTATCGCCGCCAACTTCGACGTGTTCGGCTTCCAGCTGAGCAACGACGAGATCCAGAAGATCAACGCGTTGAACACCCCGGACGGCCGCACGGGACCGGATCCGGATCAGTTCAGTAGCTAGTGCGCTCCGCACCCGTGCGCACAAAGTGTTGCTGCAACGACACTAAGTGAACACCGGTGCGCAGCGCCTATCCTGATCGGCATGGAACCGCTGACGGGGAAGACGATCGCGCTGACGGCCGAGCGGCGGGCCGACGAGTTCGCGACCCTGCTCGAACGCCGCGGCGCAGTTACGGTGCATGTTCCGGCGATTCACGTGCTGCCTCTGCTCGACGATTCGGATCTGCGGGAGAAGACCGCACGCATCATCGAGAAGCCGCCGGAGTTGACGGTGATCAGTACCGGTATCGGTTTCCGCGGTTGGCTCGACGCCGC
>NZ_JBAWFH010000042.1:0-1627 GCF_049591685.1 Rhodococcus sp. (in: high G+C Gram-positive bacteria) | reverse complement strand
TGATGTACGGGATCGAGATCCTGGGTACAAAGGTCAAACCGCTTGTGGCCGAGGCTATGTCGGTCTGGTCGCGTAATGCACGTGCACCGCCTGGGGCTACCCGGGCGTCAGGGCTGTGTCGACTACGCCGGAACGCATCCGCTGGGGATGGTCGCCCACGATCGTGCTGCCGACCTCGAGGCCGGTGTCGAACGAAATTGCAGAAACCTTGTCGCTGCCCGCCCAGGACACGAAGCAGTATCGACCGTCATTGCTTCGAGTCGACCAGTACGGCTTCTCGCCCGAGGTGATCAGCGGGCCGGCCGTCAGTGTGTCGCGCGAAACAACCGTTGCGTAGTCCGACATCGTTCCTGCAACGCACATCTTCGTCCCCGCGGTGTTCATAGCGATGCCGTGATGCGCGGAGTCCAGCAGATACGCCTGACGCGGAAGTGCCGCGGCCTCGGGTGAGATCGGCAGGTCTGCCACCCGGGTGACCCGATCTTCCTGCAGGTCGAATTCGACGATGCCGTGGAAAAACGACACCTGCAGGTACAGAAAGCGCTCGTCCGGTGACAATGTCATCGGACGGACCGAGGAACTCATTCCCGGGTGCCCGGCCTCCGCGAGCTTGGCGCCGATGTCGATGGTGCGTGCCACTGCGCCGGTGGCGCGGTCGTAGAAGGCGATCCAGCGTGGGAATTTGGTGACCGCTAGTTCAGGTGAGTCGAAGGGTGTTTCGACGCGTCCGATACTGGCGTTGATGATGAACCGGCCGTCTTTCGTGTAGACGTTCTCGTGCGGCGACGTCCCGGTGGGAAATTTTCCGATCGGCTTGCCGTCGGCGGTGTTCAGGATGTGCACCGTGTTGGCCGTCGACGCCGACACTGCCACCTGGGTGCCGTCCTGTGAGATCGCCATGTGGTCCGCACGCTGGCCGTCCACTGCGAACCGCCACACGATGGCACCGGATGCGATGTCGATGGAGACGACGTCCGCGAAGCTGGGACGAGAGACGATCAGGTTGCGTCCGTCGTTGGTGGTGTACATGTCGTCTGCGTACTGGTCGTGGCCCTCTCCGACCAACTGTCGGATGCCGAGATAGAACGCGGTGCGCAGCGGGTTTCGATGGATCTCGGCCAGTCGCTCGTTCTTGTCCGGGATCACGTTCACCCGGCCGTACCGCTCCAGGCTGCCGTCCGGTGACAGGTAGTCGGCGGTGCCGTCCCAGTTGTTGGCCACGAACAACACATCCGTCAACCCTGCCGGAGCTGCAGCAGCAGGTGAGGCTACAGCCGTAACCGAGACCATTGTGACGGCGAAAAGTACAGCCAACGAACGCCGCACGGATGACATGGTTTCGCGACCCCCCAACTGACTTGACAGATGCCGACGGTGAAGGGTAGCCGGGAAGTTGGTCGTCGAACTGACGGATCGCGTTGTGAATGACCACAGAATGTGGCACCGGACTACAACGAGCAAGCCGCGAAGTCCGCGGAGAACTACTTCGAGTTCTCGTCGTTCTCACGCCAGGGCCTGATCGACCAGTTGCTGTACGACGGATTCACCTACGAGCAGGCAGCGTACGGAGTCGACCAGGCGGGTTTCTGACGCTTCGGCGCACAGCCTAGCCGGTCTCGTCGACGCC
>NZ_JBAWFH010000041.1:0-12009 GCF_049591685.1 Rhodococcus sp. (in: high G+C Gram-positive bacteria) | reverse complement strand
CCGCGCGACGGGCTCGTCGGCGCGCCGCTCTGGCAGCTCGTACGTTTCGTCGACGGCATCGACCCCGCGGAAGCAGCCGGGATCGAGTCGGCCCTCCAGGCGGCCAACCTGCTCGACGGCTGGATCGGTCCCGGCCCGGTCCCTGCCTTAATGGAATCGGAGCAGTATCTGGTTGCGGCACCCGAGCCCGCGCGTCCGACCGGCCGCACTCTCGCCGACGTTCTCGTACCCGAAACGGGCACCGACGTAACGGAAAGCACGATTTCCGCCGTGCTCGCCTCGATCGCCATCGGACGCGACGAGAACGCCGTCACCTCCATCGAGGTCGACGGTCGCTTTCGGCAAGGCGTGCAACGAGGGCGCCACGTCAAGCCCGATGCCGAATACATCGGTGCCACTGCGCGATCGCGTCGTCGAGCCGCGCGGATAGCCGAACTCGACGCGTCGATCGACGGTGCGGACACTGCGCTCTCGGCTGCCCGCGAGGAAGAGCGAACGGCCATCGAGCTGGTGCGCGGTCTGGCGACCGCGGCCAAAGCGCTACCAAAGGTGTCGGGCATCCTGAAGGCGCAGAAAGCCGTCACCGAATCCGCGGGTGCCCTGCGCACATCCGAGACCGGCGCGTCCGCGGCCGCGAGTGAGCTGGATGTGGCGATTGCCGACCTCTCGGCGAAAGAGAAGCACCTCCGCACGACGGCCGTCGCGCACCGCACCCCGCACACAGCACGCGAGATCGATTCGCTCGCCGCCGCCATCCGGCACTTCGAGAATCAGGGTGAACTGGTACTGCGCCGCCGTGCAGAACACGTTCGCGAAGCAGAGCGCAGCCGCGAAGCGCAGAACCGTCTCGAGGAAACCACCGGTCTGGCCGAGGAGTTGGCAGAGGAAGCGGCGATCGCGGAGGAAAACCATCTCCAACAGGTGCAGCGACTCGAAATTCTCACCGAGAAGCTCGGTTCCACCGCAGATCAGATCAACGCCGACCTCGAACGGGCACGCGAGAAGATCGAAGCATGCAAGGTCGAGCAACGTGCCGCGCGCAAGGCCGACAAAGAAGCAGGCGAGGCAATCGGCAAGGCCGAGGGTGCGCGCAATGCCGCGCAGGAGAGCCTGCGGGCCGCGCTGACCGAAGCTCTCGACGACGCAGCGCGTCTCGCTCCCTATGCACGCAAGGATCTGCTGTCCATACTCGGTGTGCACGAGACGATCTCGTGGCCATCCAGTGACTCTGCGTGGCTCACGGTGGAGCAGATTCTGTACAACATCCGAAGCGCGAGCTCACCCGACGACGACATCACGGTGCTTCCGCCCGTGGTGCACCGGCTGCACACGGCGCTCGACGAAGCAACGGCATCGGTCAAGGCGAGTGAGTCGTACCGCAAGAGCACACGGACCGCCCTGACGAGCGCACTGCAGGAGTTCGACTCACAACTCGCCTCGTCCGGTCAGGACTACCGGTTGCAGTGGGACGCGCCGGACGGCCTGACCGTCGTCCGGGTGCAGGACGAGCAGGGGTACAGCTCGGTCGGCGAGTTCGCGGAGCGCATCGGCGTCGCACGGTCGGACCAGGAGACGTTGCTCACCGAGCACGAACGCCGCATTCTCGAAGACGCACTTCTCACCGGGTTGGCACAGCAAATTCACGAGCGCACCGTCGATGCCCGCGAACTGATCGCGCAGATGGCAGCCGAGATGAAGCAGCGAAAGATGTCCTCCGGCAATACGATCGGCGTTCACTGGGTCCTGGCCGACAACCTGGACGAGGGTGCGCGCGCAGTTTCGAAGTTGCTCGATCGAGACGCTTCTGGACTGAGCGCGGACGACCTCGCCGCGATGCGCGCACACTTCGCATCGGAGATCCGTATCGCACGTGCCGCGCATCCAGAACGCTCGTACCCCGAGATCCTCGCAGGCACCCTGGATTACCGACGGTGGCGAGTGTTTTCGTTCACTTTGATTCGCGGTGACGGTACCGAAGACCGACTGACGGTGGCCAGGCACAGCGCTCTCTCCGGAGGGGAACAGTCCGTGTCGCTGCATCTTCCGCTGTTCGCGGCCGCGCATGTCATGCTCTCGTCGGCCGATCCGCACGCTCCCCGATTGCTCGCGCTCGACGAGGCGTTCGCAGGTGTGGACGACAACGGGCGCAGTGAACTGCTAGGCCTGAGCGTGCAGTTCGATCTCGATCTGTTCATGACCGGGTACGACCTGTGGATCACGTACTCCGACGTTCCCGGTTGTGCGCACTACGATCTTGCGCACTCCACCGCCGAGAACACCGTGAGCGCCGCGCTGCTGGTGTGGGAGAACGGCGAGTTGTTCGCCGAACACGACGGATCCGACCTCGCCGCGGCTCTGGGTTCACCCATGACGAGACGGATGCCGACGCGCGCCGAAGGTGGTCTGGAATTTGTCCGATGACGGGATAGGTTGGCGGGGTTCACCCGAACTCGACGCTCTACTGGCGGCGGCACGCAAGAAGTTGGAGTCCAACTGGCTCAAGGTGGGCGGCAACATCACCGTTCGACTGACCGATCGTGCCGACCTCTGGCGTCTGTGCAGCGCTATCAACGGGTCCAATACCGGTTTGCACAGTCGCGCAGCAACCACACGGCTGGACCTGGCGGCTTTCGACGAATGGCTTGCCCGGCCCGCCAACGGCGGTACCGGACTGGTGGCGACGCTCGAAGCAGGTGCGCCGCTACAGGACAAGAAGCGCATGTCCGCAGACAAGGCGGAGACCAAGGCGCGCGCCTTGGCCGAGGCACGCGAACTCCTCTCGTCCACCACGCACGGCGAGTGGGCCGATCATTGGCTCTCGTCGCTGCTCAATCAAGACGGGACGCTGGGCGGACGCGTTGCCGTCGACGCACTGGGGGTGGCGGCAGGGGTACTGGCCGTCCTACCGGTGGACGGTCTGTCACTCACCGAGCTGGCCGAACAGGTCTGTGGTGACACCAAAGCGTTGTCGTCCGGTGGTGCACCCCGGCTTGTTCTCGACGCGCTCTCGCTCCGGGAGGGCATTCCCCGGCCCGCCGATCCGGTCGGGATCCGGTTGCTCTGGGAGACCGCGGGCGTGTCGGTGGACGCGTTGAGCAGCCGCGTGATCGTGTTGGGTTGGCGAGTCTCGGAGGATCACACCGTCGCTCGGTGGTCGAATCAGGCCGCCGACGAGGGCATTCCGTTTCCGCTGACCATGGACATGCTGAGGCGGGGGCCGTTGACAAACACGGCAGACCGCGTGTTCGTGTGCGAGAACATTGCCGTGTTGGCGGCGGCAGCGCGCACGCTGGGCTCTCGGTCGGCACCACTGCTGTGCACCGACGGCCAACCCTGCGCTGCAGTACACAGGCTACTGGGCGGGATGCGACCGGACACACAGATCCACTGGCGCAACGACTTCGACTGGGCGGGTCTGCAGATGACGGCGCGTGCAGTGCAACGCTACGATGCTCGCCCATGGCGCATGGACAGCAATTCGTACCTGCGTGCGCTCGACATGCGCAACTCCGAGCCGTTGAAGGGTAGGCCCGCGGCGAGCACGTGGGATCCGGCACTCGCCGCGGCCATGCGCGAGTCGTCCAGAGCTGTCATGGAAGAACGGTTGATCCCGGATCTCCTGACCGATCTGACCTGACACTCAGCGCAGCGAAACTCCGAGCAACGCATCGACCGCGTCGGCGAACGCGCCGGGCGCGGACGAATCGCCGCCGCCCTGCTCGACGGCGAAACGTGCCCAGGCATCGAGCGCATCCATCGCTTTCGGCGTGTCGAGGTCGTCTGCGAGGTGCTGACGAAGGCGCACGATCACATCGTCGGCACTCGACGCGGACTCGAGCGCCGCAGCAGCACGCCACAGTCGTAAGCGGGTGTGAGCCCGCTCCAGAACTTCGTCCGTCCACGCTCGATCCTGGCGGTAGTGGCCCGACAGCAGCCCGAGGCGCACGGCTGCCGATTCGACGCCCTCTGCGCGCAGCTTTGACACGAACACCAAGTTGCCGCGGCTCTTGGACATCTTCTCGCCGTCGAGACCGATCATCCCGGTGTGCACGTAGTGCCGAGCGAACCTGTTTCCGCCCTGCATCGCCCCACCGGTCGCAGCCTCGGCATGTGCCGCCGAGAACTCGTGGTGCGGGAAGATCAAGTCACTGCCACCGCCCTGGATATCGAATCCACTGCCGATGCGATTGAGCGCGATAGCAGCGCATTCCACGTGCCACCCCGGACGGCCCGGTCCAAACGGCGAAGGCCACGACGGCTCCCCCTGCCGTTCGGCGCGCCAGAGCAGGGCGTCGAGCGAATTCCGCTTGCCGGCGCGGTCCGGATCGCCTCCGCGCTCGGCAAAGAACTTGTCCATCGTCGCGCGGTCGTAACCGGATTCGTAACCGAACTCGTCGGTGGCATCGGCGCGGAAATAGACGTCGGGAAACTCGGCGTCGTCGACCACGTAGGCCGCACCCGAGGCCACCAGCTTTTCGACGAGCTCGACGACCTCGTCGACGGATTCCACGGCGCCGATGTAGTCACGCGGCGCAAGCACTCGAAGCGCTTCCATGTCCTCGCGGAACAGTTGAATTTCGCGGTTGCCGAGGTCGATCCAGCTCTCCCCGTCGCGGTCGGCGCGCTCGAAGAGGGGGTCGTCGACATCGGTGACGTTCTGCACGTAGTGAACGTCGTGGCCTGCGTCTCGCCACAATCTGTTGATCAGGTCGAACGTCAGGTAGGTGGCAGCGTGGCCGAGATGGGTGGCGTCGTACGGGGTGATGCCGCAGACATACAACGTGGCTTCCTTACCCGGCGTGACCGGGCGAACCTGTCGATCTGCAGTGTCGTACAACCGAAGCGGAGGTCCCTGACCGGGAATCGACGTGACGGTTGGATCGGACCAGGAATGCATGCAGACGAGCCTATCCGAGGCGCTTCAGAAGGCCGGCCACGGTATCGGCCTACTGGATCGCGGCTCCGGCATGACGGGTCTCGCGACGAGCGCCTGCGCCCGAGCCAGCAATGCGTCCGTCTCTTCCTCGGTGATGTGCCCGCGAACCCTCGGCTCCGCATCGGCCGCGAAAGTATCGACGAAGCGAGCGACATCGCTCATCAGCGCGTCGTCGACGGGCCGGCCCGCCCATCCCCAGAGCACGGTGCGCAGCTTGTTCGACGAATGCAGACAGATGCCGTGGTCGACGCCGTAGACGTAGCCGTCGAGTCCTTCGAGTACGTGACCGCCCTTGCGATCGGCGTTGTTGAGCAGGATGTCGAGTACCGCCATGCGTTGTAGCCGCGGGTCGTCGGCGTGGACCAGGGCAACCTCTTCGCCGTCACCGTCGTAAGCCGTCAAGACCGGAATGAAGCCGGACGGAACCATGTCCGGCGGGCAGAGATCGACGAGGTCGACTCGATCACCGTGTTCGCCGTGCGGTTCCGGTGTGTCGATCCACCGCTGGACCATGCCGGGGCCGAACGGCCCGTCGCGCATCACGGTCACGGGCACGGCGTCCCAGCCCAGGGCGTCGGAGATGTGATAGGACGCCACCTCCCGGCCGGCGAGGGTGCCGTCGGGAAAATCCCAGAGGGGAACCTCACCGCGGATGGGCTTGTACACGCACCGAACAGGGTCGACGGACGCCGCCGACCCGTCGACGCCGGCGGGTCTGGCCTCGCAGACGAGCGTCGCGTTGCTCGCTGTGACGACCCTTCCGACGACCGTCAGCTCGCCGGTCTCCATCACCTGCCGCCCCTCGAACAGCGGCCGGCCTTCGATCAAAGTTCCTCACCGAGTTCGGACGCGGAACCGAACGTTGCGTCGCGGCGGTAACCGTTGGTGCGGATGCAGATGTGCCCCTCCTGGGTCAACGGCTCCCCGCACAGCGGACACGGCGCTCGTCCGGCCGCGATCACGCGCTCGGACCGCAACGCGAACTCTCGTGCCTGAATCGGCGTCAGGAACACGCGGACGGCATCCGGGCCCTCGTCGGTGTCGTCGAGCACCACGGACTCGTCGATCTCCGTCTCGCTGATGGCCAACAACTCCACGACGACCGCGTTGGCATCCGCATCCCAGCCGAGGCCCATCGTGCCCACGCGGAACTCCGTGTCGATGGGCGTCAGCAACGGGCTGGTGTCGCCCACTTCGGCTTCTTCCGGCGGCACTTCGGCACCGAACCGACGGTGTACCTCGTCCAACAGCAGACCCATTCGATCGGCCAGCACCTGGACCTGCTGCTTCTCGAGCGCCACCGATACCACCCTGGCGTCGTGAACAGCCTGGAGGAAGAACGATCGGTCGCCCGGTTCGCCCACGGTTCCCGCGACGAATCGATCAGGGGTGCGGAAAACATGTATTGCGCGTGGCATTGCACCTCCTGCGTTTGTCTTCTCGAGGGACCCGCCGATTCGGGCCCTCGCACCCATTATCCGTCATCTCGCCAGTGCATCCGCCATGCCGACACGCCACCGCAGCGGCAGCGGCTCATGTACAACCGCAGCGGCAGCGGCTCATGCGCCACCCCCGGGCACCGCGTCGGACTCCGAGGCCGACACCCCGTTCGCTGAGCCACCTGCATCGGCGACCGCGGTTTCCTTCGCCGGAGCGGCCACCACACCGGAGAGGTCGAGCCCGGTGTCGTTGGTCTTGAGGACGAACGACCGGGTCGGGGTGTACCTGACCACACTGATCGACGCCGGATCGGCGACGATGCGCTGGAATGCGTCGAGGTGACACCCCACTGCGTCGGCGATGATCGACTTGATGACGTCGCCGTGCGAACACGCTACCCACAACACGTCACGTCCGTATTCGGCTGCGAGCCGCGTGTCGTGCTCGCGAACTGCCGCTACGGCTCTGGCCTGGACCTGTGCCAGACCTTCGCCCTCGGGGAACACCGCGGCAGACGGGTGCTGCTGAACGACCTTCCACAGTGGTTCGGAGAGGAGATCCTTGATGGCGCGGCCGGTCCACGTGCCGTAGTCGACCTCCATCAGGCGGTCGTCGACAACGGGCGTGAGTCCGCGACGCTCGGACAGCGGTTCGACGGTCTGCTCACAGCGCAGCAGCGGCGAGCGCACGATCTCCTCGATCGGCAGACTGCCCAGACGTTCGGCGACCAGAGCCGCTTGCTCCCGGCCCTTGTCGTCGAGTTCGACGCCCTGGGAACGCCCTGCCAGTGTTCCTGCCGTGTTCGAGGTCGAGCGGCCGTGCCGCAGCAAGATCACCGTCATGGCACCACCCTAGTTGCGAACACGGACTGTCAGCCGTACCGGGGACCGGCGCTGCGGATCGAGACCCTTGGGTCAGGTCGCCGAGACGACGCCGGTGGCAAGCAATGCCATGACGCCCGCACCCAGAACGATGCGGTAGCCGACGAACCAGTACAGGGAATGGTTGGCGACGAACTTGAGCAGCCACGCGATGGACGCGTACCCGAGGATGAACGCGATGATCGTCGCCACGATCAACTGAGGGGCCGAAGCGTTGAGCCCTTCTCCTGCGGGTTCGAACGCATCGGGCAGCGAAAAGAGTCCGGATGCCGTGACGGCGGGGATTGCGAGCAGGAACGAGAATCGGACGGCTGCTTCGCGTTCGAGGCCCATGAACAGGCCCGCGCTGGTGGTGGCACCCGATCGTGAGACGCCGGGAATGAGGGCCAGGCACTGGGCAGCGCCCATGACGAGCCCGTCGCGGGTGGTGATCTTCTCGATCGGGCGTTGTTTGGGGCCGATGTACTCGGCGACAGCGATCACGATGGCGAACACGATGAGCATGGTGGCAATGAGCCACAGGTTGCGGGCGCCCGTGCGGATCTGCTCCTTGAACAGGAGCCCCAGGACACCGATCGGAATGGTGGCGATGATCACGTACCAACCCAGCCGGTAGTCCAGGTTTCTTCTGCTCGAATCGAGGATTCCTGCGAACCACGCTCGAACGATGCGCACGATGTCGCGCCAGAAGAACAGCAGCACTGCGGCCTCGGTTCCGAGTTGGCTCACCGCGGTGAAGGACGCTCCCGCATCGTCGCCGAAGAAGACCTCCGAGACGATGCGAAGGTGGCCCGACGACGAGATGGGTAGGAACTCGGTGAGTCCCTGCACCGCACCGAGGATCACCGCCTGCAGCCACGTCATCGACTCGCCGATCACAGCCGGCTCACCGCCCTCCGGGCCCGTGCCGACACACCGCGCACTACCGAGCCGACCCGTCCTGGCCCGTACACGTCGGTGGCCGTCTCGCCCGTCGGGGTGCGGCAAGTGCCGTCTGCAGATTTCACGGCCCCGACCGTACCTGTACGGAGAGCGAGAGACAGGTCGACACACGCCCGAAGAACCGACGTCGCTCGGCGCGCCAGGCTCGCACCCCCGCGCGGCGCGCACTACTGTGCTCGCTGGCGCCAACGCGTCGGAGAAAAACGTGAGGAATCTTCGAACACCATGAAGCAGAGATCGGTCGGCTCGAGCGGCCTTCGTGTGTCGCGACTGGGCCTCGGCACCCTCGGTTGGGGAAGCGGGACGGACGGCGACGACGCTGCAGCACAGTTGTCCGCGTTCGCCGAAGCGGGTGGCACGCTCGTCGACACGTCCCCCGCCTACGGGGACGGCCGCGCGCAACGCGTACTGGCCGAGGTGCTCGACGACGTGGTGCCGCGTCGAGAGTTGATCGTCAGCGGCGCCGGCGGCTTCTCCACGGTTGGGGGTCGCTACCGCATCGACTGCTCGCGACGCGCGCTGCTCGATCAGCTCGAGACAACCCTGCGCGAACTCGGCACCGACTATCTGGACCTCTGGCAAGTAGCCGCATGGGACGCCCACACTCCTGTCGACGAAGTCGCAGCCACCCTCGACTACGCCGTGACCAGCGGCAAGGTTCGCTACGTCGGCGCACGTGGCTACCTGGGCTGGCAACTCGCGACGGCAGCGGGTGCTGCAGGAGTAGGCCGCATCGCCTCGACGCAGGCCGAGTACTCGCTCCTGGCGAGGGGCGCGGAGGACGAGCTGTTCCCGGCTGCACAGCATCACGGCATCGGTGTGCTGGCCGCGGTGCCGCTCGCGGGTGGGGTGCTCACGGGCAAGTATCGCAAGGGAACACCGGCCGATTCTCGCGGAGCCGACGACGCCCACGCGGACTCGATCGCCGCGTATCTGACCGAGACCGCGGAGAACGTGGTCGACGCCGCGGTGACTGCAGCCAGTGGATTGAAGACCTCGCCGCTGGCAGTGGCGTTGGCCTGGGCCCGTGATCGCCCCGGCGTCGCAGCAGCCGTGGTCGGGGCTCGCGATCTGGCTCAGTTGACGGGAATCCTGGTGTCCGAGGAATTGGAACTGCCGTCGGCGATCGCATCCGCTCTGGACGACGTCAGCAGCGAAGTGATGGCAGGCTAACCTTGTCTCCGTGAACGCGGACGCGAACGTATGAAGAGCTTTCCGAGAACTGCAGCTGTGGCGGTCGCCGCAGCGACCGTCGGCCTCCTCGTCGCGTGCTCCGGGCCCGACACGGTAGGAACCGGTTCCACCGCCGAGGGCATCGGCCCTCGAACCGCGGTGATCTCGGACCTCGACCCCGAACCCATCGACACCGCCCCGGTGCCTGCACTCCCCGCCACAGTTCGGGGGTTCGACGGTGTGGACGTGACGATCACCGACACCGACAGGATCGTCGCCGCCGACCAGTACGGCACCCTCACCACGACGGTCTACGCCCTCGGCCTCGGCGACAACCTGGTGGGCCGAGACACATCCGCCGACTTTCCTGCCGTCGCCGACGTCACGGACGTGACGCCCGGGGGCCATGCGCTCAGCGCCGAGGGCATCCTGGCGTTGAACCCGACGGTGGTACTCACCGACACGAGCATCGGTCCGCGTGCGGTGCAGGAACAACTACGCGAAGCGGGCATAGCCGTCGTGCAATTCGATCCGACACGGTCGATGGATACCGTGTCGGCTCAGATCGAGGCAGTCGCCGCCGCACTCGGTGTGCCCCAGCAGGGGGCACGCCTGGCCGAACGAACCGCATCCGAAATCGCGCAGGCACGTGATCGAGCATCGACCGACGATGATCCGGTTGTCCAGCCGCTGAAGATTGCGTTCCTGTACATGCGCGGCCCTGCGATCAAGATGCTCGCCGGGCCGGGCTCCGGGGCAGACGAACTAATCGAGGCGCTCGGCGGCGAGGATGCGGGCACCGCGTCCGGCCTGACCGAGCAATTCGTTCCGATCACCAGCGAGGCGCTGATCGCCGCGGCCCCCGATGTGATCTTGATGATGACGGGCGGTTTGGAATCGATCGGCGGAATCGACGAGCTCGGGCAGGTACCGGGGATAGCGCAGACGCCCGCCGGGCAGAACCGTCGAATCGTCGACATGGCCGACGGTGTAGTACTCAGCTTCGGCCCCAACACCGGGAAGGTCGTGAACGCGCTGGCCGAAGCCGTCTACGAACCCGCGCAGCGATGACGTCGGCTACGGCTGACGAGACGCTCGGTTCGAGGCCACCTCGTGATCGTTCGGCCGTCCGAAAACCCCTCGTGTTCGTCGTACTCGTACTGCTCGTGCTGATACTCGCGGTGTTCTCGGCGTGCGTCGGTCAGGTACCCACGACGCCGCTCGAGGTGGTCGGCAGTGTGCTGCACCGGCTCGGACTCGAGATCGGCCCACTCCCGTCGCACCCCAGCGGCGACGTGACACTCTGGCAGGTCCGGTTTCCCCGCATCACTCTCGGGATCGTCGTCGGTGCGAGCCTGGGATGCGCCGGGGCGGTGCTGCAGGGTGTCTTCGCCAACCCACTGGCCGAACCCGGCATCATCGGGGTGTCCTCGGGCGCGGCAGTGGGTGCGTCGTCGATGTTCGTACTGGGCGGGGCATTCGCCGGTGTGTGGTTCGTGGCCGGCGCGGCGTTCCTCGGCGGCCTCGTTGCGACGATCCTCGTCTACGCATTGGCCCGCGGCGGTGGCCGCACCGAAGTGGTGACGCTCATCCTCACCGGCGTCGCGATCAATGCGTTCGCGGGCGGACTGATCGCATTCTTCACGTTCGTCGCGTCCCCGGCAGCCCGCGATCAGATCGTGTTCTGGCAACTCGGTTCGCTCGCCGGCGCCACGTGGCAAGCCGTGTCGGTGGTAGCGCCCCTCGCCGTCGTAGGCGTCGCAGCCTCGGTGGCGATGTCCCGACGTCTGGATCTACTCGCACTCGGCGAGAACGTCGCCCGTCACCTCGGAGTGAACGTCGAACGCCTGCGGCAGTTCGCCATCGTCGTCGTCGCCGTTCTCGTCGCCTCCGGCGTCGCCTTCACCGGCATCATCTTGTTCGTCGGTCTCGTGGTCCCCCACCTCGTCCGGATGCTGATCGGGCCGGCACACCGCGCGTTGATTCCGGGGAGCGCGCTGTGTGGGGCCGTCGTCCTGCTCGGTTCGGACCTACTCGCCCGCAGCGCCGTGGCTGATGTCGACCTGCCGCTCGGCATGATCACGTCGCTGGTGGGCGCGCCCTTCTTCTTCTGGATGCTGCGCCGCACTCGGGCACGACAGGGAGGATGGGCGTGACTCCGTTTCGCCGGCGCGGCGACGAGATCGACCCTGTCTCTCGCGGTGACGTCACCATGTGTTTACGCGGCGTCGACGCCGAGCGGTCGGGGCGCTCTGTGCTCCGAGGTGTCGACCTCGATGTCGTCTCCGGAGAGGTTCTCGCGCTCGTCGGACCGAACGGGGCAGGCAAGTCGACGCTACTTGCAGTGTTGGCCGGCGACCTGGAGTCGGCGGCGGGTTCGGCGCAATTGCACGGGCGTTCGCTGACGCAGTGGTCGGCGACCAGGGCCGCGCGGAGACGGGCTGTGCTGCCTCAGCAACACACCGTCGGGTTCTCCTTCACCGCCGACCAAGTCGTGCGTATGGGCCGCTCGCCGTGGCAGGGAACCGCTCGCGCGGACGAGGACGACGAGGCGGTGTCGGCGGCGTTGGAACAATGCGATGTCACGGCCTTTGCGCACCGACCCTTCGTCTCACTGTCGGGCGGCGAACGTGCGCG
>NZ_JBAWFH010000040.1:0-13735 GCF_049591685.1 Rhodococcus sp. (in: high G+C Gram-positive bacteria) | reverse complement strand
CTGGCCGAACGCGGCGCCGCGGCGCTCGGCGTCAAGGAGGGCCGATACTTCGGCGAAGTCCCCACCGCGATGATCGACGCCGCGGACCGACTCGGCTTCCCGCTCTTCCTGATCCGCCGCGACGTCGGTTTCGACGAGGTCATCTCCGAGGTCTTCACCCATCTCGTCGACCGGCAGGCATGGGCGCTCGACGTTGCAGATCGGATGCATCGGGCGCTCACGTCCATCGTGCTCGAAGGCGGGGATCTACCCCAGATTGCCGACGAGGTGGCGACCCTCTTCGAAGCAGCGGTGCTCATCTGCACTCCCGACGGCCGAGTGCAGGCGACGGCGGGAGCGGACGCAGACCTCGCCGCACTGGACGCGTTGCCGCTGTTCGACCCGTCCGGCAGGTTGCTCACCGAGCGTCTGCACGAGGGACTTCAGCCTGCGCCGGGAAGCGCCGGGGACCGTATCGCGGTCGCGCCGATCATCGCGGGCGGCACCGACCACGGTCTCATCGTCGCGGTCGCCGACGCCGGGCGACTCGGCCCGGTCACCATGCAGGCACTCGAACGAGCGGCGACGGTCGTCGCACTGGCCGTCATCAAGAAGCTCGCGGTCTCCGCTGTGGAGTCGAAGTTCCGCGGCGACTTTCTGCGCGACGTGCTGGGCGGTGCGGCCGAAGCCACCGAGCAGATCATCGAGTACTGCGCTCAGCTCGACTGGGACGTCGACCGCAGCATGGTCGTCATTGTCGCCCAGCTCGACGACGTCGCCGACGCGGCCGTGGGTACATCGGTGAAACCCCCTGTCTCCGGACGCCTTCCGCAGGAGCGCCTGACTGCGGCCTGGCAGCAGGTCGTTCGACGCCGAGACCGCCGAGCGCCCGTCGTCGGATTCAGCCACGAGGTGGTCACTCTCATGCCGGCCGAGCCCGGCACCGAACGCGAGGTCGTCGAAGATCTGATCGCGTCTGTTGCCGGCGACAAGGGCGGCGGACGTAATTCGTTCGGCACGGGCGTCAGTCGGGTCATCGATTCCGTCGCCGACATTCCCCGCGCCTACGACCAGGCACGCAAAGCGGTGATGGTCGGCCGCCGCATGCGCGGCAACGGGTCGGTGGCGCACTTCGACAGCCTGGGCGTGCACCGCTTGCTGTCGTTGGTGACCGACGGCGCCGAGTTGCAGTCGTTCGCGAGTGAGGTTCTCGGGTCCCTCGCGGGCGACGATGCCGAGGCGCTCGACCTGCGTCAGACGCTGCAGGCGCTGCTCGACACCAATTGCAATGTTGCCGAGACTGCACGCGTATTGCATTTCCACTACAACACGCTGCGCTACCGCATCGGCAAGTTGGAGTCGATCGTCGGCCCGTTCACCACCGATCCCATTCTGCGTCTCGACGTTGCGCTCGCACTTCGGGTGGTGGAGATGAAGGGTCTGTGACGCCCACCGCGAGGAGAAACGCAGTGTCAGAGTACAACTCGATCGGTACCACCGCCCGGGCGCTCGCCGCAGCGGTCACGGCGGGCACCGTATCCGCACGCGAGGTGATCGAGCAGCATCTTGCTCACATCGATCGAACGAACGGCGATCTGAACGCAATCGTCACCGTCGCCGCCGAGTCCGCTAGAGCGGCCGCTGCCGACATGGACGACCGCGTGGCGCGCGGGGAGCCTGTCGGGGAGTTGGCAGGGGTGCCGTTCACGGTGAAGGACCTCATCGCCACGGCCGGAGTACGCACGACCGCGGGATCGCATGCGTTGCTGGGCAAAGTGCCTCGCGTGGACGCCCCCGCCGTTGCCCGGATGCGAGCCGAGGGTGCGATTCTCATCGGCAAGACCAATACTCCGGAGTTCGGCGCGAGCGGACTGACCCACAACGACGTGTTCGGCTACACCGTCAATCCGCTGTCCTCGGACGGAAATCCGCTGTCGCCCGGCGGGAGCAGCGGCGGTGAGTCCGCGTCGATCGCGTCGGGCATGAGCGTTGTCGGCCTTGGAACGGACTTCGGCGGTTCGGTCCGGTGGCCCGCGCACTGCACGGGTCTGTGCTCGATCCGGCCGACCCTCGGACGCATCGATCCGGACGGTCAGTACCCCGGGGTCATGGCCGACGGCCGCGTGCTGACCAACCCCGCGACCCTGCACGGCACTGTGCAGACCATCGGCCCCCTGGCACGCACGCTCGACGACGTGACTCTGCTGCTTCGCGTGCTGTCGTCGCCGCAGTACCGATGGGTCGACCCCGCCGAGGCGGCTGTGGGCGACCTCGATGTCCGGTGGGCGAGGGGTGAAGGAAACGTCCCGGTCGATGCGGAGATACGTGCCGCCGTAGAGGACGCCGCTTCGCGCACCGGCCCGTTCGTCGGGTCTCTCGGGGCATACGAGGGCGCTGCGCTGGCACGGGCCAACGACCTGTTCACCCGCATGCGCGCCGCCGAAACCCAAACCGACATTGCACAATACGGGCCCGCCGAGTTCAGCGAGAACATCCGGGCGATACTCGCCGCTGTGCGCTCTACGGCGGCAACGGATGTCGAGGCCATGTGGGCGGAGCGCACCGAACTGCGGCACGAGTTCCTGTCCACGATGGGCGACGTTCTGATCCTCCCCGTCGCGTCGATCCTCGCTCCCCCACTCGGCGATACGAGCTTCGACGTCGACGGCACTTCACTGTCGTGGTCCGAGGCGTTGGCGAGCAGCAGGGCGATCAGCATCCTGGGACTGCCGTCGGTGGTCGTTCCCGTCGGCGCCTCGGCGAGCGGGCTCCCCATCGGGGTGCAGATCGTCGCTCGGCCGTGGCAGGAACACAATGCCCTCGCCGTCGCCGGGCTTATCACGTAGTTCGCCTCTCGCGCAATCGGTCGCGACGGCGACTTCTTACAACCGGCCGCACTCTATTTGGGCGAAGTTCGTCCCCTGTTCACACATTGCGAAGCGCTAACGTGATGGCCATCACTTCATCAGTTGAAAGGGCGGCGTCATGCGCGACATCCTCGACGACCTGGCCCCATGGTTGCTGCGTCGCGAACCGTTCGCGCTGGCCACGGTCGTACGTACCTGGCAATCCTCGCCGCGACCGGCCGGAGCCGCAATGGCCGTGTCCGCAGACGGGCAGGTGATCGGCAGCGTCTCCGGTGGCTGCATCGAGGGCGCGTTGTACGAACTCGCGAAAGACGTCCTCGCTGACGGGTGCGCACGGAGCGAGACGTTCTACGTGGCAGACGACGATGCCATCGGCGTCGGCCTCACGTGCGGCGGGACCATCGAGGTGTTCGTCAGGTTTATCGACGGCGACGGGTGCACCGACCTGGCCGAGATGGCCGCACTCGTGTCCGCCGGCACGCCGGTGGCCGTTCTGACCGATCTCGGCACCGGACGCCCGACGCGCCACGCTGTGATCGGAACCGAATTCGCACTCGACCGCAGCGGCCTGGTCGACGGGTCTTCCGCGTGGTCGCCGGTGCTCGACGCGGTGCGGGCCGGCGAGTCGGGCCTGAACCTCTTGACCACCGACGACGATCGGGCCGTCATGGTCGAGCTGTTCGGGCCGCCGCCCCGGATGTACGTCTTCGGAGCCGTCGACTTCGCCGCCGCGATGTGCCGCCTGGGCACCTTCGCCGGCTACGCCGTCACCGTCGTAGACGCCCGTGCGGTGTTCGCGACCCGGGCCAGGTTTCCCGATGCCGACGACGTTGTAGTCGCGTGGCCACACACCTTTCTCGAGACGGCACCGGTGGACGAGCGCACCGTGATCGCCGTCCTCACGCACGACGAGAAGTTCGACATTCCGCTTCTCGAGCGTGCGCTCCGCACCAGCGCGGTCTACGTCGGCGCCCTCGGGAGCCGGGCCACGCACGCTCGCCGCGTCGAACTCCTCCGCGGGCGCGGCGTGACGGAGGTGGAGCTGGACCGCCTGCACTCCCCCATCGGTCTGGACATCGGGGCGAGCAACCCGGCCGAGACCGCGATTTCCATCCTGGCCGAGGTTCTCAAGGTGTCCCGCCGCGCGACCGGGCTCGAACTGCGACGGCTCGACGGGCCGATCCACCGTGATGCCCCCACGAGTGTCGACGCACGTTCGGCTGTGCGTTGCTGACGGCGACGCAGACGGCGACGCAGACAGCGAAGATGCCCGTCGACGACGCGGCGCCCACGGTCGAAAGCGTCATGTCGACAGGTCTTTTCACGTCCGCGACTGTTCTCGCCGGCCACGCAGGTCTCTCTCGCGCGGTGGTGCGGGTGAACTACGTCGACGATCCTTCCGGTCTTCGGTTCTGGCTGCGGCCGGGCGATCTCCTGTCGACGACGAGTGTTGCTCTGGCGCACATGCCGGAAGCCATGGCGTCCATGCTGTCCCGTGCGCAGAATGCCGGCGCCGCAGGGATGGTCGTTCAGGTCGACGGTGACACCGAGATGCCCTCCGACGCACTTGTCGTGGCCGAAGAACTGGGACTGCCGCTGCTCACGATCACCGGCCGGATCGACCTCGATCACGAGCTCGCCACCGGCATCCGTGAACGGTCGACACTGCAGGCGCACGCGAGGTTTCGGTCCGACCGTCTGCGACGGTTGCTCACCGACGTCACCTTGGCCGCGGGCGGCGTCGCAGAATTGGCGTCGGCGACAGCAGCCGAGCTCGGGGGCGCAGTGCTGATCACGACGGCGGACGGGCGAGAACTCGCCACGGCGGGCAACGACGCGGATCTGTGTGCGCTACGCCGCAGCACGGCCCTCGACGCGACAGGCAGGCTGCGCACCGATTCCGTCGACGGCGGACTGGGGCTTCGGTGCAACGGCCACGGCTCGGTGGCCGTCTGCGCGATTACGGCGAACGGGCTCGACCACGGCAGAGTGGCGTTGTTCTCCGCCCAGCGCGTGCTCGCCGAAGCGGACCTCTATGCCGCCGACACCGCCGCCGGTGTGTTCGCGATGGTGGTCACGCGAGACCTCGCACTGTCCGCTATCGAGGAGAAGCACCGAGCGAACTTCCTCCGTGACCTCTTGCTGGGACGAGGCGGCGAACACGCTCACGCGGTGGCGCACGCGCAGCGTTTCGGCTGGGACATCGGCCGACCCGTCGTCGTGGTCGCGATCGAACCGATAGCCCACAGCCCATCCCACCGTGAAACCGACACCGACGACGGGGCGCCCGCCCGAAGGCCGGTCGTCGATCGGCAGATGTCGGCGTTTTCGGGCGCACTGGCCCAACGAGATCCGCGCGCCGCGATCGCCGCACTGGGCACCGAAACCGTCATCATCATGGGCGCGGGCCCCAATACCGTCGCCGCGGTGCACGATATCGCCGAACGCGTTCACGGCGACGGCGGCGGAGGCAGACAGCCTTTCACCGTGGGCATTTCGCGTCCCAGCACCTCGGTGGAGGACATCCCGGGGATGTACGGCCAGGCCCGGACTGCGCTGAAAGTCGGTCGCCAGGTGTCCGGGGACTGGGCCGTCACCACGTTCGACGAACTCGGCGTCTTCCGATTACTGAGTCTTGTCGAAAACGACGGCGAGCTCGAATCGTTCACCCGGGAGACCCTGCACGACCTCGCCCTGCAGACCGACGAAGCGCGAGACATGCGACGGACTCTGGAGATGTTGCTTGCGACGAACATCAACATCGCAGAGACCGCCCGTGCGTTGCATTTTCACTACAACACCCTGCGATACCGCATCGTGAAGCTCGAAAAACTGTTGGGTCCCTTCACAGATCGCCCCGATCTGCGCCTGGACCTCTCTCTCGCACTCAAGATCATGGCCATGCGCGGGACCGACCACCACATGTGACGGCCGGACCGCCTCGCACTTGGCAGATTGCGCTCGTAACGACCGCTTTATACGCCAGTAACGTTGCTGGACAATGCTTTACCCATCCCCGAACCATGTCGGTTCGATTTGCCCCAGAAAGGCTCGCTATGGCGATCTGGAAGATTCACGGAGACGGTAAGAACGTAAAGCCGGGCGACGTCGTTGCGCCGAACGAGCGACTCAACTGGGGCCGCACCATCAGCCTCGGCGGTCAGCACGTGGTGTCGATGTTCGGGGCCACGTTCGTCTTCCCCATCATCATGGGCCTCAACCCGCAGCTGGCGATCCTGATGTCCGGGTTCTGCACGATCTTCTTCCTGCTGATGGTCAAGGGCAGGATTCCCAGCTACCTGGGAACCTCGGCGGTCTTCGTCGGCGGCGTCGCCGCAATTCGCGCGCAGGGCGGAACCTCGGCCGAGGTGACCGGCGCGATCCTCGTCGCCGGCGCCGTTCTGGCATTGGCCGGCATCGCCATTCACTTCATGGGCGGTGGCGTCGTCGTGAAGGTGTTGCCGCCGGTCGTCACCGGCGCGGTAGTGATGCTCATCGGATTCAACCTCGCACCCGTAGTCGCCAGTACGTACTGGCCCCAGGATCAGTGGGTCGCTCTTGCGGTCATGTTGGTTCTGGTCGTCATGAGCGTTGCACTGCGTGGGTTCCTGGGCCGAATCGCGATTCTGCTGTCCCTGGTGTTCGGCTACGCACTGTCCTGGGTGCTCGACCTCGTATCCGGTCCCATCACGTCCTACGACGCCACCGCCGGCACCATTACCGAGCACCTGCGCGTCAACTGGTCAGGTGTCGAGTCGTCGCAGTGGTTCGGGTTGCCGCCGTTCACCGACGAAGCAAACGGCGTCGTCGGAATCCATGCACCGTCGTTCAGCCTCGCGTTCATCGTTCTCGTCCTGCCGGGCGTCATCGCGCTGATCGCGGAGAACGCCGGACACGTCAAGGCCGTCGCGGAGATGACCAAGGATGATCTCGATCCCCTGATGGGCCGCGCACTGGCAGCTGATGGCATCGCCACCGTCATGGCCAGCTCAGTCGGCGGCTCGCCGACGACCACCTACGCCGAGAACATCGGCGTCATGGCAGCGACCAAGGTGTACTCCACCGCCGCCTACACCGCGGCAGGCATCATCGCGATGATCCTCGGGTTCTCGCCCAAGTTCGGTGCGCTGATCTCGGCGACCCCGGGCGGAGTGCTCGGCGGCATCACGGTTGTGCTGTACGGAATGATCGGGCTGCTCGGCGCCAAGATCTGGCGAGAGAACGGCGTCGACTTCGGCAACCCGCTCAACATGATGCCCGTCGCCGCAGGCCTCATCATCGCGATCGGCGACACCTCGCTCAACTTCAGCGATTCGTTCTCGCTGAGCGGCATCTCGCTGGGCACCATCGTCGTGATCGGTCTCTACCACCTCTGTGCACGCATCGCGCCTGCGCATATGAAACCCGGCCACGTGAAACTGGGAGCCCGTACGCCAGATCGGCCGGTGACGCAGACCGGCCGCGCGTCCGGTCCTGTAGACGATGAGGACACCCGAGGGGTGAACACCCTCAAGCCGTCGCGATAACGCGCGATTGCCACACTTCACAGGTGACGGTTGTCACTATTTGACGAGACGGTTTACAGCACGGGCAGGCAGGATCGGGATATGAAACCTTCGCCACTGAAATACCATCGACCTCGGTCGATCGAGGAGGCGTGCCGGATACTCGCGGACGTCGACGGCAAGGTCCTCGCCGGCGGGCAGTCGCTCGTTCCAATGCTGTCGATGCGCCTGGCCGCACCCGGCAATCTGATCGACATCACCGGCATCGAGGGTCTGGACGGCATCTCCGCATCGACCGATTCGGGAGTCACGTTTCAGGCGCTCACGACTCACGCATCGCTCGCGTCGAGCTCCAAAGCCGCGGAATTTCAGCCGCTGCTCGGACGGGCGCTGCACCTGGTGGCCCACCCCACGATCAGGAACCGTGGGACCACCGTCGGTTCGATCGTTCACGCCGATCCGTCGGCCGAAATGCCTGCCGTGCTGGCGTTGCTGGGTGGTTCCGTCACCGTTCAGTCGGTGCGTGGACGACGAGAGATCACCGCGAAGGACCTGTTCCTCGGCCCGTTGGAGTCGTCACTGGAGACGGACGAGATCGCGCTCGGCGCCACCGTGCCTGCCGCTCGACCCGGCGTGGGTACGGCGATCGACGAGATCGCCCGCCGCCACGGTGACTACGCGCTCGTCGGTGTCGCTGCCCGTGTCGAAGTGACCGATGGGGCCGTACGAAGCGCCCAGGTCACCTATGTCTCCGCCGGTGAGTTCGGTGAGGTAGTCGATTACACCGATGTCATCGGTGGTGCATCGGTGTCCGACGACCGAGACCCACTGTGGAACATCCTGTCCGAGGCAGCACGAGCGCGCATCGAGACCGATGCGGACATTCACGCCACCGCCGCCTACCGATCCCAACTCGTTGCAGCACTGACCGCGAGGGTGGTGATGGCCGCCGCACGCGACGGTGCACTGTCCACCCGTCAGACCGTGCTGCACGCCGATTCCGGAGTGAATTGATCATGACGACAACAGATGTCGAACAGCACCTGTCCGACCTCGAGGCCGAGACGGGCGAACAGCACGTACAGGTGACGTTCACCCTCAATGCAACGAAGCAGTCGGTCGTCGTCCCAGCCCGCACCCTCGCCTCGGACGCCATCCGCCACCACCTCCGCCAAACCGGCACCCACGTGGGTTGCGAGCACGGAGTGTGCGGTGCCTGCACGGTTCTGCTCGACGGCAAGCCTGTTCGATCCTGCCTGATGCTGGCTGCCAGCCTGGAGGGACAGTCCGTCACCACCGTAGAGGGGCTCGTCGAGCCGGACGGAACACTGCATCCCGTGCAGCAGGCGTTCAAGGACTGCCACGGCCTTCAGTGCGGTTTCTGCACACCGGGATTCGTCACCACCATTGCGGCATTCCTCGAGGAGAACGATTCTCCGACGCAGGAGGAAGCCACCGAAGCCATCGCGGGCAACATCTGCCGGTGTACGGGTTACCAGAACATCAAGGCGTCCGTGCTGCGTGCAGCCGAAATCAAACGTGAGCGAGCAGGCGAGTTCCCTCTCGGCCCGGACGACGAGTCCAGCCGCGCCTCGCTCGATCGCAAGGTCCGCGGTACGACGAATCCTGTCGGCGGAAGGGCGGGGCGAGCATGAGCACCACACGCACGGCCCCACCTCACACTCCCACCAACACCGCTCCCCTCTTCGGCCAGCCGCTCTCACGTTCGGAAGACACGCGACTGCTGAGCGGTAGAGGCAAGTACCTCGACGATCTGGGGCACGGCGCCCTCATCGCCGCGTTCGTCCGCTCGCCGCATGCACATGCTCGGATCACCTCGATCGACATCGACGACGCCCTCGGCATGCCGGGTGTGCACGCGGTCTACACCTACGAGGACCTCGAGGCAGACTCCGCCGAGATGGCCGAGGGTCTGCCCCTGCTGATTCCGCATCCCGCGATCATCGCTCCCCGCAACGGTTTTCCGCTCGCGAAGGACAAGGTCAATCACGTCGGTGAAGCCATCGTGATGGTGATCGCGAAAAGCCGGTACGTGGCCGAGGACGCTTGCGCGGCCATCGACGTCGGCTACGAGATTCTCGACCCGGTGGTGGGAATCGACACTGCCCGCGTCGCGGCACGGCAGGTACACGAGGGTGTTCCGGACAACGTGGCCGCGCATCTCCAGCACGGCTTCGGCGACATCGACGACCAATTGGCGCGGGCACCGCACCGGTTGACGCTGAATCTCGACATCGAGCGGTCCGCTGCCATGCCCATGGAAGGCAAGGGCGTCTACGCGCGGTGGGACAGCGACGAGGAGACGTTGACGTTCTGGTCGTCGACGCAGACGTCCACCTCCGTCCGCGCGGCCGTCGCAGCGCGACTCGGCATGGCAATGAACAAGGTTCACTGCATCGCACCCGATGTCGGCGGCGGCTTCGGCGTCAAGATCATGCACCCGTGGCCCGAGGAGGTCATGGTGACGTGGGCTGCGCGGCAGCTGGGCAGGGCGGGCATCTCGAACGAGGTCAAGTGGGTCGAGGACCGGCGCGAACATTTCATCTCGAGCGCGCACGAGCGTGCACAGGTCCAGGAGGTCACCCTCGGATTCGACGACGACGGTCGCCTGTTGGCCTTCGACTTCACTGTCTGGCACGACAACGGCGCGTACCTGCCGTACGGCATCATCGTGCTGATCAACACCGCGACGCAGGTGCTCGGTCCGTACAAGCCGGTCTCGTTCCGCGTCAACGGATATTCGCTCTACACCAACACCGTCATCGTCATCCCGTACCGCGGCGCCGGGCGCCCGCAGGGTGTCTTCGCGATGGAACGATCGATGGACGCAATCGCGAAGTACCTCGGCAAGGACCGGTTGGAGGTGCGCGAGAAGAACCTCATCAGGCCGGAGGAGATGCCCTACGACTTCGGTTTGATGTTCCAGGACGGCCGGCCGTTGATCTACGACACGGGCGACTACCAGGCCGGCATCGACAAGCTCAAGGCTCTCATCGACTGGGACGGCTTCGCCGAATACAAAAAGCAGGCTGCCGCCGAGGGACGCACCGTCGGTATCGGCGTCGGCGCGTATGTCGAAGGAACCGGCCCCGGCCCGTACGAGGGCGCGCACGTTCTCATCGAGAACTCGGGCAAGATCAAGGGCGCGACCGGCTTGACCACACAGGGTCAGGGACATCAGACGACGTTCGCCCAGATCGTCGCCGATGATCTGGGGGTGTCGATCGCCGACGTCGAGATCACCACCGGCGACACCCGGCGGTTCGGTTACGCAGTGGGCACGTTCGCCTCCCGCGGCGCAGTCATGTCCGGGTCGGCGTTCCATGTGGCTGCTCAGATGGTGGCCGAGAAGGCCAAGATGATCGCCGGCCGGACCCTCGACCTCGCTCCGGAAGAGTTGGAACTGCGCGGTGGATACGTGTGCAAGGTCGGCACCGAGCCCGGAGCCGAGGGCACCTCGATCTCGCTCGGAGTCGTTGCCGTACTGTCGAATCCACTTCGCTATGCGTTCGACAAGGAGTCCAGGCAGGCAACCGGCTTCGCCAAGATGGACACCGACATGTCGATTCCACCGGTCCCCGAGGGCGAGCAGCCGGGGCTCGAAGCCACCGGCTACTACTCCCCTCCCCGCTCCACGTTCGCATCCGGTATCCACGCCGCCATCGTGGAAACCGACCCCGTGACCGCAGAGATTTACGTCGAGCGGTACGCCGTGGTGCACGACTGCGGCAATGTCATCAACCCCCGCATCGTCGAAGGTCAAATTCACGGCGGCGTCGCCCAGGGTATCGGCGGTGCGCTGTACGAGAAGATCGTCTACGACGAGCACGGGCAGTTGCTCAACGCGTCGTTCATGGATTTCCTCATGCCATTCGTCACCGAGGTTCCCGACACCATCGAGATGGACCACACCGTCACCCCGTCCGGACTCAACCCACTCGGGATGAAGGGCGCGGGCGAAGCGGGCGTCATCCCCACCTCCGCGGTCATCGCGGCAGCGGTCGAAGACGCCGAGGGCTTCCCGATCACCTCGATGCCCATCTCCCCATCCGACCTGTTCGAGCTACGGCTCACTCACTCAGCACTACAGGAGAACTCATGAGAATCGCAGGCACTGCAACGCTGACCGCACCTCCCACCGAGGTGTACGACAGCATGCAGGACGGCCGCGTGCTGGCTGCAACGATCCCCGGCGTGCAGTCGCTCGAGCAGTTGTCCGACGACCACTACAAGCTCTCGGTCACGGCCGGCGTTGCCGCGATCAAGGGCACGTATGACGGTGAAGTGGTTCTGTCCCAGCAGAATCGGCCCGACTCGTTCGTGATGACTGCCTCCGGTGCGGGTGCGCCCGGCACTGTTCGCGCTGATGTCACCATCAAGCTCGAGCCCATCGAGGGCGGCGGCACACTGCTCAGTTACGACGCCGATGCCGTCGTCGGCGGCATGGTCGGCGGGGTCGGTCAGCGTATGATCACCGGTGTCGCCAAGAAAATGGCCGGAGTGTTCTTCAACGGGCTCGACGGCGTCATCGCCAACGGTGTTCCCGAGGCTGCCGCTGCAGCAGCGGAAGTAAGTTCATCGGGAACTGCTGCCCCCGCTCCTCTTCCCGCCTCAGCTGGTCGACCACTTGCTGCGGCTGCACCGCAGCCCGTACAGAATGCGTTGATCGCGGCACTCGCAGGCGCAGGCATTGCCTTGGCCGGCGTCGCGCTGGGTGGGTTCTTGGCTCGTAGGTAGATCTGTTTTCGAGCAGAAGGCCGCTCACCTGTGTTCGGGTGGGCGGCCTTCTGCGTTCATGTGCCAAGTTTCGAGGTTCTGCAGAGCGGGCGGAGCTCAAATGTGGGGCCGGAGTTTGGCACCTTGTGACAAAGATACTGGCGCCGCGAACGGGTCGAATATGAGTACACGTCAGGCACCCACCGATCCGACCAACGGACTCGACGCCTACGAACGAAGCCAGGCTACGAACCCAATTCAAGGAGGAACCGTGGAGCCAAGAAAGATTCGGGTCGGCATCGACACCGGCGGTACATTCACCGATGTCGTGGCAGTGGACGAGGAGTCCGGTGCCATGGTCACCACGAAAACGCCCTCCACCCCCAGCGATCCGGCCGAGGGGTTCCTGACAGGTATCGACAAGGTGCTCCGTCAGCTCGGTGTCTCCGGCGATTCGCTCAGCGCAGTCAGCCACGGCACCACCGTTGCGACCAACAAGCTGCTCGAAGGCAAGGTCGAGAACCTCGGGTTCATTACCACCGAGGGATACGAGCACGTGCTCGAGATCGCGCGGCAGTCCGTTCCCGACGGCTACGGCAACTCCTACTTCTGGGTCAAACCCGACCGCATCGTGCCGGCGCACCGCGTACGGACCATCCGTGGTCGACTGTCGTTCGACGGCAGAGAGATCCGCCCGCTCAACGACGACGACGTTCGCGCCGCGGCACAGTTCTTCAAGACCGAGGGCGTCAAGACGCTCGGCGTGTGTCTCGTGCACTCCTACGCCAACCCCGATCACGAGCAGCGCGTGCGCGACATTCTGCTCGAGGAGTACCCCGAGGCGACCGTCAGCATCTCGACCGAGGTTCTGCGCGAATACCGCGAGTTCGAGCGCGCCATCACCACATTGGTCGACGCCGCGGTCAAGCCGAACATCCGCAGCTACGTCAACAACATCGCAAACCGCCTGCGCGAGTTCGCGACCGAATCGGGCGACGCTCGCGACGTTCCGTTCTACGTCATGAAGTCCAACGGCGGCGTTCTGTCCGCCAAAGAGGTTGTTCACCAGCCCATCACGACGGTTCTGTCCGGTCCCGCGGCCGGCGCCCTCGGCGCAGCCCTCGTGGCCAGCGCAGCAGGCGTCGAACAGGTCCTCACCTGCGACGGCGGCGGCACCTCCACCGACGTCACCGTCGTGGTGCGCGGCGAACCCGCCTTGACCACCGAGGGACGCGTCGGCAATTACCCGTCGAAGATCCCGATGATCGACGTTGTCACCGTCGGTGCCGGCGGCGGCTCCATTGCGTGGATGACGCCCGAGGGCACGCTGCGCGTCGGACCGCACTCGGCAGGCGCCGATCCCGGCCCGATGTGCTACGGCAACGGTGGTTCCGCTCCGACCATCACCGACGCCCATGTTCTGCTCGGCCGGATACCTCCCCACCTGCTCGGCGGCGAGATTCCCCTCGACACCGACCTGGCACGCAAGGGCATCGAAGAGCTGGCGCATCAGCTCTCGCTCGAAGTAGAGGCATGCGGAACCGGCATCCTCGAGGTGTCCGCCTGGAACCAGGCCAACGCACTGCGCCAGATTTCGGTGAAGCGCGGACTCGACGTACGCGATTTCACCCTCGTCACGTTCGGTGG